>VMSR01000127.1 GCA_013792075.1 Desulfobacula sp.
ATTCTTCCACTTCAGCACGTATGTTTTGGAATTAAGATTCCCCTCAGGTTTCTATTGGTAATATACCAGTTGAGTACATTGCAACTAGTTCCGGTTGGATTGCCTTGGCGGAGCATTTTAGGACAGGTTGTTACAGGCTCTGGTGGACGTAGCGTTAAGTGGCGGGAATTGTTTGAGCGCAGCGAGTTTTTCCGCCACAAGTGCAGTCCACATAGAGCCTGTAACCTGGCCTATCCAGCGACAGAAAGGCAATCCGACCGGAACGGGTATAAGGCTGGTTATTAAAAAGCTAGATGCGATTGCCCTGATGGATCTGCTTATCTGTTCGGGTTATCTGTCGGGAAGCATGTCCCCAAATTCCTTGAAATTGCGGTGGAGTTCAAAACATTGGGTCAGATCATGGCAGATGTGCCCGCAGGTTCCCTTGGCGATGTACTCTTGTAAATAGGTCCGGTATGAGGGGTGGGCACAGGTATGGATGATTTTTTTTGCCCGTTCCAGGGGGCCAAGACCCCTCAGATCGGCCAGCCCCTGTTCTGTTACCACCACCTGGACCGAATGTTCATTGTTGTCCACATGGGGGACCATGGGAACCACCGAGGAAATCTTTCCGCCCTTGGCAATGGAAGGGGTCATAAAAATGGACAAATGGCTGTTCCGGGCAAACTCGCCGCTGCCCCCCACCCCGTTCATCACATGGGTGCCCATCACATGGGAGGAATTCACATTGCCGTAAATATCCATTTCAAGGGCCGTGTTCATGGCCACCACCCCCAGACGGCGGATAATGCCCGGGTGGTTGGATATCTCCTGGGGCCGCAGCACAATTTTTCGGCTGTAAAAATCCATGTTCTCCCCGATTTGTTTGAGCTTTTCCGGCACAATGGTCAGGGAGGTGGCAGAGGCCCCCAGAAGCTTTCCCGAATCAATCAGGTCCATCATGGAATCCTGGAAGACCTCTGAATACATATAAAATGGCGGGATATCCGGGTGACGTCCCAGCCCGGCCAGAACGGCATTGGCGGTGTTGCCCACCCCTGCCTGCAGGGGGAAAAAATTGGGCGGAATCCGACCGGCCGCCTTTTCTTTGAGCAAAAATTCAATCACATGGTCTGCAATTTTTTTGCTGGTTTCATCTTCCTGGCTAAAGGCCTCCACCTGGTCCGGTTCGTTGTTTTCCACGATACCCACCACCTTTTTGGGATCCACATGGGCAAAGGGCCACCCTATTTTCGCCAAAGGCGTGTGCACATTAATGGGATCACGCCTTGGCGGAGGCGGCATAATGACAATATCGGCCAGCTCACTTAAGCGGGGGGAATGGCAATGGTTCAGCTCTATGATCACCTTGTCCGCACAGGAAAGCCAGGTGGGAGAGGCTCCGATGGATGCGGAAAGATAGACCCTGCCATCCGGGGTGATCTGGGTGGCTTCCACCACTGCCACGTTCACACGGCCGAAAAACCCGGCACCCACGGTCTGGGGCACATGGGACAGGTGCATGTCCACATACTCCACTTCCTGGCGATTGATCTGGTCCCTGAGTGTCTTCCCCCCCTGGTAGGGGGCCCGCCATGAAATGGCATTGGCCTCGGCCAGATCATTGTCAATATAATCCCCGCTGGAAGCCCCGCTAAGGACCCTGATCCGAAAGCTGCGGCCCTGGCTATGCTCTTGTCTTGCATGTTGGGCCAGCATGACCGGCACGGCCTTGGCAGCCCCTGCCGCACCAAACCCACTGAAAGCAACGGTATCACCATCCTTGATCAGGGAGATTACCTCTTGTTTTGAAATTATTGGATATCCGTCTATTTTCATTGTACACCCCTTTTGATTTCACCTATTATCGCAGATGCCTTACACCAAATACGAATAAAGATTCAAAGGCTATCTGTGATCTTCTATCCCTATATTTATCATAAAACCATAGCTTTTATACCCTCCTGAATCAAGAAACAAGTTTTTTATAAAAGCGGTAAGTGGCGATGAAATTGATGGGAAAGGCGAAACCATCTGCCCCAGGGTCATATCATTTCAGGAATGACCAGGGACGATACTTTTCGATCAAAAATACTCAGTTTTGCAAAGAAATTGGTTTTGCCTTGAAATTGTTCAACGCCTCTGTTATATAGGGTCTTCTGGAATTGGCCGACGTAACTCAGTTGGTAGAGTAGCTGATTCGTAATCAGCAAGTCAGCGGTTCGACTCCGCTCGTCGGCTCCAGTAAAATCAAAACCACACTTTTTTCTGACCAACCCCTTCTGACCCCAAGTGAAATCATGTGCGCCATATCCTGGCGCTGATTTTTTGCAATTATGCCTTCTTTTCATGGGGGGAGTACCGTTTTTAATCGGGTGAGCCGGGCGCGGGGAAGGGGGGAGGCGAAAAGGATGCCTCCCCCCGGTTTGCAAGGATACTGCCTGCTTACTTGGTTATGATACGCTCATATCCAGTGGTTGTCAGTTTTGCCGGAGTCTTCATGTTATCGATGTTTCCGGGCATGCCGACCAGGGGATACCACAGGGCCATGCACAAGGAAAGAACGATAATACCCAGAACTGCCCGGAACAAAAAGACCTTGAAGGCCTCCCACTGGGTGAAATAGCCGAAGCCATAGGCAATAAGGGTGGGAGGGCACCCGATGACCAGCAGAACAAAGGTCGTGGCCAGGGGCACAGCCATGGCAATGGGCGCCACAGGGACCCCGGCCATATCGGCCATGGGCACCATTACGGGAACCAGCAGGGCCGTGGCAGCTGCATTGGCCATGAAACTTGTAATGACGGCGCTGAGCGCAGATGCACCCGCCGCAACCACAGGCCAGGACGAATTGGTGAAAATCGGGAATATCTGTGACGCCAGCCATTGGCCGGCACCGGTGTCCAGCATGGCCACGCCCAGGGAAAATCCCGCGCCAAATACCATGATGGGGTTCCAGGGGTACTCATCCAGACATTTTTTCCAGTCCACAACCTTAAAGATCATGCACACGACCACAAATAGACCGCCAACGGCCGACACATGGATCTTGGTAATATCGGTCAAAAACCAGAATAGGAAGGTCACCGCGAGAATCCATGAAAGCAATTTTTCATTTTTTTCCATGGGCGCCATTTTGGCAACTGCCAGTTCCGCAGGCAGTTCCTTGATCTTGGGCGGAAACATGATCCAGACCGCAAGCCAGGTTGCCAGCCCCAAAACCATGGACGGCACGAATTGATAAAGCATGTATTCCATAAAACCGATGTTATAACCGGTGATCTTAAAGAGCAGTTCTGCCGAAGCAGGTGACCGGCCGCTGCCAAGAAAGGTTGCCCCGCCGCCGCAGGCTGAACCCAGGGGTATCACTAACATGAAATGCTTGGTAAAGCTGTTGGACTTGTCGGGCGTGAGGCCCATTTTCAGGAACATGGGCATAATGGCAAACAAAAGGATAATGGTGATGGTGGCGTCATGGGTCCAGGCCGCCAGAAAGGTCGCACCCATACACAGGGTGAAACTGAGCCGTTTGACATTCCGGCCGCCGATTTTCAGTATATACCCCATCAGCCGGTTGGGGATGCTGGTCTGGCCGAGCATAACCCCGAGCATGATGATGAAGAAAACAAAGACAACAGTCCTGTCGGCATAGGCTTCCCAGGTTGCCTTGGATGACTGAATCTTGAAAAGGATCATTCCGCAGCCGGCCAGGATGGAGGTAACCCCGATGGGGATGGCTTCCGATGTCCACAGCAGAACGATCCCGGTCAGCAGGGCCAAAAATGCATGTCCCCGGGCACCCAGTGTTTCCGGTGTGGGAATCATCCAGATCAGCAGACCCGCGACAATGGAGATTAAAAGCCATCTAAGAACGAATGCCTGACTTTTTTCAGACCCGCCCTCTTCTTCCAGTTTTGCAATATTTAATTCCGTAGTCATTTTATGTAATCCTCCAATCAGGTCATCTGGTGACAATACTCACGATTTCAAAGAAAAGGTCCTGCTCCCTCAAGATACCGACCACTTTATTGCCGGACGTGACAATAAGCCGCGTCCTCTTGGTCTGGAACAACAGATCCGTCACTTCCATGAGGTTTGCATTTTCATCGATCATAGGCGGAGCGTCCAAAGCGAGTTCTCCCACTTTTTTGTCCGCAAGGGCATTCATCTGAATGGTAAAAAGCCCGTCCCAGCCCCCGGTGAATACGTGGGAGAACCGGACGGCATCGGCCAAGGAGGATTTCGGAGGGGCGAGATACGCAGGTCTTACCCCTTTGATAAGGTCTTTCATGCGAAGAAGACCAACAAAATTTTTCTGTTCGTCAAACACAAGAAGAGATCTGTGACCGGCTTCCCGGATCAGATTGCTCGAGACCAGCTGGGTCAGGGACCCCATGAGTTTGACAATAGCTTCCCGGACGGTGGTGTTGAGGGTCACGCTAGAATAGTTATCAATGTCGGTCATGATATCTTTGACCTTTTTTTCCATTCGGGCCGCACCGGTTTGCCTGACGGCATACGCATCATTTATTTTTACAGCAAGGATGTCGATGTCGCAGGGTTTGGAAAGATAATCAAAGGCCTCCAGTTTACGGGAATTAGCGGCGGAATCCGGACTTCCGTGCCCGGTGAGCATGATCACCTGGGTTTGGGGGGCAATTTTCTTGATTTCTGCAAGGGCCGTGTGACCGTCCATGCCTTCCATTTTAACGTCCAGAACAACCACATCATGGGGGGTTTTTGCAAGGATGCTGAGGGCCTCTTCCCCGGACCCGGCAATGGTGGTTTCAAATCCTTTTTTTCTTAAGAGTGTTGATGCGGTTTCACGAAACCGGGGCTCGTCATCCACCATCATCACTTTTATTTTTTGGGTCATGTCATATTCTCCTTTCATCAAAACAATTATTGGATTGGTCTATGTTCTGTTCTTTTAAACCGGCTAACGCATCTTCTCTCCTTTAAGTGTCCCATGGTTATCAAATCTGATTTTGTTCTCCCTAGGGATATTATCAAATTTCATGTTAACGGAATGTTAGCAATAGGTATGCCGCTGCTGCAAAAAACAACAACTAAAATTCAACCTATTGTTTTTATATATGTTTTATATCTATGGAAACAAATCAAAGGATCAAGACAGGTGTCAGAATTATTTTCAAATTGATAAACAATCCTTCATGCCTGACTTTTTATTTCCTTTGTTTAATACGGCTTTTTAAGAAATAGAAAAAAGGAGCCGGGTCAGCCCCCCCCCTGGCCAAGCTGGGGGGCTGACCGGATGAATCGCTGATCAGATTTTGAACAATGACAGGGGGGAAGGGCAGATGGCATCCATGACGGAAAGATCCTTGGCAGCACAATACCCCTTGGAGACCCAGCCCGTATCATAGCCCTTCTGGGTGATGACCTGGAGGTGGGTATGGTAAAACCAGTTCCCGTTTTCATAAAAATCCCCGATTAGGGCAAAGACATCACCGGCTGCAAACCTATCGCCCGGAGCGGGCAGCTGTTCTTTGTTCAAATGGCCGTAAATGCTGTAAAAAGTTTCAAAATAGGGGCTTTGGTGCATGAGCAAAACATTGCCCCCATAGTTGCCATCCCCTGCTTCATAGCCGCTTTCCTTTACCACGGCATCCAGGGGGGCATGCAGGGGGGTGCCCAGGCCCACGATGATATCCAGGCCCAGGTGAAAATACCGCTGTTCTTCTCTCATCTGGGGGTATTGGGACAAGAGGGTCTGCCGGTTCTCCAGATAGGAGGCAAGCCCCCAGGTATGACGGCCCTCCATTGTCTGGTCCAGCCATACCTGGAAGGCCTGCTGGTCCAGGATATCCACCTGTTCAAACACCTTTGACCCAACTGACATGTCCACGACCAAAGGATCGCCTGTCAATCCTTTAAAGACCGGCTGAATTTTGATCTTGTCACTATAATCCATATAGGGATATTTCATTTATCTTAACCTTCTGTCGTTCTATGAAACGGGAAAATCATTGGTTTTTATCAGGCCGGAAACGATTACCACAGGTTTTCCGTCCGCACCGATTTCAACACCTTCCGAAAATACAAAATTTTCATCCATGGTTTTATAATAGGATTCATCATAACAGCCAAGCTTTATTTTCAGGGACTTTCCAGCTCTTATAAAGTTACTGGTGAGTCCGTAATCCACCTCACCCAGGGCCGTTAAAATAATATATCGGGGAACCTCCCTTCCGGACCCCTCCCGCCGAACCCGTGTTGCAATATCAATGACATCAAAGGAATCAATGGGATGGGTATCGTTCCAGTGTTTCTGGATGGGAAGGCCTGCCACATAGAGATGGTGGAATTCGATACCCATCGACCGCAGCCCATGGGCCAACTCATGGATTGCAATATCCGTGTCATTGACCCCGCCCAGCAGGGGAACATTGGCATAGACCGTGATTCCTTTGTTGTTAAGCCGCCTGACAAGGCGAGCGTGGTCGCCACCCACATCCTGGGCCGTTACAAACCAGGTTTCAATCTCAAGCCGAAGGGGATTGACAACGGTCAGGCGGTTCAAGTCTCCCAGTCGGTTGATCACGGCCCGGGTATAGGAGGCGGCTTTTGTTGCAAACTTCATGGAGCGCAGTCTCACTGAATTGACATGGCCAATATTTGCCAGAAGCGGGATGATCCGAGTGATATCGTATAATGTGTCAATTGCGTCTATATCCGACGCTATTACCACGTCGGAAATCCTTTTATCGGCCATGATATAGGCCATTTGAAGGTCACCGGCCCGGGCATCGATCTGAACCCGGGTTTCATGGAGCCGGGACAGCCCTTTTATGCCGGTATTCACAATGGAACCCCCTGTCTGGCAAGTCACGGCCAAATTTTTTTTCAACCGGTCAATCTCTGCTTTTTCGGCCATGAGGTTTTGGGGAGCTTTCTTTGTGGGGCGGTTGCCGATCAAACAGGCCGCGTCCCCTATTTTTGCCATGTACTGGATATCAATGGTGCCTTCGGCATTGACCCTGATATTGCTCAATTCATTGGCAAGGGGGGCAAAATTTCTGAAATATTCCGGTGTATAAGGAGTCCTGATCCAGATAAAATTTTCATTGTCCGAGACGCGTTCAACAGCCCAGCCGCTGGTGTACCAGTCCATTTTCCCGATGGGGGTGGCCGTGCAGATCCTGGGAATAACCCGATCGGACAGATGGGCCCGAAGGTGCAGGGCCATATAAATCCCGTCGGACAAGGGTTTCCAATAAATGGAATTTCCATGGATGGGGCTGCAGGGAATGTAAAGATAATGCAGTTCAGCACCAGCGCCGCGCAGCAGGCCGAAAAGGGTAACCAATTCGGGTCCTGTGTCATTGCAGTCGCTTAAAAATGGGGTCTGGATATAAACAGCAATACCGCTTTTGACCAGGTCTGAAATAATCTCCAGGCTTTCCGGGCTCACTTCATCCGGGTGGATAAAATGGGTGGCCACTTCCATGCGCTTGCCATGCTGCTGGAGCTCCAGGTTTTTCTGCTGTAAATATTTCAGGTAGGCAGATTCGTTTTCTAAAAACAGATCCGGGTAATAGGCAATGGACCGGGTGGCAAGACGCAGGGTCTGGACATGGGGAACGGTCATGAGCCCGTCAATGGCGGCGGCCATGTTTTCCCGGTTCATGAACGGATCTCCGCCCGTGACAACGATTTCCTTGATCAACGGAGACTTCCGAACATGGGCGACCGCTGCCGCAACCCCCTGGGGGGTGGGATTTTTTTCGTTCCTGGCGTCTTTGTGCTTTCTGAAACAAAACCGGCAATAGACAGGGCAGCTCATGTTGAGCAGAAAGATCACCCGGTTCTGGTACATCTGTTCCAGAAGCCCATCATGGAACTGGCCGATCCAGGTGTTGGTATGGCCCACGGACTCCAGTTCTTCCACAAAGGGCATATACTGATAGGCCACATCCCTGGATACCATCATCTGGCGGACGGTATGCCGGGAAAGTCGGACCGGGTATTTTTCGATCACCTTCTGCAGATCGGACCGCTGGTCGTCCGGGATATCCAGGTTGGTCACCTGCTCCAGCTGGGCCGTGTCTTTGATGGACACATAGCCATGGCCCGGAATGACCTGTTCCAGAAGCGCCACCAGCAGTCTGGACGGCAGCTCCACCGTATCTGCGTCCCGGTTTATGACCAGATGCCGACCCCGGGAGCCTGCAATGGCGTCCAAAACAACTTCTAAAAACCCCTTGGGATCATTCGGGTAGCCTGCGGCTTTTAAAAGGCGGGCAAGTTTTGTCTGCCCGTCCTTGTTTCCAATAACCTTGGCAAAGGGTCCACCGCAAAATTGTTCATTGCCATAGGTTTCCAGAAAATCCGTCAGCCCGGACGTCAACCGGGACAAGGGAACGTCTGCCTGAAATTTTGAATGTTCAAAATGGATTTCCAGGATGGGATCTGTACTCTGTTTCACTTTCGCACCTCTTTCGCCTTGAATATATAACAAATGGTATTTTCGGAAAATCCGCACCCCATTGCCTTGGCAAGCACCTTATCTTCCTGGCCGATGGGGATACGGATCACAAGATATTCCCTGGACACATCCATATCAATGACCTGCTGCCAGAAAAATTTTTCTTTTTCAAGATAGCCATAGGCCATGTGAGCCGGATCAAATATGGAGCCTTCCTGGGCGTTTAACTCATTTTCAAAAACAATATAGCTGGCAGACGGATCAAGGGTCTGCTTGATCCATAAAAAACTCTCCTCCCTAGGATCGGTATGAAAAAATTTGGTCACGGGTATCGCTCATGGTGCCAATAATCTGCAATGAAACGGGTCCACCTGTATATAGACCTCATCTCCCCGACGATAGGGAGCGCGTTTCACAAAATTAATCACATGCAGGACCTGGCCTTGGGCAAGTTCCACAAAATAACTGACCTCTCCTCCCATATAACTGCGATCCACAATTTTACCAAAAAAGTAATTCATTTCCGCTTGCCGGGTAAAATCCGTTTTATAGCCCAGGGTCATCTTCTGGGCGCGAATCACGATTTCGGCTTTGGCTCCGGCTGCAAAGTCTTCTGCCGGACTTACCAGGCAAAGGGTATTGTCCGCCAGCCGGGCTTCAAGAAACGGTGACTTCTTCTCTCCAACCACGGCAACCATAAAGTTTGAATGCCCGAGAAAATCGGCCACAAAATGGTTGGCCGAATTATTGTACACCTCTTCCGGGGTTCCCTGCTGCTGGATAAACCCGTCCTTCATGACCACGACCTTATCGGACATGGAAAGGGCCTCCCGCTGGTCATGGGTCACAAAAATGGTGGTAACCCCCAGCTGCTGCTGAAGGTTATCGATTTCCCGGCGCATATCCTCCCTCAGGTTTTCGTCCAGGGCTGACAGGGGTTCATCCATGAGCAGCACATCCGGCTCAATGACAATGGCCCGGGCCAGGGCGATCCGCTGCTGCTGCCCCCCGGAAAGCTGGGAGGGCATCCGGTTACCCACCCCCGGAAGGCGTACGGTTTCCAAGGCCTTTTCAGCCTTTTTCTGCATGTCTGTCTTTGAAACCCCCCTGTACTTGAGGCCAAAGGCAATATTTTCAAAAATGGTTTTATGGGGAAACAGGGCATAATTCTGAAAAATCATGCCCAGGTTCCGTTTATGGATGGGAGTATCGTTGATTCGTTTGCCCCGTATATAGATATCGCCCTGGGTGGGTGTTTCAAGCCCTGCCAGCATCCGCAGCAGGGTGGTTTTTCCGCACCCGGAGGGCCCCAGAAGCGTTACCAGAGACCCTTCGGGGATTTCCAGATCCATAGGTTTAACAGCAACCACCCGTCCATATTTTTTTTCAATGCCCGCAAACCTTACAAATGCCGGATCTCGTTCTTGTGTCAAATCAGTTGTCTCCCCATGTATAGGAAAGGATTACCAATGCCGCGTACCCCATTGGCAATCCTTTGTTTAAGGTCATATCAGCCTGCCATGATCCGATCCCATTTCTCAGCCCACTCAAGCTGGTGGCCGTTCCAATAGCCAGGATCTGCAAACAAATATCCGTCCAGTTTGCCTGTCGGGTCAAAGGCGGGCAGTTGCTGGACCTCATCGGGCATGGCAACCTTTGTGGGATCCAGACTGGTTGGATAATTCTGACCCAGGGCAACGGCAATTGCCGCTTCAGGCTCCAGCATGAAATTCAACAGCTTCTGGGCCACGGCAAGATCGGTTCCCTTGAGAACATACATGTATTCCATCCATGAATAGGTGCCGTCGGGCGCCAGATACCCGATGGGATGGCCCTGTTTCTGGAGGGCTGCCACCCGTCCCGACCATGCCACCGTTGCATAGATCTCTCCATTGCCCAGAAGGCTCATGAGTTCAGATCCCGATGCCCAATATTTTTTAATCAGACCCCGCTGCTCTTTCAGGGCCTCCCATACTGCTTTTTCATCCGTGATATTATTGGGGCTTTGTCCGGTGTGCAGGGCCGCATACCACATATTGGTTCTGAAATCACCCCCCCAGGACCCCAGCTTGCCTTTCAGACTTTTGTCAAACAACAGTGAGGCGCCCAGTTTCTCGGCGTCTTCCTTGGAAATTTTTTGGGTGTTATAGGCAATGCCGGTCTGGCCCAGATCATAGGGGACAGCGGACAAGGTCCCCTTGGAAATACCCCTTAACGTATCGGTCATTTTGGTCATGACATTTTTCAAATTGGGAATCTGGGTTTCGTCCAGGACCACACCAAAGTCCAAATCCGTATACCGGGCATAGTCATAGACCGCACTCAAATGGGCAATATTAAATTCTCCCCCGGGCGGATAGGAGGCTTTTACCTGGGTTAAAAAAGCATCCATGCCGGTAAATGCCGCATCAATCACCTTGATGCCGCTTTCCTTGGTAAAAGGATCAAAGGCAAATTTTCTCAGGGCTTCGGATGTGGACCCCCCCCAGGAATGAACAGTAATTTCCTTGCTGCCGGAAAACGCCTGTTTTACCAGACCGAAAGGGCCACCCATGATGCCGAGAGTGGCACCGGTGATACCGACAAATTTTACAAAATCCCGGCGGGAGATATTGCCCTGACTGTAACTTTCATGAACATCCTTTAAGCGTTTTTCAAAATCGTTTCCCATTCTTTTCTCCTTTTTTTCCTGGTTATCAAAAATTATAACGCCGGCAGAATATTACCGGCGCCGACACGCGTTATTTTCCGGTTCCTCTGGCAAACCGCCGGGTGAGATATCCTGCCAGCAGCGGGGTTGACACAGTAAGGACAATCATAACAGCCCCCAATGCATTGATCTCCGGGCTGATGGAATTTCTCAGCATCCCGAATATTTTAACGGGCACAGTCTGGTTCTGGGCCGTTGCCCAGAAAAGGGTGGCAGTGACATCATCAAAGGAAATCGTAAATGAAAACAACATGCCGGCAAAGATGGCCGGCGCCAGCAGGGGGAAGGTAATTTCCCGAAACGTCTGGAACGGACTTGCACCAAGGGAAAGGGCCGCCTCTTCATATTCCCGTTTGATCCCCACAAGACGGGCCTGGACGATCAAAAGCACATAGGGAAGGGTTAGGACCACATGGCCGATGACCAGCATAACAAAACTTTTGGGTTGCTGGAGCCACCGGATGAACAAGAGCAGGGCCACGCCCAGCACCACTTCCGGAATCATGATGGGAGCGATGAGCAGGGTATTGATCAATTCCTTGCCCCTAAATTCATACCGGATAAATGCCATGGCCGCCGGTACCCCCACAGCGGTTGAAAAAATGGCTGTCAATGTCCCCAGGATCATGGAATTTTTAAAGGCATCCAGAATAGTGCTGTTCTGGGAGAGTTTCACAAACCATTTAAAAGAAAATCCCTCCATGGGGAAAGATCCAAACTGCTGGGGATTAAAGGCCAGGATTACCACCGCCACAATGGGGGTGAACATCCAGACGTAAACAAGCAATGTATACAATTTAATCAACGTCCATCCGGAAATCAGTCGTTTCATAAAAATTCCTTGTATTTCCTACCCGTTGCTCAGGGATTTAAATATCTGATTGATGCCCATATACCGGTTGTAGGTATAGACAATAAGCCCCAACAGCAGCATGAGAATAACGCTGATGGCAGACCCGAAGGGCCAGTCCAGGGTGCCGATCACCCGCTTGAAAATCAGGTTGGCGATCATTTCATTGCCCGGCCCCCCGAGGATCATGGGGGGCAGATAGGTGCCGCAGGTCAGAACAAACACCAAAAGGCAGCCGGCACTGACACCGGGCATACTTAACGGAAGGGTAACCTCCTTAAAGGCCTGCCACTCGGTACACCCTAAGCTTTGGGCAGCTTCTGTGAGGCTCTTGTCAATTCCGTCCAGGCTCACATAAATGTTTAAAATCATGAAGGGCAGCAGGTATTGCAACAACCCCATGATCACCGCCCCTTCATTATACAGCAGAGACAACGGCGCTGAAATAAATCCGGCTTTCAGGAGCAAATGGTTGATCAGCCCGGAATCTCCCAGGATATTAATCCAGCTTAGGGTCCGGATAATAAAACTGATCCAGAAGGGCAGCATGACCAGCAGCATCAGATACGGCTTGAGCCGGGACTGGGTTTTATAGAAAAAAAAGGCGGGGATATATCCCAGAAACAGACATAGAATAACCGTTTCAAGGGCCACCCGCAAGGTATTCAACAAAATGGACGGATAAAAGAAATCCGCAAAGAATTTGGCATAATTCCCAAACTGGAAGGCCGGGATATCCTGGCCACTGGGGGCCCGAAGCCAGAAGCTGTACACAACGACAAAACAGACCGGGACGACAAGAAGCAAAAAAACGGCTGTTAAGGAAGGCGATAGTAGCAGCAAAGGTTTCCAGTTTTTTTCTTTCATATATCAAGTCCCATTCATCTAATGCTGTTTTTTTAAGGCTGTTTTTTTTAAATAGTTGCCATCTTGTGTTTCCCCTGTTCTGTCACTACAACTGGTCTATCATTACAAAAACACTACAAAAAACATACCAACTTCAAATTTTTTTATATCTTATTGAAAATAAAGGAAAAAATATAGAGGCGCGATACTTGCCCAGCGGAAAACCCTGGTTTGATTCAATTTAGAATCAAGCAGAAGAGGATAACATACTAAAATAATAGAATTTTTTATCGATCCACTAACGAATCAAAAAAAGAGCGATAGAAACCCCTTATTTAAAAGCACAAAAATCCATTTTGATTTAAATATGAATCAATCTGTTTTGCCCATGGACATCCCATGCTTCTTCAATTTCCGAACCACGGTCGGCTGGCTGATGCCCAGGAAAACAGCCGCTTCCCGGGTGGTCCTGCACCGGATGACCGCCTGCACAAGCATATCATATTCCACAGACCGAAGTTTTTGGGTAAGCGTGAAGGCGTTATCTGCCAAGGGCTTTGATGGAGGAACAGCCCTGGCCGGTAGGGTGGCCCGGATAATATAGTCGTCCAGAAATCTGCGGTCGCACAGCACCACGGCCTGTTTGATGATATTGATCAGCTCCCGTACATTTCCGGGAAAAGCGTAGGCTTTAAGGGCTTCATAGGCTTTGAACCCGATATAGGTTCGGCGATTGTATTTTTTATTGTTCTGTTTCAGGCAGATGGCCACCAGTTCCAGGATATCTTCAGGTCGGTTTCGCAAGGGCGGGATGGACAAGGTAAAGGTATTGAGCCGATGCAGAAGATCCAGGCGAAACTTTTTTTCCACGATTCGCCGGGCCAGGTCGCGGTTGGTTGCGGCAAGAATAGAGCAGTCTATTTTTTTGGCAGTGGTGCCGCCAAGGGGCATGATTTCATGGTCATCCAGATATTTTAATAATTTTGCCTGGACCCCCAGGGACAATTCACCAATCTCATCCAGAAAAAGCGTGCCCCCTGCCGCCAGTTCAAAAAGACCCGCCTTGCCGGTTTCCCTGGCCCCTGTAAAAGCCCCCCTTTCATACCCGAACAACTCCGCCTCCAGAAGATTTTCCGGCAGGGCCGCACAGTTGATCTGGATAAACGGTTTTTTCGCCCCCATGCTGTTCGTATGGATATATCTGGCCAGCAATCCCTTGCCGGTTCCGGATTCTCCCTGGATCAGGATGTTGGAGGCATCGGCCCTGGCCAGTTTTCTGGCCAAATGAAGGGTCTGCTTCATGGAACTGCTCTGGGCCACAATATGGTTTATGGCAAGATCCCTCAGGGTGAGTTCGGTGAGTTCATCCCGAATCTTCTCCGATTCCTGCCGGACCCGGGCAAGCTCCTTTTTCATGTCTTCAATCAGAGAAATATCCCGTTCATTTACCACCACATATGCAATTTCATTTTCATCATCAAACACAGGGGTGCCGGTAACCAAAAGCGTATACCCTGACCTGGCGGTGGTCTGAACCAGGCTGACCTGGCGGTTGGTTTCCAGAACTTCCTGGGTGGCAGACCGATTGATCTGCCCTTCCCGGACCAGGGTTTTCACACTCTTTCCGACAACCTCGGATGCCCTTATGCCGTTCAGCCTTTCCGCCGCCCGGTTCATCTTAAGTATATGGCCCTGGGCATCACAGATCATCAACCCGTCTTCGGACCGGTCAAAGATCGTCTCCAGGTACAAAAAATCCTTATCGTTCATACACGATTTTCCCGTCAAAAACAGTCAGAAGAACCTGGGTTTCGGCTATATTTTCCGGCGCAATCTTAAAAATATTCTGATCCGCCACCACCATATCCGCCAGTTTCCCAGGGGTGATAGAACCAAGAACATGGCCGCAGCCCGAGACCTGTGCCGGGGTAAGGGTATAGGCCCGCACTGCCTGGGCAACATCCAGGGCCTGTTCCGGATACCAGCCCGCTTCAGGGGTTTTGTTCATTCTCTTCCGGGTAACGGCCGAATAAATACCGGCAAAGGGATTGGGGTCCGCAACCGGGGCATCGGAGCTTAAACACATGGGAATGCCGGTGTTCAATATACTTTTAAGGGCGTAGGCATATTTGCCCCTGGGCCCTGCACACTGGTCAATCATGGAAATATCCAGGCTCAGGTTGTTCGGCTGGCAGGAAACCGCCAGGCGTTTTAGCCGGCCCATCTTGTCCAGGTCTTCGGGCAAAATCATCTGGACATGCTCCATGCGGTGGGCAAGCTGGCAACGGCTCTGATTGAGCTGTTCCACCCGGCCGAACATGGCAATGATTTCCCGGCAGGCCCGGTCTCCAATGGCATGGACCATGCAGGACAGCCCGGCCCTGTCGGCCCGGATGACAGCCGATTCAATTTCTTCCACCGGCGTCAGGGGCATGCCGTACTCCCCATCCAGATATTTTTGGGTCATCCAGCCGGTCCTGGCCCCCATGCCGCCATCGGCAAAAAACTTTAAATACCCGATTTTCAACCGATCGTTTCCAAATCCGGTCCGCAATCCCAGGGAAATGGCCTGGTCTGTCATTTCACCGGGAAGGGCCACATGGCACCTTAATTTCAGTTTCCCTGCCCCATCCAGTGCCTGCCAGAGGCCAAAGGCATCGGCCCCTTCCTGCCCCCCCATGAGCCGGATATCATGGACACTGGTCAATCCCAGCCCATGGGCATGGGCCATGGCCTTTTCCATATTGTCCAAGAGCTTGGATTCAGACAATGGGGGGATCACCTTCCGGATCAGATTCGGGGCCAGTTCCTTGAGAACCCCCGTGGGAGACCCATTGACATCCCGGACGATTACCCCTTGCCCGGGGTCTGTTGTGGTATGGTCAATCCCGGCCAGTTCAAGGGCCAGGGAATTTGCCACGGCCAGGTGAAGGTCACACCGCCAGATGCAGACCGGATTGTCCGGTGCCGCCCGGTCGAGCACCCTTCGGTCCGGCATTCTGTTTTCCGGCCATTCTGACTCGTTAAAGCCCTGGCCCAGGAGCCACTGACCCGGGGCAAGTTTCCCGGCCCTGGTGCCGATAACCGTTTCCATCCGGCCAAAGCTTTCAACCTTTGAAAAGTCAATGCTATCACAGTTCAGGGCCCATTCATAAAAATGAAAATGGGTATCAAAAAACCCCGGCATTAATAATCTTGTCTCCAGATTCCGGGTCCGGGTAAGGGGCCCTGCCAGGGCCAGGATTTCCCTGTCGTTTCCCAGGGCACAGATCCGATTGCCTGACACGGCCACAGCTGTGGCTGCAGGGCATTTTTCATCCAGGGTGCAAACACTTCCATTATACAAAATCAGATCAGGCACAAGCTCCATGGTACACATTTTCCTTTATACAAGATATCCGAGTTGAAACGGGTCTGTTTTGTCCAGCACAAATTGGTGCAGGCCGGTCACCCAGGCCCGGCCCTGTATCCGGGTGACAAGGGCATCAAACTGCCCAATCTTTGTTTTTTCCACAAGTTCTGCCTCAAAGCTGGTACCCAGGGGACTGAAATTGGTATAGGGCTGGTGCAGCTTGATTTTTCCCTGGTGATACAGCAGGGACAGCTTGGCAGCTGTCCCTGTTCCACAGGGAGAACGGTCCATATGGGATTCCCCGTAAACAACCATCCCTCTGCCCCGGGCCTTTCCGTTTTCCATACCGGAATCATAAAATTCCGTCACATCCACTGTGTTCACATCCGATCGCTCGGGATGGACCACCTTCAGCTGTTCGTTGGCAGCTTCTATGATTTTCATCCCAAGATCCACCAAAACCGACTTGTTTTCGAGTATGGGATCAATTCCCAGAAGACCTGCATCCACCATGGCAAAAAAACCGCCCGTGCATACAAGATCAATGAATACACGGCCAAACCCCTCCACCATAATCGATTGGCGGGTGTCAAACACAAAGGAGGGAACCATGTGAATGGCCACACAAGACACCTTGCCGCCCCTGACAATCGCCCGGGCATCCATCGCCCCTGAAGGCGTATCAATCAGGAGGGTATTTTCTCCCTCTGCAAGTTCCAGGAAACCGGTTTTGGCAAGGGTGACCACCGCTCCTATGGTGGCATGACCGCATAAATAGGGATAGCGTTTTGCATCCATGTATATCAACCCGAACGCAGCAGCCGGCGTCACATTTTTTGTGACCATGGCAGCCAGAATTTCCCTGGATCCTCTGGGTTCTTTTGTGAGCAGAAGCCGCACCGGATCATGGTGGGCTTTAAAATAGGCCAGCTTTTCCATCATGGTTGTGCCAGGGATTTCTCCCAGCCCATCCACAATCAACCGGGTGCTTTCCCCTTCTGTATGGGAATCTATGGTTGTAATGGGGGTTTGGGCAAACAAATGGGTGACATCGTGGAAAGGGGTCATAAAAAGAGGGTCTCCAGGGTTTTGGGGTATCTGCTGGTGCAGATACCTAAATCTTATGAGTGTTAGCATTAACCCCGGGCCTGGATCAAGGTCTTTTTCTTTTAAAAGGCCCGGGCAGATTCCTTGAGCATGGATTTAACCTGGCCGCAAATTTCCAAAATAAGGTCCGGGTCAAGGCCCAGCTGTTTGATAGAGGAAGGCGATTGGGATTCAACCTCCGTGAACCCGAACCCGATTTCACAGGACAGGTGATCTGCCAGGTTGATGATCAAAAGTTCCGGCGCTGTGTCCTTTGGATAGGCGTTCCAGTGGTGGAACTCTGCAACCGGGATAAATTCATTGGAGAATCTCATTTTTTTCAGCAATGCCGCCCCAAAGGTGGTATGAATTTCATGGATTGCCTGCTGGAGCTCCGTCTCTTCAACAGACTCTTCCGGAAAAAGATCCACAATGGCTTTCATCAGCAACATTTTCCCAATATCATGAACAATGCCCATTAGAAATATATTTTCCGTGTGTTCCACCTTCAACGCTTCTCCCAGCCTTTTTCCCAGACAGGCCACGGCAAAAGAATGCATCCAGAGGTTTTCCAGCACCCGTTTCAAAGACTTGTTTTTTGAGGCAAACATATTTCTGGCAGCCACGGCCGAAATCACCCCCTGGGTGGCTTTCATTCCCAGCCTCAGCAGGGCGGCATTCAGGCTGTTCACCGTATCAATCCCCTTGTAAAGGGGAGAATTTGCGATGGAGATCAGCTTGCTGGAAATGACGATATCCTTTTCAACAATCCTGGCAAGATCCTCCATGGAAGGGGAGTCGCCTTCAAGACACTCCTGGATTTCCTTTACAATATGGGGAAATACAGGCAAACTGATCTTTCCCTTGTAAAACCGCTGGATAATCTCGGTTATCATTCCGGGATAACTGCTTTCTTCGCTTTCCTTTTGAGGAACAGCAATATCAAACCCCATTTTTCCCATAGCTTCCCACAGCTGATATTTGCTCACGGGTTTTGAAAGGTATCCATTACACCCCAACTTAATACAGGCCTTAATCGTTGCCATGTTCATACGGGAGCTGACCATAATCACCTTAACCCGATCTGCCCTTGAAATTTTCCGGGCCGCCTCTTGTTTCCGTATCTGCGCCAGCATTTGCTGTCCGTCCATCCCGGGCATGGACACATCCAGGGAGACAAAATCAAAGGGATGACCCTGTTCAACGGCCACCTCAAACTCGGCAAGGGCTTTCCTGGAATTGTCCATGGCCACACACTCCCCCAAGGCTTCCATATGTCTTACCAGAATTTTTCTGGAAATGCTTTCGTCATCCACAATTAAAATTTTCATTCATATGTCCTTGAAATAATTATGCTTAAAAAAACCCGGGGGGTCATCCCTTTGCCTTGACCTGGATATCTATCATCACATTTTCTCCTGCTTTCCCGGGGGGTCCTGCATCAGGACTGCCTGGGAGGTTTTCCCGTCCACCAGAATTTTAATGGGAATGTCAAAATGAATATGTTTTAAATATTGGGTGGCATTCGCACAGGCCTGGCACCTGAAAAAATCATAATCGATAAAATCATCGCCCTTATCAGATACCGTAATATAGGAGATACCCAGGGAAGTGATATTCTGGAAAAAATGAGACCCCTGGGAAGGATCGGCCTTAATGCTTTCAATGGTTGTTTCCACCATCACCCCCACGTTGGAAATGTCGTTCCATCCCACGGGGATTCCCAGCCACCTGTCTGATGAGCCCCAGCGTCCGGGTCCGATCAATACATATTTTTGATTGTTTTCATTGAACAGCCCATTGAGTTTGTTTATCTGGGCGGCTATTTCAATGGTCTTTCCCGGGTCAAAGGTTCCAGGATCCACATAGACCAGATCATAAATATCCTTGTATTCCCCGTTGCCCAGGGACAGACGAGAATAGCAAAAAGCTTTGTCAATATCATCCTTGGTAATCTTTATCCCGATATTCTGCTTATATCTCCCCATGGGCCGAATCTGAAGCAGGGAGAACTCAGGGACAAGGGTGCCATCCAAGGGCAGATTCACGGCAAACTCTACTTCCACGGACGTCCCCATCCAATGGCTGCCGATCTTTGTCACCTCCTCCAGGATCTCTGCCAAAGGAAAGGAATTATATTTCAGAATATTGGCAAAGGTCAGGATGGGAAAACCCTTGCTTGAAAAGGAATCCCGTATCCGGTTGTCCTGGGCATGGAAGGAGGAGGACAAATGCCGGACCACGGGATGGTCCACAGCGTCACTTAAATCCAGCCGGGCCAGGGTGGGGTCCTCTTTTGCATCATCAAAAAAAATGCCGTCGTCCGGGTACCCGTCTGTTTTCAAGGCATAAAAATATTTTTGGGCGTTTTCAAGGATATCATCGACACTGGAAAACTGGGGAAGAAACTGGGGATATTTGGGACAAAACCGCAGGGTTTTTTCCCCTTCCATGACAATTTTTCCAAGACCCAGGGCAATGTAGGTTATCCCCTCCTCTGCCTTGAGATGAGCAATGGGATAAAAATTATAGGACCGGGCCACCCCGGATATGGCCGGATAAAAATAATTTTTATGGTGCGTACCGGTGATCTGCTGGAGAATAACCGCCATTTCCTCATCCTCGGTCCTGTGCAGGGTGCTTTTTGCATAGGATCGGGGAGCTTTTAAATAGGTAGAGGCATAAACCAGCTTAACGGCCAAAATCAATTGTTCCAGCCGTTTGGCCAGGTCAGTATCCAAATTGGGCAGCATATAGGTATTATAGAGTCCTGCAAAGGGTTGGTAATGGGCATCCTCAAAAAGGGAAGAGGATCTGACGGCAATGGGATACCGAACATTGGCAAGGTAGCGTTTAAGACTTTTTTTCAACCATCCGGGGAACTTGGCCTTCACAAACTGCTCGATGATCTGTCTGTCAGAAAGCGTTTGGTCCGATTCCAGCAGCCGGGCCAGACGATTTTCCTCAACAAACATTTTAAACCCGTCCGTTGCAATGACAAGGGTCTGGGGAATACTGATGTCCACCTTGGTAAATTTTTTGCCCAGAGAGGGGTCCCGCTTGAGCTGGGATGCCATGAATGCAAGCCCCCTGGCTTTCCCCCCCAGGGATCCGCCGCCGATTTTCATAAAATTTGTATCGGAATCGAATTTTTCCGGATCAAAATCAATGACATGGCCCTGGCGGGTTCCCCTTCTTGTGGCCCGGATACTGTCAATGAGAAACCGCTTGAGTTCCTGGGGATTATTAAAATCATCAATGCTGTAGGGTTTTAAGTTCAGGGCAAAGTCAATCTCACTTCTTGCCATGAGCCACCTGGAAAAATCATTGTTCCGGGCATGGTATAAAATAGATGCGTCCGGGATCTCGGGGATGAGTTTTTCAATGGCCCTCAGGCCCGTGGCCCTGGCTATTTCTTCCCCGTTTGGCATCCGAAACACAAAGGCGCCAAACCCCAGGTTGGTCACAAAAAAGGTTTTGATCTGATCATGGAGGTTGCTTGAATTCTTGTTGATAAAAACCGCCGGGATCCGGTTGACCCTTTCGCGGTTTTCTTCCTCGGTGCTCAGGATGAGCACGGGCAAATCCGGAATTTCCGATTTTATCTTTGTTAAAAGTTCAAACCCTGCATGATCGTCTTCTTTACCCTCCCTGGGATACCGCATATCGGAAAATATGGACAGCACATAGGGTCTGTATTGTTCAAACAGGGAAATGGCCTCTTCATAGGTATGGGCCATCAGTACCTTGGGCCTGCCCCGCATCTTCAAAAGCCTGTGTTCTTCATTGATGGACTCATCAATCACCGACTGGGTCTGGAGTACAATCTGCTTGTAGAGCACCGGCAGAAAAGAAGAATAGTGATAGGGAGAATCCTCCACCATGATGATCACCCGAACCTTGGCATTTTTTGTGTCAAAGTCCACATTCATTTCATCTTCAAAATTCTTGATAATGGCCAGGAGCAAGTCTGCGTTCCCCCCCCAGATATAGGTCCGGTCCACTGCCGGGTGGGTCTTGTCACAAACGTATTGATCAATATCACAGGTATTGTGAAGCAATAGAAAAAAAGAAAGCTCGGGATACCGTTTCTTGACTTCCTCACCAAAGGCATAGACATCCATCCCGTTCAGGCTGGGCATGGCAAGGATCAGGTCAAAGGGTTTTTTTCCAGCCGCGAAAAGGCCTCATCCGCCGAAGAGGCCCAGGTAAGACGGGGAGGCTTTGACAGGTTCAGTCCTTTGTATTCATTTATGATACGATTGGAGAGACGGCCCTCCTCTTCCATGATAAAAGCATCATAAGGACAGGATACCAGGAGGATATCTCCCACCTTGTTGGCCATGAGTTCATGGTAAATTTTGATGGACGGTGACTGGGAGATGGATTGGGAGATGTCCATTGAAATCCTTTTAATGCGCGTGTTTACTTTAGCTTAAAAAACGCCGGCACTGCTGCATCCGGATCTGCTTTGGCCACCTTTTTTTCCCATCTGACCTAAATTGTATGAAACCCAAATAGAAGCGCCGGATACTGGCAATCTATCGGTCAAATATACCCGGACCCGGCAGGATTTGTCAAATCATTACCCTTGCAGGAGATTGGGGGCCGGAAGAAAAAAAGCGATCAGTCCAGCCCCATAAGGGCCTCGACCCTGGCGATTTCCTTTAAAATCTCTTGTTTTTTCTCCGGCACAAGATCCGGAGAGGCCAGCTGCCTTTGGAGGCCCAGGAGGATCATTTCCTCCCGGTATTCGTTGCAGGTATACTTTTGGCTATCTGTTTTGGCATCTTCCATCACACTTTTTATTTCGTCCCCATCCTGTTCCATGTCAATAGAGTTCGTATTTCGCCAGTTTTCCGTCCAGGCCCCCGATTTTTAAGGGCCGTTTCCAGGCAGGGGCCAGGGGAACCTTTTTAATAAACCTGGGTTCTCCGAAATACACATAGGCAACGCAGTTCATGCAATGCCCCTTGAGGAAAAGCCCGAGTTCTTTATAAAAAAGATTCAGATCCTGGTCTTTTCCCATGCGGATCCCATAGGGGGGATTGGTGATGATAACCGCATTTTCAAGGGGAGTAAGCGCCTTGAAATCCGCAAGATCAATCTGAACATTTCCACCAAAATGGAGCCCCATGAGATTTGTCTTCACGGCATTCACCGAGTGTTCGGAGATATCGCTTCCCCCAATCAGGTTCTCGGGAAGCGGTTTTATGTTTTCATTTGCCTCAGCCTTGATCCGTTCCCACAAGGTATTATCAAAATCCGGCAGCCGCTCAAACCCGAATCCTTTTCTGAAAATCTGGGCCGGAATCCTGCAATACTGCATCAAGGCCTCGCACAGCAGGGTGCCGGACCCGCACATGGGATCATACAGCAATTGTGACCCGTCCCATCCGCTCAACCGCACAATGGCAGCCGCAATGGTCTCCTGCATGGGCGCAGAAACCGACTCTTCCCGGTATCCCCTTTTGTGCAGGGGACCGCCCGAAGCATCCACGGAAATGGTGGCGATATTCTGGTGGATATGGAGGTTAATGGTGATCCAGGGGTCTTTAGAATCCACACTGGGCCGACAATTGCTCCGGTCCCTGAAATAATCGGCAATGGCGTCCTTGACCCTAAGGCCTGCAAAATTGGAATGGGTGATATCAGATTCAGACACATTTGCCATAATGGAAAAGGTTTGTTCAGGGGTTAAAAACTCTTCCCACCGGATCTTTCTGGCGTTCTTGTAGAGATCGTCTTTCTCAATACACTCAAAAGTAACCAGGGGCGCCAGCACCCGTGAGAGCAGCCGGGCAAAATAGGTGATCCGGTAAAAATCGATTTTTGCCGCCTTAAACCAGATCCCCCGAAACACAGGCCTCAGGCCATAGCCTCCCAGTTCCTTGATCTCTAAAATCGCAAGATCTTTAACACTTTCCGAAACTTGTGCAAAATACTGGGCGTCTCGTTCATATACGTATTCGCGCTTGGCAAGCTTTCGTGTTCTGCCAAGCCCCTTTTGAAGGATACTTTTTTTACCTGTGTTCAACGCTCACATCCTTAAGATACCAAAGATTATTAAATATCCCTTTATATCAGGATTTTCAAATTTTTAAAACAGATACCCGCAGATTGGTCAGGGCCAACGCATGTAATTTATAGCGGTATTGTTGTCCATGATACCTGCAACCCGGCCAGGGTCGGGCAAGCACACCGACCCATAACTATCCCATTGCAAAGACCCATTGCGCTCCCAGAAAAACCACCATACTCATGACAATGGTCAAAAGCAAATTTTTAAACACGCCTCCAATGACACAGGCGGCAAGTGCACCAATAAGATAGGGATTGTTCAGATTCAGATTCAGCGCCCCCCCATTGGGCATTAGCACGGACGGCACAATAATGGCCGTGAGAACAACGGGAGGGACATATCTTAATCCTTGTTCAAGCAATTTAGGAAATGTAAATCGTCCGGAAATGGGAAACAGGGCATAGCGTATGACAAAAGTTACCAACGCCATCCCTGCCACCAGATAGACCTCATTCAATTGTATTTGTGCACCAGACATATTTAAATTTTCTCCTCTTTTCCAGAAAATAGTTTTTCACAAATCACACCCACCATAACCCCGGCAAGGGCAGCCAGCATCAACCCCATCTTGTGGGGGAGTCCTCCGGCCAGGATGGAAATGGTTCCGGCAGTGACCACAGAAGCCCACATGGGTTTTGAAATAAGATAGGGAATTACAATGCCAATGAATGTGGCGGGCATTGCAAAATCAAGCCCCCACCGGGATATTTCCGGAAATGCTTTTCCCGCTGTGAGCCCGATAACGGTGCATAGGTTCCAATTGAGATACATGAACACCATGGAACCCAGGTTGTAGTAATGCTTGCCCGGCACACCGTCCTTTTGATGATAGCGCCTGACGGCCACGGCAAAGGTTTCATCGGTTAAACCAAAGGCCAGGACCATTTTCCAGAGCGGGTTCAGCTTTTTATAAAAGGGAACCATGGTCGCGCTATAAAGCAGATGGCGCAGGTTAACCACAAAGGTTGTCAGAACAACCATGGGCCATACCGTACCCGAAGCCAACAGGCTCAAACTGACGAACTGTGAGGCGCCTGCAAAAACGAACAGGGACATCCCCATTGTGGCGCCAAAGGAAAGCCCTGCCGTTTCACCCAGGGTACCAAAAATAATACCAAAGGGAATTGCACCCACAACCAAAGGGAAGGTATCCTTTGCCCCTTGAAAAAAAAGTGACCATGGTAAACTTTTCCCCGGAAAGGAGGTATCAGGGCTGCTCATCGGATTTATATCTCTCTTTGTTTAAATGTAAATGGCGCCAATGTAATCACCGGCGCCATTTGATTATTACTTCAGTGATGAAAAATCAACAATTATCATACATTCTGATGATCTCTCCTGTGGCGGCACCCTCTACACTTTTTACAAATCCATTCACCACTTTTTTCATGGGGATGGGATTGTGACCGGGGAAATAGGCTTCATAGTGTTCCACCGCATCTTCAACAAGCCCGGAGGAAACCACATTAACCCGGATATTGTTTTCCAATTCCAGGGAAACGGCTTTGACAAAACTGTGGATTGCGCCGTTGACCATGGCTGCACTGGTGGTCATCAGGACCGGATGATCGGCCAGGATACCGGTGGAAAGGGTAAAGGAGCCCCCCGGATTCATGTAATCCTTACCGATCCTAACCAGATTCACCTGGCCCATGAGTTTGCTTTTGATGCCGATATAAAAATCTTCTTCGGTCATGGCGTCAAAATTTGCCCATTTGGCCTCTCCGGCCGTGCAGACAATGGCGTCCACTTTCCCGATTTTTTCAAACAGGGCTTTAATGGAGTTGCTGTCTGCCATGTCCAGGTTGACATCACCTGACTTTCGTCCGGCAATAATGACCTCATGTTTTTTTGAAAGATATGCACTGACCTTTTTGCCAATTGTACCATTTCCACCGACTATTAAAATTTTCATGCTGTCTCCTTATTTGATTTTTATCTTGTCTGATAATTTATACATGGTATAGTTATCCGTCAAATGAATTGTTTTGATACCAACAATTAAAAAATGTGATGATTATGAATCTGCAACTCGATTATTTACGGACGTTTATATCCCTGGCCGAAACAAAAAATTTCACAAAAACCGGGGTCCTGGTTAACCTTTCACAGTCGGCCGTGAGCATGCAGATCAAACGGCTTGAAAATGAGGTGGGCAAAAAATTATTTGACAGAATCGGTAAAACCGTCAAG
The DNA here is from genome assembly GCA_013792075.1 of Desulfobacula sp. Taxonomy (GTDB): domain Bacteria; phylum Desulfobacterota; class Desulfobacteria; order Desulfobacterales; family Desulfobacteraceae; genus NBML01. Next base: position 25,548 of record VMSR01000127.1, read on the forward strand.
CTGACAACCGAAGGGAGTATATTGATCAACTATGCCAGGCGAATCGTCAAAGAGCACGACGAGGCGGTTGCAGCCCTGTCAAACCCGAACCTGGAAGGCCATATCCGTTTCGGATCTCCGGAACACTACACCTCAGGCGTGCTACCGAACCTGCTGGCCCTTTTTGCACGGTCCTATCCGGATGTCACCGTGGAAATGCACTGTGAGAACAGTGACGTGATCAAGGATTGGGTAGACAACGGAGCACTTGACTTAGGAATCTGCACCCAGATCAGCGAAGGCGGACAGGTGATCGCCCATGATCCCGTTGTCTGGGCAGCGTCCCCTGAATTTGTGCTTCAAAAACACAAACCCCTTTCCCTGGCCACCTTTGAAGAGGGCTGCATTTTCAGGACCTGGGCATTGGAAGCACTGGAAAAGGCCGGGATAGGATACAGGATCGTATATGTAAGCCGGAGTATATCCGGGCTTTTGGATGCCGTTAAGGCAGGGTTTGCCATTGCCCCCATCATTAAAAGCAATGTGCCGTTGGATCTGAAAATCCCAGGCATTGAGGATGGCCTTCCTGTACTTCCGGTATCCAATATCGCCCTTCACAAAACCAGAAAAGTCTCATCAAAAATTATCGACTGTTTTTCCGAGTATGTCATAAAATCATTCCGGGAGAGAACTGAAAACTGAGACCGGCCCCATTTAAAATCTGCCAACTCCGAAAGTTGCGTTAACAACCAAAAAATGCAGCAACATATTTTGTTGCGGTAAAAACGATAATTCCTGCTAACATCCACTTGATAACCTTGGCCGGGACAAATTTTTGGCAGTATGCCCCCAGATACATTCCTGCCATCCCGCCGAATCCAAACAAAATGCCCAGCTGCCAATCGGGTGCCACCGATATGTCTGGATAGAACGGTGCGATAATCTGGTAAAAAGCCACGCCAGCCACTGAGGTTATGAAGGTCCCCATCAGGGCGGCACCCGCCACTGTATAAACCGGCAATCCAAACAAAGTTACAAAAAACGGGGCGATGATGGAGCCGCCGCCGATACCGTAAATGCCGCCCAGGATGCCGACGATGAAGCTAAGAATGAAAATACCCCAGAAGGATACGTCAAAGGTTTCATCATAGAAGGTGTAACCCAGCCGTTTTAAATTGAAGTGGGTCACTTTCACCTTTTTAAAAGTTGTCGGACCGACTATCTGTGGATCAGTTGCCTTAGATTGATGCCGTTGTACTGTCTTTTGAAATTGTTGTTCACTGCTATCCTTGTTGGAATTACCCGGATTTTTATTCAACAGATCCCGCACCATTCTGAGCCCGATATAAAACAAGACCATAGCGGCAAACAATTTAAAATGCATCGGGTTTGGAAGGTACGCCACACGTACAAAGGCACCTATGAAAACGCCCGGCAGAGTGCCGACCACAACAACCCATGTAAGTGGCCACACCATCCTGCCTTCTTTGCAATATCGGTAAACACCACTTGGGATGGCTATAATGTTAAACACTTGATTGGTGGCGCTGACGGAAGGATTTGTGTATCCAAGAAATGACATTTGGAATGGTAGCAGAAGGAAAGCCCCTGATACGCCTCCCATGGATGTAAAAAATGAAATCACAAATGCCACTAAGGGTGGAATCCAAAGGGCAACTTCAATTCCCGCAGTATGGAAAAACACCTTCACCTCCAATTATAAAATATTTTCTAAACAAGCCCCCAGCTTATATCAGCTATTGATCAGCTATTGATCAGCGTGACCATGTTATCGACCCATTGCATTTTCGCCTTTTGGAGGGTTGGGAGCGGGTGAAAATACTTGTTTCTGGTCTGGGGCTTCAAAAGCCCGGTACAGCCCGGCATGCCGGAAACCTTGCCCAGACATCTTTCAATAAGCGGCTCCAGGTCGGGGCTTACACCCCAGGCGCAGACAATGGGTGCTCGAGATTTGCGCTTCAATTTACAGATCCGTTCACCCTCCCTCTCATCGGAAAACAGGGAGTGGGCTTTGAAACCGGTTCTATCCTCAATATCCCGATATTGGGCCGCAAATTCACCGCCTTTCGGATTTCTCAGGTCCGAGAGGTTCAGCACCCTGACATGGGACCAGGAGCAGTAATGCATAAGTCTCATGACCTGATATTGTGTGGTATCCGGCTTGGTTGATACAAGGGAAACGCACAGATCCGTCACCTGTTTTTCGGAGATGACTTGATTCACCGCTTCCAAAGGACGGGAGGAGCCCGGATTCATCATAATAAAAACAGCATCCGCCCCCTTTTCAGACAATAAATTGATATCAGATGATGTATGGGTCTTTGTCGCAATTTCAAGCACGCTCCGACATTCAATCCGTTCACCTGACGAAAGGTCCACGGAATAGAAATGGCCGAACACCCCAAAGCTTTTTTTGAGCATCTCTGCAGGTAAAAATTCAAGCAATCGGGATACTCCTTAGAGGCAAATTGCAGCCATTGATGGTGTTAATTGATACGTCTTGTCAATGGCTCAATATCAATATTTGGAATCTGTGTAAAGGAAATATCCCAACGCTTCTCTGGAAGAACAAGCATTAACTGCTGCGGCGCAGGGCATAGACCACCACCGCCCTTAACACCCGTTCCCTCAGGCATTTGGGAATATCCAGTTTCATGCGTTTCAACAAAGGGGCAATGGGCAGGGGCGAACGTGAAAAAAACTGGCCGATAATACCGGCAATGGTTCTGATACGATGGGTTGTGACATTCTCTTTCAAAAGTTTTAAGGCCTTGGCCAGGGTGACTTCCTCCTGGGTATAATCCGTGCCAAAGGGAAAATTTAGAAAATATCCCTGGGCTTTAAAGGGGGACAAAAGATTTTGGATACGCTCCGGTGTATTCTGGCGACAGGTTTCGGGAATCTCATAAGTTGTTTCGATTTTTCCCGAGCGCTTGGCCTGCTCCAGCAAGTCCTTCTGGAAACGGGAGTCGCTGATGTTCAGCAGGGCGGCAATGACATCCCGGTCGCATTTGCCCCGAAGATCGGCAATGCCGTATTCTGTAACCACAATATCCCGCAAATGCCGGGGGATAGTGGTATGGCCATAGTTGAACACAATATTGGAGGATACTTTGCCCTTGGACTTTTTGGTACTCCGGATCATCATGATCAGCCGACCGTCGGCCAGGGCATGGGCCATGGACACAAAATTGTACTGTCCGCCCACTCCGGAAACAATATTTCCGCTTTCGAGGCAGTCGGAAACAACCGCCCCCAGAAGGGTCACCATCATGCCGGCATTGACAAACCGTCCATGGGTCCGCTGGCGGGTTTTGAGTTTTTCATCCCCGTAGAGCTGGTTCACATAGTCCACCCCGGTCACGGAAAAAAGTTTGCGTTCTTCTTCGGGCATGGCATTGAGGGCGTCATAAAAATCATTGGGTCCGATAAAAAATGATCCATGACAGACCACGCCTTCCTTGAGACGATCTCCCAGGTGGCGATTCAGCATTTCCAGGGTCTGTTCGTTCACAAGATCGGCGGGGAAACTTTCTCCCTGGCAGATCAATTGACCGTCCATATACTCAAAGGGCCCTGTGATCACCCCGTATTTCATTAGCAGGCGAAAATCTGCTTTGGTCAGGCGTTCATGGATGATGTGGTGTTCCACAAAAATATTTAAAAATTGGGGGGTAATGGATTCGGTAATAATTTTTTCGTTGAGCAGCTTCTGGAGACCGGCATGGTCATAGACCTTCCGCTTGAGAATTCCGTTTTTATACAATTGGATAAAAACATCCACCAGCATTTCCGTGGCCCCGTACAATCCTTTTTCAAAGGTCCCTGTTCCCCCGATTTTTTGAATCAAATCTGTATATCGCCCGGTAATATTCAGAGCGGACAAGGCCTGATTATAGTGTTTATTGTGCTTGTGCCGCATGATCAGGCCTGCAGCAATACCATCTCCCAGGGAACCGATGCCGATCTGCAGGGACCCATTGTCCCGGATCAGACTGCTGACGTTGAGTCCGATCATGTGGTCCGCAGTGGAGACCGAGGCTTTGGGAACTGAAAACAAAGGAAAATCATAGGCAGGATCATCCAGGATCATATCATAGGCCTGGGATTCCACGACCGCATCCCCGTACATATAGGGCAGATTGGAATTCAATTGCCCCAGGATCATATACTTGTGTCCCTTTTTCTTTTCTGCCAAAAGTTTCTCAAAGGCTTCCAGGACAAGATCCGGATTACAGCTCATGGAGACCAGATCCGGGTTTCCCCCGGGGTGGGGGGCAATGAGGTTTCCAAGAACGTTCAGGCCGTTGTCAATGAGATCCCTTACCGCATGGGTGTAATTGGTAGAAATATAATGCTGCTGGGCATAGGGGGAATTCAGGTAACCGCCGGCCTTGGTAAAAAATTCAGAAATGGTGACATTTTCCGGCAATTGTTTTTTTCGAAGATCCTTCATGTATTCAAATTCGACAAACCCGTCCCAGATTCTTTTTACAATGGGATCCAGCAGGCGGGCTTCAAGATTGGAGGAAGGAACGGGTTTTTCAAGGGACAAGGCTGTGATGATGGTCAGATCAATGGCAGGGTTGTTTTTGGCCCTCAGGTACAGGGCATTGGCGATGTGGTTGGGTTTTCCCAGGGCCAGGGGCATACCGAACACAATCTTTCGGCCCACGGTTTCAAGAATACGATCTACACAGGTTTCAACATCCCTGACCCTTTCCGGTTGCGTCGCTGCCATGGTTCTTCTCCCCCTTACAGACTACCCAGATATGATGTAGAATGTAAAAATTGTATTCATTATCAAACACAAATCTAATCATCTGGATACTATGATATAAATAGGGGAGATTGAAAATCGACAAAGGGCTTATTTTTATACACGCAGAACGCCGATATGGTTATCGGCAAAACGCCTATAAAAGCCTAAGCCTGGGCCTGGATCCAGGTTACGGCATGTTTCATCAGTTCTGTGGCAGTTTTCAGGTTCATCTTTCGTTTAATATTCTCCCGGTAGGTGCCGATGGTCTTGACGCTCAGGTGGAGAAGATCGGCGATTTCCCCCCGGCTGAAGCCCTGGCCTATGAGCTGGAATACCTCCAGTTCCCGGTTGGAAAGAATTTCAATGGGGCTTTTGCCCTCGCCCTTAGGCCCGGCCATCATTTTTCCCAACAGCGCATCCACCATGTCCGAGCTGATATACCGCTTGCCGGCAATAACCTGGTGAATGGCAGACACCACATTGCCGGTCATTTCCTGTTTGGTGATATACCCCAAAGCACCTGCTCTCAGAACCCGTTCGGCGTAAAGGGATTCATCGTGCATGGAAATCACCAGAACGGGAAGCTTGGGAAAATGCTCCTTTAAATATTCAATCAACTCTAGGCCGGATTTGTCCTTGAGGGTAAGGTCCACGATCATAAGGTCGGGCACTTCCGTTTGAATCAATCGGATGGCCTGGGTCACACTTTCCGCTTCACCTGTGACCCGAAGGTCCGCCTCTTCGTCAATGAGCTGTGCAAGCCCTTTTCTGAAGACCGGGTGGTCATCTACGATAAATATTTTTTTTCGATTCTGCACCGGATGATGGTTCCCCCTGTTCGATTGTCCAAAATTTCAAGCCTGGCGCCGATCAGATCAGCGCGATGCTGCATGATCACAAGGCCGATTCCCTTTTTTTTACCATCGCTTCCCGAAAAGCCCCTGCCGTCGTCCCGGACATCAATGGTCACATCCAAAGGCCTGTCTTTAAACCACACCAGAATTTTTTTTGCCCCCCCATGTTTGGCAGCGTTGTTCACCGCTTCCCTGATGATATAATACACATGGGTTAAGGCCGGGATATCCGGAAAGTCAATATGGTTTCCCCCACGGATAGAACAATCAACGCCAAAGGCCCTTTCCACCTGGGCCGCATATTGCCGGACAGCCTGCACAAACCCCGTGCTTTGTAGGTTTACCGGCAAAAGCCCCCGGACCATTGCCCGGGTTTTCCCAATGGCCTGGTTCACCAACCCGGAAATTTCCCGGGCCAGAGCGGCTTCGGGATGATTCTCTTTTTCAAGTCGGCCGGCCAGAATCGCTGCCATGGCTTCCACTCCAGCCAAATGGGACCCCAGATCATCATGGAGCACCCGGCCCATCTGACACCGCTCTTCTTCACTGATCCTGGCAATCTCTTTTTCCAGATATTTCTGTTTTGAGATATCGGTAATGGAGGCCACACTCTGTTGGGTCCCGGGAATCAGGGCAACGGTAAGGATGCACTCTTTAATTTCCCCGTTGGCCACCTTGACCCGGCAGGGATAATTTCCGGGGGCCGCGCCTGGGTTCCGGCGTCTCAAAAGATGGTTGGCAATCACCTTTTCCCTGTCGCCTTCGGCAATGAGTTCAGGGAACTTCATTTTCTTTTCCACCCGGGATTTGTCAATGCCGGAAATCCGTGTAAGCTCTGAATTGACCATGGAAATGGTCATATCCCCTTCGATGAGAATGGTGGCGGTCCCGGTATTTTCAAAAATGGTTTTATACCGGATATGGGTATCATCAAAAAAAGTATCTGCCTTCTTCCCAGGGTCCATGGTCCTGCCTGTTGTTTTATTATTTTTTGTCACATCTTTTGGCCGACATCTGTTTCGTGGAAAAGACATTACCAGCAAAGGGCCCGGATTTCCAGCCCAATTTTTAAGGCCCTATTTTGCGATTAGATTGGCCATCCACATGGTCAACGGCGGATAGAATGTAATAATGAGAAGATCAATGAGCAGAACGATTAAAAAGGGCAGTATCCTGCGGCTCACAGCCCCGATGGAATCCTTGGAAATGGAACTTGCCACAATAAGGCAAATACCCATGGGAGGGGTGAGCATGCCAATGGACAGGTTGACCACCACGATCACCCCCAGCTGGATCAAATCAATGCCAAGGGAGGGCAGCATGGCGGTGATCATGGGGACCAGCAGGATCAGGGCGGCTGTGGTTTCAACAAAAACCCCGGCAGAAAGGAGCACCAGGTTAATGAGCAAAAGCAACAGGGTCGGGTTGTCCGTCATTCCCAAAAGGCTGCCTGCCAGGGCGGCAGGGATCTCTTCCATGGCCGCAATCCAGGAAAAAACCGATGCCGTGGCAATGATAAACATGACCACGGATGAGGTAACAGAGGCCTGCCTGAAGATGGGAAAAATATCTTTAAATCCAATCTGCCGGTACACGGCCATGGAAACAAACAAGGCATAGACAACAGCCACAGCAGCCGATTCCGTTGCCGTAAAAACACCGAACAATATCCCGCCTAAAATAATAATGGGCGCCCCCAGGGCCAGGAAGGCCCGCTGAAACGTCCGACAAATAGCGGAGAAAGAGAACTGCGTGTCCGGGGCATACCCGTTTTTCTTTGCAATAAGGGTGGAAACCCCGATCAGGGATACCCCGATGAGCAACCCCGGCAGGATACCGGCGGCAAAGAGCCGGCTGATGGATGCCCCCGTGAGAAACCCGAAAATAATCATGGGAATAGAGGGCGGAATCACCACCCCTAACGAGCCGCCCGAGGCCTGGACCGCTGCAGCAAAATCAGACGGGTACCCCGAACGTTTCATGGCAGGGATAAGGACGGCACCCACGGCAGCGGCATCTGCCGCGGCAGAGCCTGAAATCCCGGCAAAAAACATGGCCGAGACAATGGAGACCGCTGCAAGCCCCCCCGGAAGCCATCCGGTCAGGGCATTGGCAAAATCAATGAGCCGCCCTGAAATTCCGCCCCGCTCCATAATCACACCGGCATACATGAAAAAAGGCACGGCCATTAAATGAAAAGAATCCGTGCCTGAAAACATTCGCTGGACCACCATCATCAACGAAAAATCCCCCTGGATCAGGATGGCCAGTGCAGAGGCAGTACCAATGGCAATGGCAATGGGGGTGTTGAGCAGAAAAAGGAAAAACAGGGACAAAATCAGGATCTGTGGCATCATCTCTTCCCCTTTGGGAAGAAGAGTTCCCTGGACAAAAAGGCCAGCCCGTGGACCCAGAATATCATTCCGCTCAAGGGAACAACCCCCATGATCAGCCATTTGGGAAGAGACAGGGCCGGGGTGATCTGGTGCCGCACAAAAAAGGCAAACTGGGTCCCGTGGATTACCATGAGGGTAAACAGAAACAGGGATGCCCCGTGGACCAACAGATTCGCCCCGTGTTGCAGGCCGGGGGGCAGCCGCCGGTACAAGACATCCACCCCTGGATGGGCCCCATAATAATAGGCCACGGATGCCCCCAAAAAAGTCAGCCAGACCAATAAAAACCGGGCCGTCTCTTCGGACCAGAACAACGAAGAATTGAGCACATACCGGGAAAACACCTGGGCTGCAACAATGACGGCCATACAGATGCCCATGACGCAGACCAGGTTTTCCACCCACAGGTTCAGACAACGGCTGATGCGACCCAAACGATCTGTCATGATCTCCTGATTACTTTACGGCATCCAGCAATTTGATCAGCAGCCCCTGTACTTTGGGGTCTGCGTAGAGATCCATTTCTTTAAGCCCTGCCACCTGTCTGCGGAAGGCGTCAATATCGGGAGTTTCCACCACCTGCATTCCCTTTTCCTTGAGCAGGGCCAGACGACCGGCATTTTTCTTTCTATTGTCCTGTCGCTGGAAAACGGCCGCCGCTTTGATGGCTGAGGTGATCAATGCCTGATTTTCAGGCGAGAGTGTGGCAAACCATTTTAGGGAGGCCACATTGATATGGGAAGAATACACATGCCGGGTCAGGGTCATAAATTTCTGGATCTCATAAAACTTATACACCTCCATGACCCATAGGGGGTTTTCCTGCCCGTCAATGACCCCCTGCTCCAATTCCGTATAAATGGGCCAGGGCATGGGCGTGGGATTGGCCCCCAGGGCCTGCCAGATGGTTTTATGGAGGGCCGAGGACATGACACGGATTTTCAGGCCTTTTACATCCCCAGGCGCACCAACCGCATGTTTATTATTGCTCAGGTTCCTGAACCCGTTTTCAGAAAAGCAAAGCCCCTTAAAACCAACATTTTCAAGGCTGGCAAGAATCTGATCTCCCAGGGGGCCGTCCAGGATATTGTCTGCCTGGGCATGGTCTTTAAACAAAAAAGGATAATTGATCACCCGGACAATGGGGTCAAAGGTGTCAAAGGGTCCGTCGGTAATCACCCCCATTTGAAGGGTGCCCATCTGTATCTGCTGGAGGATCTCGGTCTCATTGCCGATGGAAGCCGAATGGAATATTTTCACTTCAAAGGCATTGTCAGAGCCTTCTTCCACAAGTTCCTTGAATTTGTCCGCCACAATGTTCTGGGCAGACCCGGGCTTGGTCACCACCCCCAGCTTAATGGTGGTTGCTGCCAGGGCCGGGCCAAAGGTTACCAACCACACAAGTATCACAAGACTGATTTTTTTCATGGGTTCCCCTTTTACCAAGTATCTGTTTGGTTTCTCCTATACCCTGACCTTCTTATGAAAAGATATCCATGAAGTCAAGGAAATGACATCCAAATTTTAGACCCTTTAAAAATCAGTGATGACCAATTTATTCAATTGTGATATTGGCTTTTGTGAGCACCGCCCTCCCATAATTTAAAAACGGAAAGGACTCGTATGGACACACCAGACATTACCGCTGACATTTCTTTATTTTCAAGACTGATCCGATTGCTAAAACCAGACTCACTTCTTCCTGCAATGACAGCAGGCACCAGCAATGCAATATTGATCATCAGCGTTGAGTTGTCTTTTGCTGCCATGCTTTTCTCCCAGGACCTCTCTTTCTTCATGTCAAAGGGAATCGGCATTCTTCTTTTCGGAACCTTTATTATCGGGATGCTCACCACGATATTCAGTTCCCACCCAAGCGCGGCAGCACTTGTACAGGATGCCCCTGTGGCCATCCTGGGCATGCCCCTGGTCACCATTTCCGCCACAATGACAACCGGGGCAGCATCCCAGGAATCCATTTTTTATACCGCTATCCTGACCATTGCGATTTCCACCCTGGTCACGGGCCTGCTCATGGTTGGCATGGCCCGTTTCAAACTGGGAAATTTTGTACGCTTTATACCCTATCCCGTCATCGGCGGATTCCTGGCCGGTATTGGATGGCTTTTGTTCAAGGGCGGCATCGGTGTGATGACCCGTCTTCCCATGGATATTTCTTCTCTGTCTTCTCTGTTGGTTCCCATTGCCCTTTTAAAATGGGTCCCAGGGGTTTTGTTTGCCCTGGTCTTATACTATCTGCTGAGGACCTACTCCCATTTCATGATATTGCCGGGCATGGTTATCGGAGCCATTGTTCTTTTTTTTGCCACCCTCAAACTTTCAGGCACCTCCTTTTCCCAGGCCCAACTTGGCGGATGGTTTCTGGGCCCCTTTCCCAAGGGAGCCCTGTGGGAGCCTGTCCCTTTTTCAGGGTTATCCCAGGTGCGGTGGGATCTTGTTTTTGGACAGTCTTTGACCATGGTGTCTATTTTTATCATTTCCATTATTTCCCTGCTCTTAAATGCCAGCGGACTTGAACTGGTATCCAGAAAAGACATTGATCTGAACAATGAACTCACGGTTGCCGGGGGTGCCAATATTCTGGCCTCTTTTGTGGGAAGCGCCCCGGGATACATGGGGCTTGCCACCTCTGCCCTTTTCCACAAACTGACACCGGGCAGCAGGCTTTCCGGCTTTATTTCCTCTGTCCTCATCGGGGGGATACTCATTGCCGGCACATCCGCACTTGCTGGATTTCCACGGGCCCTGGCCGGAGCCATGCTGGTATTGGTGGGTGTTGACATGCTCTGGGAATGGCTCCATGACAGCTGGTTCAAACTGCCGAAAACAGACTATTTTTTAATCCTTGTCATCCTTGTGGTGATTGCCAGTCTCGGATTTCTGGAAGGGGTTGCCGCAGGCCTTGTCATTGCGGTTGTTCTTTTTGTGGTCAATTATAGCCGGATTAATATTGTCAAATCTTCCAGCTCCGGGAAAAACCTTCAAAGCAATGTTGAAAGATCCGCCCCCCATCGATGGCTTCTGAACAAAAAAGGGGACCAGATCCTGATCCTCCAGCTCCAGGGGTTTATTTTCTTTGGCACGGCCAACCAGCTGAGAACCCGGATTATTGAGAAAGCAACTGACCAGAAACAATCCGCACTAAACTATATTGTCCTGGATTTCCATAAGGTCAACGGATTTGACTCTTCGGCCGTCAACAGCTTTGAAAGGATCCAGCAATTTGTCCAGGCCCAGGATATATGCCTTGTCTTTGTCAATATCACACCGCCATTGAGGGCGCAATTCAACAAAACAAATCTGACCCCGAATACCGTGTGGTTTTTTTCAGACCTTGACCATGGCCTCGAGTGGTGCGAAGACCAATTGCTGAACATGGAAAAAAAGGCCGGGGCCCCCAAAAAAGACCAGGTATTTGAATCCACCTTTGCCGATATGTGGGTGGCGCTTGCCCAGATGGAAACCTTCGAACAATTGCTCACCGGCATGGCCGGCTATTTAACCCCGGGGCTAATTCAGGCAGACCGGTTCTTATTCCAGAAGGGAGAACCCATCCAGGGCCTCTATTTTATTGAATCAGGCCGAATTTCTATCTTCCTGGATCAAGAAGGGGAAAATCCGCCCATCCGATTGCGGACAATGGGGGCCGGAAGCATCATCGGAGAACAAGGGGACTGTGAGCAAAACAATTCAATCACCTCGGTTATGGGCGTCACTTCCGGTCAGGTTTACCATTTGTCCAGCAAGAGCCTTGAATCCATGGAAAAAAATGATCCTGAGCTTGCCTTCAAACTCTACAAGCATATGACCCAGATTCTGTCGGAAAGACTGTGCAAAACAAACAATATCATCAGGGATTTGATATAGGCATTCCCGCCATTACCCCGGCAAATGGGCCAAAAAAATTTTTACCCCAAAAAAATAACCATTGACACACGGGATCTTCTGACCGTATCTCTAAAAAAAATACAATTTTAACCCATCACCCCAGAGGGAACAAAAATGATAAAAAAAAATTGGACTATCTCCTTCATCTGTTTGATCCTGGCAGGGTTGTTTTTTTCCCCTGTATCCATTCTTGCAGACCAAACCCAGGGGAAAAAAGAGATCTCCCTGTACGGCGGCAAATCCGGTAACATCCTCTTTCCCCACCACCTGCACCAGAGCATCGTAGAAGACTGCCAGACCTGCCATGATGATTTTGCCCAGGAGGAAGGCGCGCTTGAGGCTGCTAAAAAAGCGGACGTGCTGAAGAAAAAACAGGTGATGAACGAGACCTGCCTCAAATGCCACAGGGCCTTAAAAAAAGCAGGAGAAAAATCAGGCCCGACCTCTTGCAAGGAATGCCATACCAAATAATGGCCTTTTCATGAAGATACTGGTTTCCCCGACCAAGACCATGGCCTTTGACAAGACACCGGTTGGTCTTTCCCTGGAAATGGGCCGGCCCGGATTTGAACCGGAGGCCGACACCCTGATCCGGGAATTACAGACCCTGGATTTTGGGACATTGAAAAAAGTGTTTAAAACCAGTGAAAAACTGACCCAAAAAACCCAGGATCAACTCCGGGGGTTTAACCTGGCAGACCCAAAGCCTGCACTCTTTGTTTTCCAGGGAGAGGCCTTCAAGACCATGAATCCCCAGAAATTCACATTGGGCCAGCTGGAGTATGCCAATGAAAATTTATACATTCTTTCCGGGTTGTACGGGGTATTGCGCGCCAAGGACGGCATCAAACCCTATCGCCTGGATTTCAATACAACGCTTTCCAGGGGTCTGGTCAAACACTTCTGGCAAGAAAAAATCCTTTCTTATTTTAAAAACCGGGTCCCCCAAAATGAGCTCCTTCTAAACCTGGCATCGGCCGAATACAGCAGTATTCTCACACGCAGCCCTCTTGGGGACCGG
>VMSR01000140.1 GCA_013792075.1 Desulfobacula sp.
GTGATGGTTTTGTTTAAAAGAGGGTTTGGGCTCTTGGAATTTTATACTGAAGAAATCTCCAAAGTAAAGGGCGTCAGTTCCGTTGAGACATTTGTTGTATACAAATCTTATAATTTAAAAGTTCCCTATATTTTTTGAACCTGTACAGAATAAAGGTCTACTGTCATGAATACCCAATTAAAAACCACTTCCTTACATCAATGGCACACAGATGCCGGTGCGAACATGGCTGATTTCGGAGGGTTTGACATGCCGTTATGGTATGAAACCGGGGTCAAAAACGAGCATCTGGCAGTCTTAAAATCAGCCGGTATCTTTGATACCAGTCACATGGCCTGTATATTTGTGGGGGGTAAGGACGCCTTTGCCCTGCTCAATTATTGCTTTACCCGTCAACTTTCTTCCTTGGAGCCGGGCCGGTGTGTCTATGGTGCTTTTCTGGACAAACAAGGCCGGTGCATTGATGATGCCATTGTTTACAAGTTCAGCGACACCCGGTTCATGGTCTGTGTGAATGCAGGAATGGGCGGTGTCATTGCAAAACATCTTGGGAGTCAAAAACAGGCCATGGACCTTGAGATATCAGATTTGTCCGGCAAAGTTGCAAAGATGGACATCCAGGGGAAAAATTCTGCAAAAATTTTGTCACGCCTCATTAAAAACCCAGGCCTTGTTTTTGGTAAAATGCCCTATTTTTCATTTAAAGGATCCTTATCCCATGGGGCGTTGTCCGAAGGGACAAACCAGGAGGGCGTAACCCTCCTGGACGGCACGCCTGTTCTGTTGTCCAGGTCCGGATATACCGGAGAGTTCGGGTTTGAAATCTTCCTGGATCCTGCCGTCATTCTATCCTTGTGGAAGGATACCCTTATTGCCGGTGTCCCTTTTGGAATAACGGCCTGCGGTCTGGGTGCCAGGGACTCTTTGAGGACCGGTGCCTGCCTGCCCCTCTCCCACCAAGATATCGGTCCCTGGAAATTTTCCAACCATCCCTGGGAGTTTGCCCTGCCCTACACCCTTGACAAAAAGGGGTTTACCAAAAATTTTCTCGGCGCAAAGGCCCTGGCACCTTCCAAAGACGACAACTTTATTTACCCTTTTGTGGGTCAGACCTTAAGAAAAGTCACGGCCGGCGACACGACCCGGGTGCTGGATGAAACCCGGGAAAACATCGGCCGGGTGCTGAGCTGTGCCACGGACATGGGTATTGGCTTGCTTGGCAATAAAATCGTCAGCATCAATACCCCGGGTCTGCCCTTGGATCTGAAAATAACAGGAATTAGCTGCGGATTTGTCATGGTTTCAAAGCCACTTGAACCGGGTGCAAAGCTTACCCTTAATGAAGGCAAGCGATCCATTGATGTGACCATCGCAACGGACATACGACCGGACAGAACTGCAAGAATGAAACTGGATACTTTTATTTAAATTCATTTAAAAGGAGGGTGTTATGAAAGAAATTAGCGATCTGAATTTTTCAGAAAATGTAAAATATACCAAAGACCATGAATGGGCAAAATTAAACAAAGACATTGTGACAATAGGCCTGAGCGATTATGCCCAGGACCAGCTGGGAGAAATCGTCTTTGTTGAACTGCCCGAAGTGGGGGATATTTTTACAAAGGGAGATGAATTTGGCAGTGTGGAATCGGTCAAGGCAGTGTCAGAGGTCTATCTTCCCATTTCAGGTGAAGTGGTTGAAATCAATGGTGCCCTTGAAGACAACCCGGAACTCGTGAATGAGGATTGTTATGAAGGCGGTTGGCTCATTCGCTTGAAACCCGATAATTTATTGGAGCTGGACGATTTAATGGACAAGGCAGCATACCTTGATATGCTGAAAGGATAATTGCCATGCGTTATCTTCCCCATACAAAAGAGGATATCGATGAGATGCTGGCCAAAACAGGCCTGGCATCCCTGGATGAATTGTTTAAAACCATACCCGATGCCCTAAAGACAAAAGCCCCCCTTAACATTCCGGAGGGATTGAGCGAATGGGACCTCAACGAACACATGGAGAGTTTGGCATCGACCAATATTGCCTGCAAAAATTATAAATGTTTCATCGGAGCAGGCTCCTATGACCATTATATCCCTTCCATCGTACCCTATCTCATCTCCCGGTCTGAGTTTGCAACGGCCTACACCCCCTACCAGCCCGAAGTAAGCCAGGGAACCCTCCAGGGGATTTATGAATTCCAGACCATGATCACCGAACTTCTCGGAATGGATATTGCCACGGCCTCCCATTATGACTGCGGAACAGCCCTTGCCGAATGTGCATTGATTGCCTTGAGAAAAGACAGAAATGCCAGCAAGATTGCTGTCTCTTCCCTGGTCCACCCCCACCACCGCCAGATCATGGAAACCTATCTGCATGCGGCGGGATACGAGATGATTCAAATCCCCCGCACCCGGGAAGGACTCACGGATCTGGCCGCCCTTGGCGCCATGGAGGGGATTGCAGGTGTGGCAATCCAGTCACCCAATTTTTTGGGTAACATTGAAGACCTGAGTGCCTTTAAGGCCATTGCGGATACCCAAAAAATTCTGTTCATTGCCTCGTTTACGGAAAGCCTGGCCTACGGATTGCTCAAGAACCCCGGTTCCTGCGGTGCGGATCTTGTGGCCGGCGAAGGCCAGAGTCTCGGCATTGCCAAAGGCTTTGGAGGCCCGGGTCTGGGCCTTTTGGCCGGCACCCAGAAAATGATGAGAAATTTACCCGGCCGCCTTATCGGCAAAACCAAAGATGCCAATGGGGACGACGGCTATGTCCTTACCCTTGCCACCCGGGAACAGCATATCCGAAGGGAAAAAGCCTCTTCCAATATCTGCTCCAACAATGGTCTCAATGCCATGACAGCAGCCATTTATCTGGCCACGGTGGGTAAAATCGGCATCCGTGAAATCGCCCAGCAAAACCATGACAAAGCCGTGTACCTTAAAACAGCCCTTGAAATGGTGGGATTTGAATCTGTTTTCGATTCTCCTTTTTTCAATGAATTTGTGCTCAAAGCACCCAAAGGGTTTGCCCGGAAAAGAGCGGATCTCATCTCCAACCAATGTATCTTTGCCGGAATGGATCTTGAACCCTATTATCCTGAATTAAAAGACCATTATCTGTTCTGTGCCACGGAAACCGTGTCAAAAAAAGACATGGATCAGCTGGCAAAGGAGGTGCAATAATGAACAAGCAACCCGGAACCCGCGGCCTGATTTTCAATGAGCCTCAGCTTTGGGACAAAAGCCGGAAGGGCCGATGTGCCGTTTCCCTTCCCAGGGCCGATGTAAAAAGATGCCAACTGGATGCAAGCCTTGTGGGAGAATCCCCGGAACTGCCCCAGCTCTCTGAACTGGATGTGGTCAGGCATTATACCCGTTTGTCCCAATGGAATTTCGGTGTGGACTCGGGCATGTATCCGTTGGGGTCCTGCACCATGAAATACAACCCCAAAACCAATGAAGTCCAGGCAGCCCGCCAGGGCTTTGCCAGTGCCCACCCTCTGGCAGGGGATGAATTCTCCCAGGGGGCCCTAAAGCTCATGTATGACCTTGAACACCTGCTGGGTGAAATAACAGGATTTCCTGCCGTTACCCTCCAGCCCGCAGCCGGTGCCCATGGGGAACTTGCGGGCATGCTCATCATCCATGCCTATCATGCCAAAAAAGGAAAACAGCGGACCAAGATCATTATTCCGGACACCGCCCACGGGACCAATCCGGCCTCCGCCTCTTTGTGCGGGTATGAATCCATCAACATCAAATCCGGTGAAAAGGGAATCCTGGAGCCTGCCACCGTGGCAGCGGTCATGGATGAGGATACTGCCGGCATCATGATCACCAACCCCAATACCCTGGGTCTGTTTGAAGAAAATATCAAAGAAATCTGCGAGATTGTCCATGCCAAGGGCGGCCTGGTCTATGGTGACGGGGCCAACATGAACGCCATCATGGGGATTGTCAAACCCGGACACCTGGGCATCGACGTCCTTCACCTGAACCTGCACAAAACCTTTTCCACCCCCCATGGCGGTGGAGGTCCCGGTTCCGGACCCGTTGGTGTTTCAAAGGAGTTGATCCCGTTTTTACCGGTCCCCAGAATTGAAAAAGACCTGACCCGCTATCGGTTTGTGACAGAGTGCCCGGATACCATTGGCAGGATGCACACCTTTTACGGTCATTTCGGCATCATGGTAAGGGCCTATGCCTATATCCTTTCCATGGGCGGCAAAGGACTGCACCGTGCCTCCCAGCTTGCGGTTCTCAATGCCAATTATATCAAGGAAAGTCTCAAGGACACCCTGAACCTTCCCTATGACCGGCCCTGTATGCATGAATGCGTCTTTAATGACAAACATCAGCAAGTCTTTCATGTCACCACCATGGACATGGCCAAACGTCTTCTGGATTACGGCTTTCATCCGCCAACGGTTTATTTTCCCCTGGTCGTGGATGCCGCCTTTATGGTGGAGCCCACGGAAACAGAATCCAAGGAGAACATCGACCAGTTCATTGACGCGGTCAAGGCCATTGTACAAGAAGCCCAAGAAACACCTGAACTGCTGAAAAAAGCCCCGCTTCTGACCAAGGTGACCCGACTTGATGAGGTGGGTGCGGCACGGAAACCATGCCTGAGAGGATAATTTTTTAAGGTATGACCCGGAATAACCAAACGTCGGACAGCAAAAAAACGGTCCTTCGCTCCTGCGTGTTCACGGATTTAAACACCCTGGAATACACGAGAGCGCTGGACCGTCAGCTGGCCGTTCAGAATATCAAAATTAGCACGCCATCGGAACCGGACCGGCTTTTCTTTGTGGAGCATCCCCGGGTGTTTACCCTTGGACGACGGGGGGGACGGGAAAATCTTATGGTCTCTGAAGCATTCCTTTCCTCCCAGAATATTAAAATTGTCCAGACAGACCGGGGGGGGAACATCACCTTCCACGGGCCAGGACAGGCTGTTTTATATCCTGTAATGGATCTGACCCGGGCCCGCCTGGGCGTGGCTGATTTTGTCAACGGCATGGAAGAAATTATGAAACAAACGGTTCTGGAATTCGGAATATCTGCAGACCGGGATCCAAAAAACCACGGCCTTTGGGTGGGTAGAAAAAAAATCGGCAGCGTGGGAATTTCCGTCAAAAAAGGAATCAGTATCCACGGCCTGGCCTTAAATGTCTGCCCGGATCTTACCCCCTTTTCCTGGATCAACCCCTGCGGACTTGAAAATGTGGCCATGACCTCCATTGCCATGGAAAAAGGACTCTTGACCACTTCTGATCAAGAAAAAAAAGATCTCATGGACAGGGTCTGCCACTTGTTTGTCCATCATTTTTCCAATATATTTGATATCCATGTCCTGGGAGAACCCCATGTGTAGCAACACCCCCAAAAAAGGCAAACCCGCCTGGTTGAAAAAACGACTGCCCCTGGGAAACGATTACCAGCGGGTAAAAAATCTTTTATCAGATGCCAGACTGAGCACCGTCTGCCAGGCGGCCAACTGCCCCAATATGTTTGAGTGTTTTTCCAAAAACACCTCAACCTTCATGATCCTGGGATCTGAATGTACACGGCACTGCAGGTTTTGCAATGTCACAGCCGGATCTCCCCTTCCCCTGGACCCAGATGAACCGGTGCGGGTGGCAAGGACAGCACATCAACTTGGGTTAACCTATGTGGTGGTGACCTCGGTGACCCGGGATGATCTGCCCGACGGCGGAGCCACCCACTTTGCCGCCGTCATAAACGCAATCAAAACCGGTCAGGCGGCACCAGGAGATTCAGAAAAAACCATCGCCAGGGTTGAAGTGCTGATACCTGATTTCCAGGGAGATATCAAGGCTTTGGACATAGTTGTACGTGCAAAACCGGATGTGATAAACCACAATATAGAAACCGTGGCCTCCCTTTATGAAACGGTACGGCCCGAAGCCCAATACCAGCGATCTTTGGATCTTTTAAAAAATGTCAAAGCCCTTGACCCATTGATGCCGTTGAAATCGGGTATCATGGTGGGATTGGGCGAAACCACGGTAGAAGTGGCCCGGACCCTGGAAGATCTTTTTAAACATGGGTGTGATATCGTGACCATTGGCCAGTATCTTCAACCCACCCGGGCCCACCTGAACGTTAAAAAATACTATTCCCCGGAAGAATTCAAACAATTGGAGCAAACAGCCAAAAAGCTAGGGTTTTCCCGTGTGGCTGCCGGCCCCTTTGTCCGCAGTTCCTATAATGCCCAGGATCTTTTTAATGCCTGATCTGGTTCAACACGAAAAAATTTATCTGCATTTTTCCTTTAAGGTGCCGGCAGTACTGATTTCAATATAGGAGGCCCCGTGTTTGGCCCCAAAGCTGCCGGCCAAAACAATGATCAGGGCATCATTATTAAAATGCCTTTCATCAATAAGTCGGCAGATGGAATTTTTAAGGGGTTCTGAGGTGGTTATATCCATTGGAACATAGCTGGCCACCACCCCAAAGGAAAGGGAGAGCTGGCGCATCACCCGCTGGTCATAGACCTGGGCATAAATGGGGTTATCTCCTCTATAGGCTGCCAATGCCAGAATGGATGCTCCGGTAAGAGAGTCTGCCACAATGCCTTTGGTATTCAGACGCAACGCCGCCTTCACCGCCGCCTTGGCAAGATAGGCCGTGACCTTGTTGTCCGTGGAATAGGGAACATCCACAAAACTGCTCCGTTTGAACTCCACTTCTTCGGCAATTTTGGCCATGGTTCGAACCGCGACCTCCGGGTACTTGCCATTGGCCGTTTCTCCGGACAGCATCAGGGCATCTGTATGATCCAGGCAGGCATTGGCCACGTCCGACACCTCGGCCCTTGTGGGTCTTGGGGAATCGATCATGGAATGGAGCATCTGGGTTGCCACAATAACGGGTTTGCGTTTTTCGATGCAGGTTTTGACAATTTTTTTCTGGATCAGCGGAATCTGTTCTGTGGGAATTTCCACGGCAAGATCCCCCCTTGCAATCATGATCCCATAGGCATGGTCTAGAATTTCATTCAAATTCTGGACCCCCTGGGCATTTTCAATTTTCGCGATAATTTTAATGGGCGATTTTTTTTTGTCCAGGATATTCTGGACAGCAATGACATCTTCTTTGTTTCTGACAAAAGAATGGGCAATGAAGTCCAGATCATTGTCAGCGGCAAATTCGATAAACTTCTTGTCCTTTTCGCTCAGGGCCGGCAGTCGCACATGGACAGAGGGTATATTGATGCTCTTTCTTGCCTGAATCACTCCGTCATTTTCCACATGACAGAAAAGATACTGGTCATCTTTGTCCATGACGGCCAGGGCAATATATCCGTCATCAATGAGGATGGAACTGCCCATGGGAACATCCTTGACAAAATTTTCATAGGAAACGCAGATCACATCATCCCTGGAAATTTCAAGGGGTGCGCCTTTGATCCGGATATAATCACCATGCTTAACACTTAAAGGAGCTTTGGCATCGCAGGTCCTGATCTCAGGCCCTTTGGTATCCAGGAGTATCCCGATTTTATCCGATACTTCCCGGGTATTGGAAATCACTTTTAGGGCATCTTCATGGCTCATGTGGGCGGTATTCAACCGGACCACATTCATCCCTGCTGTGTAAAGGTCCCTGATAAAATCACTTGAACACTTTAAACTAGAGATGGTGGCAACTATCTTTGTTTTCCGTTGCATGGGAAGACCCTCCTTTCCTACAAATGGTGATAATAAAATTTTCAATGCCAATATGGGCTTCGATGGGGGATGTTTTTAGTTGGTAGTCCAGATCGCCCAGGGCAATCATAGCATCCTTTAGGCTGTCCAGGGAAAAATTTTCAGATTTTTGAAACATCAGAAACACAGGGTATGGGCTCTGGGGGTTCGGAGCCAGCATTAGCTCGGCTGATACGGCCTTTTCTTTTCCGGATGTTTTTTCCAGGGACAAAGAATGGTCCCGGAAGGCCACCTCTTTTTTTGTTTTTTCATCATGGGCCAGGATCAGGGGCATCATCTCCTGTTTAAACCGATTAAAATTCATTCTTTTAAAAGCGTAGGAGTCCTTGGAAAGAGATGGAATGACCGCTTTTATCATCAAGAGTTTGCGGACCTGATTCTCAAAAGATTTTAAAATCTGGAGGGGGTGAAACCCTTCGCTGAAAAGAGAAGACAAAACAAGCAACGCCCTGGCAGCATCCTTTTCCAGCACCGCATTGGTCAGGCTGAAGATGGGATCTTTTTTGTCCCGAATCACCACCGCCTGTATATCTCCAATGCCAATGACCGGACTGGACCCGGTATAGGCTGCAAGTTTTTCAATATTCCGGGCAAATAAGTCTGGATTAAAACCGGTCTGGTCCACTAGAGCGTTTAAAGCAGCCGTATCCATTCGTTTTTTAGTGGCAGCCAAAAGGTTTCTGGCAATATCCTGGAGAACAAGCTTCTGTTCCTCCAGGTCTGCCCTGGCAGCTCCCTGGGACACGACGCAGTCGATAATCATGCCGTGTGTCTTAAGGGTCTTGAACACCTTTTTCCGTTTGTCCAGGGTGGTGCTGGTCAGCACAAGGGTGTGCATATCGGGTATTCCCTTTTCAACCAGAGCAGTCAAAAGATCCAGATCAGCGGGTGAATAGGAAATTTCAGAAGCGGCTGTCAAAAACAAAGGGGCATTCTTAACGGCAATCACCTTTCGGGTCAATAAAAAGGAAAATGTGGTGGTCTGTTCAATGATCTCGCCCATGGACGCAGAGGTTCCATCAAGGAGATCAAGGGCAAATTTTCGGTTCACTTCCCTGAGCAGAAAGGACGACAGCGTATCAAAGGCCTCTCTGACCAAAAACGTTTCGCCACAGATCAGAAAAACCCTTGGTCCCGGAGAAGCAGACGGGGATGCCAGATAATCGTTGAGTTGGTTGTATTTAATGATTGGCATTGGCAGATCGATATAATTTTATAAGCATAACCAGGGCTATAAAGGAAACCACCAGGCCGATACCCTGGGACAGGGACAGAAATTCAAAGAAAAACGCTCCCCGGAAATCACCCCTGAAAAATTCAATCCCGGACCTGAAGGCGGAATAGAGCATGACATAAAATAAAAATACCATGCCATGGAATTGTTTTCTTTTCTGCAGCCACATTAGAATCAGAAACAGGATAAAATTGGAAATCACCATATATATCTGGGTGGGGTGCAAATAGACGTTTAGAGGGGCCAGGCCGGAAGGATTTGTAAATTTTATGGCAAAGGGAAGATCGCAGGTTCGGCCATAGCAGCATCCGGCGAACAAACAGCCCAATCGGCCGATTGCGTGTCCCAGGGCAATCCCAGGTGCAATGATATCTGCGGTCCTTGCAATGGGCAGCTTTTTTAGTTTTAACAAAATAAGACTGGCCACCACCGCTGCTATAAATCCGCCAAAAAAGACCAACCCGCCCTGCCATATTTTAACAATGTCCAGAAGATTATGCCGATACGTATCAAAATTGATCAGCACATACAATAACCTGGCCCCGACAATAGCGGACAAAAGGATCACAAAAAACAGATCCGAAATCACCTGGTCAGGGGTGTTGTAAAATCGTGCATTCCGCTTGGAAAACCAGACGGCTGCCATGAATCCCAGGGCGAGAAAAAGACCATAGGTATATAATTTAAAACTGCCGATATCCAAAAGTATGGGGTGCATACAAACCTTATTTTATAAATCCGGTACTTTATTTAATACCACATGGTAAATCAGGATCACCATTCCGATACTGATGGCAGAGTCTGCCACATTAAAGGCAGGCCAATGGGCCGTGCCCACATAAAAATCCAAGAAATCCACCACCTTGCCGAATCTGAACCGGTCGATCAAATTGCCGATGGCACCACCGAAAATCAGGGCAAGCCCGATGGAAAGAAAGATAAGATCCCTGGCGATCCGTCTGTACAGCCAAAGAACAAACAAGGCCACCAGGGAGGACAGAAAAAGAAAAATAAACTTCCGCATTGCCGGGGACCCGTCGGCAAAAAATCCAAAAGCCCCGCCCGGGTTCAATACATGATTGATGTTAAAAAAATTTTCAATCACGACAATCTGCTCGTAAAGGGCCAGGTTAATCCTGATAAGATATTTTGTCACCTGGTCCCCAAGGACAACCCCCCCGCTGACCAGGATCAAGCGCATCACTTCTTTGGTTGCCAAGAATGGATCTCCTCTACAGAATAACTTTCAAGGCAATGGCGCATCTCGGACAGGCTGTTGGGAATTGGGTATCTTCTCCAATACCCGTATCAAACCGCCAGCAGCGCTCGCATTTTTCACCACCGGCCTTGTTCACTTGAATGGCCAGTCCCTCCATCTCCTTGCCAAGATATGCACCCTCCCCCACCTTATCCACCAAAACGGCAGACGAGACAATGAAAATATCGCTCAGATTTTCCGTCAGATTTTCCATCTGCGATCTGAATTGTGAATCCGGCAATTGAATTTCAAGGGCGGCATCCAGAGGATGTCCAATGAGTTTGTCCGTCCTTGCCTCTTCCAGGGCCTTGGTAACTTCTGCCCTCAGGTTTCTGATATTTTCCCACTTGAGGGAAAGTGCCTCATTTTTCCACTCTGGATTCACGGTCGCCATATCCTCTAGGTGGATACTGTCCTTTTTCTTTTCTCCCAGGGGCATATGTTTGTATATTTCATCGGCTGTAAAGGGCAGGATCGGGGCCATGATCTTCACGATGGCTTCAAGAATCATGGCCATAACCGTCTGGGCATCCCTGCGGATGGGATCAGCCGAAGGCGAGGTATACAACCTGTCTTTGATGATATCCAGGTAAAAAGAAGACAAATCCTTTACGCAAAAATTGTGAAGGGTGTGGTAAATGGTATGGAATTCGTAGTTTTCATAGGCAGCCAGGGATTTTTCCACAACCGCGTGGAGGCGGTGAAGAATAAACCTATCCAGTTCCGACATGGTATTGATCGGCCGTGCATTTTTTGTGAGATCAAAATCGGAAAAATTGCCCAGCATGAACCGGCAGGTATTTCGAATCCTGCGGTAGGCATCGGACAATTGAGCGATAATATTGTTGGAGATACTGACATCCCCCCTGTAATCGGCAGAGGCTGCCCACAAGCGCAACACATCAGCACCGTATTTGTTGATCACTGTGTCCGGGGCCACCACATTGCCCACAGACTTTGACATTTTCCGTCCGTTTTCATCCACCACAAATCCATGGGTGAGAACTGCTTTATACGGGGCTTTTCCCGTCCGACCCACACCGGTGAGCAAAGAAGAATGAAACCATCCCCTGTGCTGATCGCTGCCCTCAAGATACATGTCGGCCGGGCGCGAAAGCCCGTCTCTTTCCTCCAGCACTGCCGCATGGCTCACGCCGGAATCAAACCAGACATCCAGGATATTATGATCCTTTGTAAATTCTTTGGATCCGCACTCCTCACACACAGCGCCGTCGGGCATGAGAAAATCGGCCTCCTTTTCAAACCAGATATCAGAAGAATGCTCGGTGAAAAGGGCATGGATTTTGTCCACGGATTCCCGGGTCACATATACCTTTTTACACGCCTTGCAATGGAAAACCGGAATGGGAACGCCCCAGGATCTCTGGCGGGACAAACACCAGTCCGGACGATTTTCAATCATGGAATAGATTCTTTCCCTGCCCCAGGAGGGAATCCACTTCACATTGTTAATTTCTTCAAGGGTTTTTTTGCGCAATCCCAGCTTGTCCATGGAAATAAACCATTGGGGGGTGGCCCGAAAAATAACCGGTTTTTTACACCGCCAGCAATGGGGATAGGAATGGGACAGGTTTTCATTTTTCAACAATGCCTTGCGTTCTTCCAGGGTCTCGTTGATGGCCTTGTTGGCCTTGAAGATGAATTGTCCTGCAAATAGGTTTACATCCTGGGAAAACACCCCGTTGTCCTCCACGGGCGAATAGCAGTCCAGGCCATATTTTTTACCCACGATATGATCGTCCGCACCGTGTCCGGGGGCGGTATGAACACAGCCTGTGCCGGCCTCCAACGTAACATGCTCCCCTAGGATGATCAAAGAGTCCCTGTCATAAATGGGATGGGTACATTTTTTATTTTCAAGGTCCTTTGCCGCGATTTCGGCAAGAAGCGTGTAATCTTCAAACCCAAGGGTCTGCATGACCTTTTCCACCATCTCTTTGGCCAGGATAATCACCCCGTGTTCTTTTGTTTTAACGGCAGCGTACACAAAATCAGGATGAAGACAAACCCCTAAATTGGCGGGTATGGTCCAGGGGGTTGTGGTCCAGATAACCATGGAAACCTGTTCTTCTGTGGCCCCGGGAATAAGGGCTGA
>VMSR01000098.1 GCA_013792075.1 Desulfobacula sp.
GTTAATTTCATATCAAAACCATTTTCTAAAAAAGATATGGCCGTGAAGGTTCGAGAGATTCTGGATGAGGCCAAAACTAAAATTTGAGGATTGTATCCCAATTCATGACCTTTACTGGGTTTAAAATTATCAAGGTTATGCGTTGCAAGTTTGAGCCATTCTGGAAAGAAAAAAATATATTTTTAGACTGAAAAATTCAGGTGCTATAGGCGATTATATTGTCTATAAGCGCTCAGATCAGGTTCTATCCGATATTTATTTTATCAAACAGCGGGCGACCACTGCATATTTTGCCGATACCGAAAAGGTATAAAATCAAGTTATTATATAAACTCATTCCATTTTGAAATATTAAAAATCTAAGATTGCCTGCCGAGTTTTGTTCTATACGCCCAGACAGCGGTGGGGGGAAGAGCTATAGCGGCGGAATGCTCCTTGCCCTGCCGATGCAGGGTTTGTGGTATTGAGTCAATTCCTACATGCGATTGCCCTGATCTGCCATGGGCTTCACTTGACTTGTGATGGAAAAGATGGGTAGATGATCTTGCACCCATACTTTTTATACAAAAGGCAGATATGCAGCAAAGAATTTTGGTGATTGAAGATAACGATGATCTTTCCAAACTGATTCTCCTTCACCTGACCGATCAGTCCTGGGAGACGGATCTGGCAGAAGATGGAAATGAGGGATATAAAAAAGCAACAACCCAAAAGTACGATCTGATTCTTCTGGACATCATGCTTCCCGGGATGGATGGGATTGAGATTTTAAAACAGCTTCGGAGCCAGAACATTCTTACCCCTGTTTTGATGCTCACATCAAAGTCTTCTGAAATTGACAGGATTCTGGGACTGGAATTCGGTGCCGATGATTATGTGACAAAACCCTTCAGCATACAAGAACTTATCGCCCGGATAAAGGCCATTTTCCGGCGGATTGAGAACTTAAAATTTGTGTTAAGGGAAGAGACACAAGGACCGTTATCCTTTGGTGACCTTTCCATTGATCCTATAAAACGAAAGGTATTGATAAAAAACAGATCCATCGACCTGACGGCAAAAGAGTATGATCTGCTGTATTATTTTGCAAGGCATCCGGGAAGGGTGTTCAACCGGTCCCAGCTTCTGGACAAGGTCTGGGGATATGGTCATGACGGGTACGAGCATACGGTGAACTCCAATATCAACCGGTTAAGATCCAAAATTGAAATAAATCCCGCACAACCAGACTATGTTCTGACTGTCTGGGGGGTTGGATATAAATTCAGGGACACTTAAAAAAAATGTTTCACTCCCTTTATTCAAAAATTGCAGCCGGGCTTGCCGGACTTTTTCTGGTCGTAGGCCTTGTTATCATAGGCGTAATCGCTTTTTCCGCAGATATGTATCAGCAGGAAGTAAACCAGAAACTGAACACCCGCCTTGCCCAGCAGATTGTTAAAGATCGGCTGCTCATGACAGATGGCCGGGTGAATCAGGAGGCTCTCCAGGAGATCTTTCACATGCTCATGGTGATCAATCCAGGCATAGAGATATATCTGGTGGATCCCCAGGGAAAAATTTTAACCTTTTCCGCACCCAGAGGAAGTGTAAAGCTTGATCGCATTGATCTTGGGCCTGTAAAAAAATGGCTGACCGGGGAATTCACGGCTCCCCTTCAGGGGGATGACCCCAAAAGCCTTCATCGAAAAAAAGTTTTTTCCGCAGCAACCATTGACCGCCAGGGAAAACTTGAGGGATATCTGTATGTGATTCTCGGGGGAGAAGCCTATGATTCTGTTGTCCAGAAACTAAAGGCAAGCTACATCCTCCAACTGAGCGCCTGGATGATTGTGGCCGGTCTCTTGTTTGCTTTGGTTGCAGGGCTGATGTTATTTGCCCTGTTAACCGGAAGGCTCAAGCGCCTTGCCATTGTCATGGATGCCTTCAAACGCGGTGATGCACAAGCGCCGTTTTCTTTTCCTGTTTCTACCCCCCACGGGTCTTTTGATGAAATTGACCGCTTGAGCACAACCTTTAAAGAGATGGCAGGCCGCATTGAAACCCAGATGGAAGAATTAAGAGCATCCGACAAGATGCGCCGGGAATTGGTGGCCAATGTTTCCCATGATTTGAGAACCCCCCTTGCAACCCTCCAGGGATATATTGAAACCCTTCTGATAAAGGAACATCAGTATTCACCCCGGGAACGAAGGCAGTATCTTGAAATTGCCATCCAGCATTGCCAGCGCTTAAACAAACTGGTCAGCGAACTGCTGGAGCTTGCAAAACTTGAGTCGACCCGGATGCAGATACATCCCGAAGCCTTTAATATCCAGGAGCTTGTACAGGATGTCAGTCTGAAGTTTTCCCTGATTGCAACACAAAAGCAAATTCAACTGGTCACCCGTTGTGAACAAGCCCTTCCCTTTGTGGAAGCGGACATCGCCCTTATTGAAAGGGCATTGGAAAACCTTATTGAAAATGCCCTCCATTATACCCCTGAAAACGGACATGTCACCATTGAGCTTTCACTTGAAACCGATATTGTCATTTGCATCCGGGACACGGGGAGCGGGATTGAAACGTCAGATCTGGATCATATTTTCAAGCGATTTTATCCTGGGAACACAAAAAACAACGGCAGCCATTCCGGCCTGGGACTTGCCATTACCAGCAAAATTATCGAGCTGCACAAGCGGCAGATCACTGTTGCCACCGATCCGGGAAAAGGCAGCTGCTTTTGCTTTTCCCTGCCAAGAGTTCCGCATATTTGAAGACGCCAGCCCTTTTTCTTTTTTTGTGATAAAATTGTGATTATTTTAAGATCAATCTGTGATCTATGGCGTCTATCTTAAGTAGACAGGGAAATCTTAAAAAAAGGAGATGCCAAATGAAAACAACACTGATAATACTTGTGATGATGTCAACGTTTTTTGTTTTCGGATGCCAGGCCCATGCCGAAAAAAAGGGCGCCATGGAAAAAGAGTTGACCCAGGGCATGGATGCCAAGGATACGGACGCGCTGGAAATTGCAACCTTTGCCGGCGGGTGCTTCTGGTGCACAGAGTCTGATTTTGAAAAGGTCACAGGGGTTAAACAGGTGATATCCGGATATACGGGGGGTCATCAGGTGGACCCCACCTACAGCCAGGTCTCCATGGGGAGTACCGGCCACACCGAGGCAGTACAGGTATATTATGATCCAAATGTCGTGACATATACGGCCCTTCTGGATGTGTTCTGGCGCCATGTTAATCCCACGGATATTGGCGGACAATTTGTGGACAGGGGCTCCCAATACAGAGCAGAAATTTTTTATCACACGGGAATTCAGGAACGCGAGGCCCTGGCTTCAAAAAAGAGGCTGGAAAAATCAATGGTCTTTGATAAACCCATTGTTACTGCCATTACAAAATTTGAAAAATTTTATCCGGCCGAGGAGTACCACCAGGATTATTATAAAAAAAATTCATACCGCTATAAATATTACCGCTGGGGGTCCGGCAGGGACCAGTTTTTGGAAAAAACCTGGGAAGAGATCCCTGTGGGCAAAAAAACCGGCATGATGGAAACCGCCCCCATGGAAACCGTCTCCTGGTCAAAACCCATGGATGCAACAATCAAACAAAGGCTCACCCCGCTGCAGTATAAGGTTACCCAGGACAACGGCACAGAGCCGCCGTTTGACAATGAATACTGGAACAATAAACAAGAGGGGATTTACGTGGATATTGTGTCCGGAGAACCCTTGTTCAGTTCCAAAGACAAGTTTGAATCCGGAACCGGCTGGCCGAGTTTCACAAAACCCCTTGATGCAGACTATATAATTGAAAAAACGGATAAAACCCTGTTCATGGTGCGTATTGAAGTCAGAAGCAGGATAGCCGATTCCCATCTGGGTCATCTGTTTGATGACGGTCCTAAGCCCACCGGATTAAGGTATTGTATTAATTCGGCCGCATTGCGGTTTATCCCCAGGGAAAAGCTTGAAATGGAAGGGTATGCCAAATACCTCAGCATGTTCTGACAACATGCCAAGGAGGTGTCAACTGTCTTTGAATCCCAGAAAATAAATTATTTTCATAAAAAAATTCCATTAGAAATTGGCTTTCTAATGGAATTTTAATAACACCTGTTTCTGACAATTCATGACGAACATGCCTAGCGGGTGGGTTTTCCTGCCAGGGGGTTGTAAATTTTCATGATTGCAAATTTAATAACATCAACCGTCTTGGCAGTGACGACAATGTCAAACAGTATATTTTCAGCGTGTTCCGGAATAACGCAACCGTTTGATGCGTCAAAAACCAAATCCGGAAACCCTTTTTTCATTTTCTTATTTTCCTTGTCACTGAAAGCAACCTGAATTGCCTTCTTGCCGTCAATCTCTTTAACCTGATCGGTCAGTTGCGCCTCCTCAAGTTTTTTCAATCTTTCATCGTTCAAGAAAATATTGATAGTATAACCCGTCATATTCATAGCCTCCTGTCCATTTTTAGATTTGTTTTATCCAACTTAAAATCAAGACAAAAACCCCTTTTTGATCAAAGCTATTTTGCATCCATCAAAAAGCTCCATTTGCTCTATTCTATCAATCCTTTTTTGTCAAGAATCTTATCTAGGAAACCAATGATGACATATCAATCCAAATTGAATTGGATTGATATAGCGGGAAGGCATCCCCATAAAACATCAGGCCGTTTTTTTGTATCTGCAAGGAATCAATTCATCATTTACAACATTGGCCAGATTGAATATACTCCTTTAACTTACCGGCCTGCATGGTGTGTCCCGGCAGTAAGAAGCCTAAAGCACAGGTGATTTCAAATGAATATATCCATTGTCAAACCAGAGAAAAAATCCCAACTGCCGTCAGACCATAAGCTTGGGATGTTTTCAGGGGTGTTTACCCCGAGTATCCTGACCATCCTGGGCATTATCCTGTTTTTGAGGATGGGATACACTGTGGGGCATGCCGGGTTTGGAAAGATGCTGATCCTTATCACCATTGCAAACCTTGTTTCCATTCTCACCACCATGTCCTTGTCCGCCATTGCAACCAATATCCATGTAAAGGGGGGCGGGGCTTACTACCTGATTTCACGGACCCTGGGGGTTCAATTTGGCGGGGCCATCGGGTTGGTGCTGTTTTTAGCCCAATCCGTATCCATTGCCTTTTATTGCGTGGGGTTTGCCGAAGCCTTGATGACCCTATTGCCTCCCCTGCCCTATGTATCACCCCCATCCATAGCCGTGGTTTCCATCCTGTTTTTATTTTTTCTTGCCTGGCTGGGGGCGGACTGGGCCACAAAATTCCAATTTATTGTCATGGGGTTGCTGGTCCTGGCCCTGGTTTCCTTTTTTGCGGGCGGCGTCATGAAATGGGAATACGGACGCATTGTGCAAAATTTTGCAGCCCCAAAAGACGGATTGCCGTTCTGGGTTCTTTTTGCCATCTTCTTTCCCGCCGTAACAGGGTTTACCCAGGGTGTCAATATGTCAGGGGACCTCAAAGATCCAGGCCGGGCAATCCCTGTGGGAACGTTTCTGGCAGTGGGCCTGTCAACCATCATCTATTATCTGGTGGCCATTGTGATGTCCGGTGCAGTTCCCAACTCTGAATTAATGGCAGATTACGGGATCATGAAAAAAGTGGCCCTTGTTCCCTGGCTGATTTCAGCCGGCATGGTCGCGGCCACCCTCTCTTCTGCCATGGCCTCTTTTCTGGGGGCTCCCCGGATTTTACAATCCCTGGCCAAGGACAAGATTTTTAAACTACTGAACCCCTTTGCCAAGGGGGTCGGTGTTGCAGACAACCCCAGACGGGGTATTTTGCTTTCCGGTGCCATTGCCGTCGCCACCATATCCCTTGGGCAGTTAAATTTCATCGCCCAGGTGGTGTCCATGTTTTTTCTGATTTCCTATGCCCTGATCAATTATGCAACCTTTTATGAATCCCGGACAGCAAGCCCTTCTTTCAGGCCGCGATTCCGCTGGTTCAGCCCCTGGCTGAGCCTGGCCGGATTTATCACCTGTGCCGGCGCCATCCTGGCCATAGACGTCCAGAGCGGAATCATGGCGGTTTTTGTCCTCTTGGCCGTCTACCTATACTTAAAACAAAGAAAAGGCCCGGCCCGGTGGGCAGACAGCCGAAGATCCCATTACCTTCAGCGGACAAAGGAAAATCTCACTGCTGCCGCGTCAGAGGCAGAACACGACCGGGACTGGCGGCCCATTATCCTTGCATTTACAAGGGATGCCAGGCGGCTTCAGTCCATCCTTGAGTTTTCCAGGTGGCTGGAAGGCGGTTCCGGCATGACCGCAGCAGTCCGCCTCATCCAGGGCCAGGGCCCCAGGAGAAAACGGGACCAGGCCAAAATATTAAAGGAATTATCCCTGCAGATCAAAGAGCTGAATGCCACGGCCCATCCGCTGGTAATATCGGTTACCCAGATTTCACATGCCCTGCCCGTTATCATTCAATCCTTTGGCATAGGACCCCTGAAAGCCAATACAGCCGTGATCAACTGGATGGACGAACTGGGCAAGGGGATTTCCGGAATCGGTGCAACGCTTTACGCAGAAAATTTAAGAATCGCCTATCGGGAAGGATTAAACCTGGTCATTTTGCATGCAGATGAGCAGCGGTGGCAAAAAATCATGACCCAAAAGAAAAAGGAGCTTCTCATTGATGTATGGTGGAAAAATGATGCTGCCAGCCACCTCATGCTGCTGCTGGCATATCTTGTGACACGGCGGGATCTCTGGTCAAGGGCTACCATTCGGGTGCTTTCCTGTGCAACAAATAAAGACGGGGACCCAAAACAATTGCAGCAGCTCATGGAGGATATCCGCATTGATGCCGTCCCGGTCATGGTTGAGGATGAGACTGCAGAGACGGTGATTGAAATGTCTTCCGCCGCATCCCTTGTTTTTCTGCCCTGCCGGATCCGGGAGAACCAGGTACTGGACTCCCAGGGCGGGTCTTTGCTCAAGCTGTTGCCCTATCTGCCCATGACGGCCCTGGTCATGGCTGCCCAGGAAATTGACTTGGAGGCAGCGCCCGACACAGGGTCCCAGGGGGAAATGGCCCAGGCTGAAGAGGAACTGACCCAGACCCTTGCCAAATTTGAAGCAGCCCGGAAAGAGTCCCGGCAATTGCAGGAAAAAGCAGAAGCGCTCACAGCCAAGCTCATGGCGTCTTCAACAGACTCCGAGGCCTTCCACAGGACCTTAAAAGCAGCAGACCTGGCTCTGGAAGAAGAAGAAACCGCCTTTAGACGGGCCGCCAAAGCAAAGGCAAAGGCTGACCAGGCCAACAAAAACCTTGAAAAAACCTTGAAGGGTGAGACTCGGGAAGAGGGCTGAAGCTCCATTCCGCCAAAAGGTCACACCCGTAAGTTCCCCGAACCTATTCCCTCCCTTTTTTGGCAAGCTTTTTGACATAGGTTTCAAGCTTGAGCCCGTAAAACGCGCCCCTGATAAGGGGTAAGATTCTGCCCGGCGAATACAGAGCGCGGGTTAGGTCTGAAAAAATCTGGTACTTTTTGGCCGTATAGGGGAACCAGTTGGCCTCCATCTTGGCTGAATTTTGGTCAATGAGAATTGCCTTGATATTGGCAAAGGCATAAAACCCGAACTCGCCCTTGTACCGGCCGAACCCGCTTTTGCCCACCCCGCCGAAGGGCAGGGCATGGTTGCCTTCGGTGAGCATGACATTGTTGATGGAAACATTGCCGGTATAAATCATGCGGGCCACCCGGTCTGCCCGTTTCAGGTCCTGGGACCAGACACTGGCGGACAGGCCGTATTCCGGGTCATTGGCCATCTCGATGGCCTGGGCTTCACTTGTAAAAGAATAAAGGGGCAGCAAGGGCCCGAAATTTTCCTCCTGGTCCATTAGCATGTCCTTTGTCACCCCTTCAACGACCATGGGCGGCACAAAATCAGACTTTCCATCCCAGTCGCCTCCGGTAAGAAAGACAGCGCCTTTTTCTTTGGCATCGGCCACCTGGGCGGCAATGGCTTTTACCTGTGCCTTTGTGGTCATGGGGCCGATATCGGCATTGCCGTCCTCATCGGTTGCCTGGACGAGTTTCAAGGTCTCTTTGACCAGGGTTTCCTTGAAACGTTCATAGATCTCTTCATGGACAAAGAGCCGTTCCACAGAGGTGCAGGACTGGCCCGTGGTGGTGAAGGCCCCCCAGATGGCGCCGGCCGCGGCCCGCTCGATGTTGACATCCTCAAACACCACCATGGGGTCTTTGCCCCCCAGTTCCAGCTCCACGGGGATCAGGTATTGGCTGGCCCGCTCCATGATGGCCTTTCCCACGGGCTGGCTGCCGATGAGAAAGATCTTGTCCGGCCGGCCGTCCACCAGAAGGTTGCCGATGGTACGTCCCTGGCCATAGACAATCTGGACCCATCCGGGTAAAAATCCGGCCTGGGCAAGCAACGCCTCCACAAGCCCCTTTAAAGGGGTGTCGCTGGAGGGCTTGAACACCACGGCATTGCCCACGACAAAGGCCTGGGCAATGGGCACGATGGCCTGGTAAAAAGGATAGTTCCAGGGAGAAATCAGCAGGGCCGTTCCCAAAGGTTCAAAATAGACCTTTGACTTTTTCCCCATCAGGGCAAAGGGGGTGGGCACCTTGCGGTCGGACAAAAATTTGACAGCGTTTTTTTCCAGATAATCCAGAAAGTCCAGGGTCCCGAAGATTTCCGCCGTGATGGCGTCAAACCGGGATTTTTTCGTGTCCGCCTGGAGCCTGTCCAGGATATATTCCTGGTTTGCAAGGATCGCGGCCTTGAGGTTGGAGATGAATTCCAGCCGCTTTTTCACCCCCCAGTCCCGGATCTCAGGTCCGGCCTTTTTCGCCCTTTGGTAAATTTCTGCCACATCTTCGGGCGTGGGGGTGTCCAGGTTGACGGGTGTCTGTTTCACAGGAATGCCGTCCTCATTGACCACCATTTTCGGGTGCCAGCCGATCACATCATAGACTTTCTTGCCGTCATAGCCGGGCGCCGTAAGGTTGGCGTAATAGGGGGACAGAATGGCACCCTTGAGCCCGATTTCCAGCATGCGCAGGCCGGCACCCATAAACGAAGGCAGGCGGCTGCTGTGATTGCACAGCTTAAGTATCAGTTTGATCTTCCATTTGGGCATCCACCTGAAGGCTGCAAACACCATGCGCAGCCCGTTCAAATCATCTTCTGACAAATATTTGGCCATGCGGTCCATGTGATGGATGCAGCCTGTGGCTGAAAAGGACGGGGAGGCCTGGGTGCCCGGCAGAATGATATCGCCTGCCTTGAGCAACCCTTTTAACTGGGATTGGGAAAAATATCTTGAAATCATCATTTGATCGGTCATCTTATCGGTTCCTTAATATACTGGCTGCGGCTTTTTTGGAAAGGGCCATGATGGTTAACGAAGGATTTATCCCCGGGGCATTGGGGAAAATACTGGAATCTGCGCTAAAAATATTTTTATACCCGTGGAGTTTAAATTCCGGATCAATGACAGATGTGGCAGGATCGGTGCCCATGGCACAGCATCCCATTAAATGCAGACCGATGCCAAACCGCCCGTGGACGATCTGTTTTGCGCCGGTGCTCTTGAAAATATCATCAATGACCTTTGCCCCTTTTTCATACCGGTTCAGGTCTTCCCTGTTTTGTACCTTGCGGATCAGGGCCTTTCCCTTGCGGTTGACCCTTATCTGGCCCGGATTTGTATCCCGGGTACAGACCTCGATGCAGGCAAAATGGGGCAGACGTTCCATATATTCATGGTGGATCTTTCCGAACCCCGGCACAAGAAGGGCTATGCCTTCGGGACCTGCGTAAACATTTTCCAGTTTAAACCCTTCCTTTCGAAACCCCTTGTCATCGGATTTAAAGGCCTGGAACGCCCCCAGGTGGGAATTGATCTTTTCCTCATAGACCCCGAAACTCATGAACTGGGGATGGCAGAAAAATCCTTTGCCGATGTGGGGCAGTTTTTTTTCGAACCCGGAATTGAGCAGAAGCCTTGCATTGCCGATGGCACCGGCCCCCAGGACCAGGTTCCGGGCCCGATAGCTCACCTGCCCTCCCCTTGGATCCAGGCCGGTTACCCGGATGTCGCCTTTGTGTTCACTGATATGTGTCACCTCAATCTCGGGCACCAGGGTCAACCCGTTTTCCAGGGCTGTTTTGAGCACGGTTTCAGGCGTGCTCTGCTTGCTTCCCAACCGACACCCGTTGAGGCATTCAATGCAGCAATTGCCTTCTTCCAGGCGGCAATTGCTCTGGGCACGTCTCAGGGGGGCATTGTCAAACTTGAGATTTTTAAATCCCTGGTCAAAGATCTCGGCATTTTTGTTTCTAAAATGGGCCGGGATTTCCTGGATCTCAATTTCCGATTCCGCCCGGTCATACCAGGGGGCCATCTTGTCCACAGAAAAATCCGCCACCTTGGAAACCGATCGCCAGGAGTCCCAGGCATCCGCATCAAACCGGTCCACCAGGGCCTGATTCACGATGGAGCCACCGCCCACGACCTTGGGCCGCAAAAAGGCAATCTTGGCATCATGGCCCAGTTCCAGGCCCCCGGACCAATACATCTGGGAGGTCCCGTCAAGGCCGTTGGTCGGATAGGTTCTGCGGGTATACGCTTTGCCAGCTTCCAGCATGAGACAGTCAGCACCCTCCTTGACCAGGTCATTGGCCATAAAGGGACCTGAAATACCGGCCCCCACAAAAATAAAATCAAAAATTCGAAACTGTTCTGTTGCCACCTGTTCCCTCCTTATAAAAATGCATGGCCCTGCCCGCGATATGTGGGTGTTGTGCCGATAATCTTATTTTCCTTGACCAGGTAGAGATGGTTGAACCGTTCGCACAATTCCCCGGCCTTGCTGTGCTGAAAAAAAACAGGATCGCAAAGCCCAATATCCGGACAATTTTCCGGCAATATCAAGGGCGTCTGGACTTCTCCTGCCCCTTCCATTGAAAGGTATTGCAGCCCCTGGGGCATGACCGGCCAGGGAAGCCGGTTGGCATTGACCTCTCCCGATCCCACATAGCCGCCCCCCTGGCAGGTGATCATCCCCTGTTTTGGAATCCGTGTGACCTGGAGGCCGAAAAAAGCCGCCGGTTCAAACGCCACCTCGTGGAAATACCGGAACAGACCCGGGGCAAAAAAAGCCGAGCCTGCCGTAACCTCTGTGACCGAATCATCCCTGCCCGTTGAGACAAGGCTGCCGCTGCCCCCGCCGTTGACCACAGATATTTCCAGGCCTTCTGCCCTTAAGCTGTCCACGATCTGCTGCCTGCGCCGGGTGAGTTCTTTTACCGATTGGTTTTTAAACCCTCTGACCAGCCTGTTTTTAATAAATTGGGCCGGAACCCTGTCGTTCATGGAGGCGATCTGGGCTTCGTACCCCATGACAGCAGTGATGCGGACTCCGGAAAGTTTCCTGGCAGCCCTTGCAAGTTCCAGGGCCTGATCCATGGAATGAACCGGGCTGCGCCTTACCCCCAGGTGGGCAAGCCTTCCAAGGGGGCGATAGGACATGTCTATATCCAGGCAGAGATTTAAGATGATGCCGGCCTTTTGTCCGGCCTTTGACAAAGCAGCCAGGTGATCCGGACAATCCACCACCAGGGAAAGGGTGGCCCCGTCACGGGTTTTTTGGGTAAAAATATCCAGGTCACCTGCCTGGACCGAAGGATAGGCCACAATAATATCGTCCAGCCCATTGTCAATCAAAAAGGAGGCTTCTTCCATGGTAAAGGCCAGAACCCCCCTATAGGCCCCACCTCCCTTTTCAAACACCCGCCGGATCAGTTCCAGACTTCGAATGGATTTGGAAGCCACCCGGATGGTCTTGCCCGTATCCTGCTGGGTTTTTGCCACATAGGCAATATTATGATCAAATTTGTCCAGATCCACAAAGGCCAGGGGAAACCGATACCCTTTAAACAATGGTTTATAGGTTTCGTAGGCCGCATTCCAATGGGGGGTCATCTTTGCCTCCTTTATGTCTTACCAATGGGCGTTTCAATGAAAAACCGGATCAATGCCCGGGTGGTGTCCAGTGCATCTTCCAGGCTGACCGCATCGGAATCGGCAAACCATTGCAGCTCGATCCCTTCATGGAGGGCCACGATCATGGAAGCGCACATCTGCTTTTGCCGGTCATTGAGGCAGGCGAACCCATCCATGCCGTTCAAGTGATCCATAATGGCTGCCCGAAACCTTGCAAAAAGACTGGCAATGGTATCTTTGATCCTATCATTGTGCCGGGCTGCCACACAGCATTCCAGAAAAAAACCTGTATATTCGGCATTGATCATGCCTTTGCTGAAAATAAATTCAATTCCCTTGGACAGGCGAACCCCGGCATCATAGTGGGCGTTAATTTTTTCCGCAAACCCTTCAAAAATAAGGTCCGTAAAATAGACCACTGCCTCTTCGATGATTTCATCCCGTCCCTTGAAATAATGGTGGAGGGTGCTGGGCAAGACTCCTGCCTCATGGGCTATTTTCCGGATGGACGCCCCGGCTGCCCCCTGGCCGACCACACATCGATAAAATGCCTGGATAATTTGTGTTCGCCGTTTGTCTGCTATGCTTTTTCTTCCCATTTTCTGCCTTGTTATAAATTGATCGAACGTATGTACAATTTATATTTCAGAATATTGTTTCTGTCAAACGTTTTTTTGGGGGAAAAATGTTTGACACAGGTCACCTTGTTTTCAACGGATATAGAATATGGGTATTTTATATCCACCTGCCCCTGGACTTTGGGTATAAACGATACAGACCCTTTGGAAATATCAAAAGTTCTCCCTTGATAATATTTTAAAATACGGTTTAATTTAAGGGCCTTACAAAGAAAAATTTCTTCTGGCACAAGGTTTGCTTTTATGGTATTCAGAACGATCGATACAGATCAAAACACTTAAACCAAACAAGGAGCATATTATGAAAAAATCAATGATAGTCATCACCTCATTTCTGGCTGTTGCACTTCTGGCCACCAACGCATTTTCATGGGGACCCGGCAAGGGCTGCGGGGGATCAGGCCAGGGATATGGGGCTGGCGAGTCCGCAGCCTGGAACGATCTGTCCAAACAACAAAAAGATGAATTGACCGCACTCAACCAGAAGTTCATCGACGAGACCTACGAAGTCCGGTCCGCCATGATGACAAAGCACCAGGAAATGCGCCTGCTCATGGAAACCTCTTCCCCTGACAGAGCCAAATTGGAAGCGCTGTCCAAGGCCGTAACAGATCTCCAAGGCCAGATGCAAACCAAACGGATTG
The DNA here is from genome assembly GCA_013792075.1 of Desulfobacula sp. GTDB lineage: Bacteria > Desulfobacterota > Desulfobacteria > Desulfobacterales > Desulfobacteraceae > NBML01. Next base: position 13,299 of record VMSR01000098.1, read on the forward strand.
ATTATCAGCTGGCAGCCAAAAAAATTGCCCCTGAACTCTCTGTTGGCGGCATGGGCGGCCCCGGCGGATGCGGCCCCAAGGGCGGCAGCGGCAACTGCCCAAGACAAGATAGGGGATACAACCAATAACCTTTCCAAAGCACTTCGTATCACCCCATAAACGCCCGGGAAGTTTCATCGCCTTCTTCCCGGGCGTTTTTTTAATTTTGGATCATCTGCATGCTTTATTTTATCCTGAAATTGGGATAAACAAAGGAGAAACACTTTCTTCATTGGAAAAGATGCGTGAACCCCATGGAAACAATTTTTAAAGACCTGCCCGGGAAAAAGGCAGACCTGATCCTGCTCATCCTGGCATCCCAGGGCATTTTTGCCCGGGCCCAACCGCAGATACCCTCGGGTGGGCGGGGTGCGCAATTTGATATCCTGGTGCCCGGAGAACAGATGACAGCAGCCGCCAAAAGTGTTGACCGTTATTTCCAGGAAAATTCATTTTCCGGCCTTTCCCCAGAACCCCAAACCCATGAAATTTCATCCTTTAACACCCCCGGCGCCTATGGAATAATGGCCATCCTCCTTGCCATCCATCTGATCTGCCAGCATCTTCGCATCCACCAAGAGGTAATCTTAAAATTTGGCGCATCTTCCCTTTACATCAATCAGGGAGAGACCTTCAGGGCCATCACCGCCCTGTTTCTCCATTCCGACGGCCAGCACCTGCTGGGCAACCTGGCCGGTATCCTCATTTTTGCCGCCCCGGTAATCAGCCTGACCGGATACGGCACCGGCCCCTTTCTCCTCCTGTGGGCCGGGGCCAGCGGTAACCTGATCAATGCCCATTTCCATCAAACCGGCCTTTTGTCCATCGGGGCTTCCACAGCCGTTATGGGAGCAGCCGGAGTACTTGCGGCCTTTCAGATGACCCTCAAAGGCCGCCCCTTTCAATTGAAGGGCCTGATTCCTCTGTTTGCCGGGGCCACCCTGGTGGGCCTGTTCAGCCAGGGGGAAAACACGGATCTGTCTGCCCATGTTTTCGGGTTTGGGGCAGGTGTTTTTTGGGGCTGTCTGTTCTTCCCCTTTTTCCGGGTGATCCGCAACCTGTTTTATCCAGGACTTCTGGAACCCCTGGCCCTGGTTTTCCTGTTTTTAATTCTGGGCGCTGCGATCCGGACAGGACTATAACCCTTCCTTTCCCCGCCCCTTTTTTAAAACAAAAAATGCCGGTTTCATTTTTTACACCACATTGTGGGAGTGGCAAACACAGGATAATCCGTTTATTTTCAATTGTTTATAAAAGTCTTTTAATTTGCACAAATTTTATGATAAGAAATTGCCTGTGGCTGACAATCGGCGTATTGACGCGTCGCCCCAAAAAAACAGGATACCCCCCTTGAGTACTAGTGAACCAGTATTCTTTAGATATTGGAGGAAATAATGAACAAAAGATCTTTCAGCATTCTGATTCTGGGTGGCGGTGTGGCCGGGATGGCCGCCGCCCGTTTTCTGGACCATCAGGATCTGTCTGTGCACCTGGTCGAAGAAAAGGACCATCTTGGCGGGAACGCCTCCCTGTGGGCCTGTATGGCCACGGATACCTGCCAGAACTGCGGTGCCTGCCTGACCCATGAAATGGCAGAACAGGTAACGGCACAAAAAAATATCACCCTTCATTTGAACACAAAAATCAATACCCTTAACCGAACCGACCAGGGGATTCAAGTCCTGCTTACCTCGGGAGAAACCATTGTGGCATCCAAGGTGATCATGGCCACGGGATTCTCCCCCTTTGACCCGGCCAGACTGCCCTCCCTTCATTGGGAAACCGGCAAAAACATCATCCCCACGGTCCAGCTCAACGCCTTGATCCGGCAAGAAGGCCTGGCAGATCTTCTGGGAAAGATTCAAAACCCGCGGATTGCCTTTATCCAATGCGTGGGATCCCGAAACAGGGAATTGAAAAAAGAGTATTGCTCCCAGGTCTGTTGCAAAATTTCCCTGCGCCATGCCCAAAAACTGGGCCACGAAATTCCAGATGCCAATATCACCCTTTTTTACATGGACCTTCAGCTTGTCGGCAAGGAAATCCGCAAGACTGCCGAAACCCTTTCCCAACAGGTGACGCTTGTCCAGGGAGTCCCGGCCGAAATCCTGGAAAACCCGGACACGGGCACCCTGACCCTGGTGACCGAGGATGGGCTGTCCCGGATCAAAAAGGAGTTTGACCTGGTGGTTTTGTCCGTGGGCATGGAATCCCCACCCGATCTAAAAGACACTGCAACCCTTTTGGAGGCCCTGCCCAATGAATGGGGATTTTTCAACACACAGGATGCCCTTGTGTCCAAAGACCTTTATATTGCAGGGTGTGCTGCCGGACCCAAGGACATTCTTTCCTCAAAACAGGAAGGCCGGATTGCCGGAGCAAAGGTGATCCAGGATCTAGACCTTGCCCGAAAGCCGGACATGAATGTGGCCATCCTGGGCAAGGGACCCCAGGCGGCCCTGGTTGCAAAATCTATTACCGCCAAAGGTTTTTCGGTCTATGCTTTTGGTATTGACCCGGGTACAGCCTTTTCTCCGGACGCCCTGCCCCATGCAAAAATTCTTGCCGTGGACGGCACCCTGGGCAATTTTTCCATTTATTTTGAAGACCATGGCAAAAAGCAGACCCTGACCTTTGGCGCTATCATTGCCGCAGAAGAAGCTGCCGTCATTTCCAATACAGGCCCGGGGCGGTTCCAAACAGCCATGGACCTGAACGCCTTTGAGCAACTGGCCCCCGGGGACTGCCCACAAAAAATTTTGATTCTGCTGGATTATTTCGGCCCTGAATTCAAAACCACTGCCCGCAGGGCCCTGCTTGCCGCCATGGCCGCCGGAAAACAGGGCAAAGAGGTCACCATTGTCCTGAACAAAATGCTGGTTCACGGCGCCCTGGGCCAGGTTCTTTATGACCGGGCCAGAAGTCAGGGCATCCGATTTCTCAGGTTCGATGACGCCGGGGACATCAAAATCACGACCCGGAAAAAAGGCTTTCTTGTCCATCTCAAGGAGGCAACCTTGCCGGGCATGGAACTTGAGCTGGCATGTGACTGCCTGGTCGTACCCGAAAGCATCCGTGCCAATAAAGACTTTCAAGCCCTTGCATCCTTTTTGGGCACCCCCCTGGACAGGGAAGGATTTCTGCAATCGGCCAATGTCCGCCACAGGCTCATCCAAAGCCCGAGAAGGGGCATCTTTTTTGCTGGCACCTGCCATGACGAAGTGGATGGAGAGGATCTGGAAACGGAAATCCAGGAGATTTTATCGGCCTTAACCCACCCCAAACCCCTGCCCCCAAAAGAGACCGGGGTCATGGTCAATGAAAAAAAATGCGCCAAATGCCTGACCTGTTACAGAATCTGCCCCCACGGGGCCATTTTTCTCAACGAAAAAATGCGGCCCCAGATAATGGAAGATGCCTGCTTTTCCTGCCATTTGTGTGTGGCCAACTGCCCGGCCTATGCCATTGAATCCACAAACTTCACCAATGACCAGATTGGAAACCGGGTGACAGACTGGGGCAAAAAAGGCCAGATTGTCGTCTTTGCCTGTGAACGGTCGGCTGCCCTGGCGGCCGAAAAAGCAGGTCTTCCAAAAACCTGCCAGGTGATCTCCCTTCCCTGTGCCTGCCGCATCAGTTGTGACATGATTTTAAAAAGTCTGATCAACGGTGCCGCTAAAATCATTGTCAGCCCCTGCCATGAAGGCAACTGCCGATCCATGGACGGCAGCACCACCGCCAGGGCAGCCCTGAACGCCATTGCAAAAATGCCCGGGATCACCCCGGACAAAGTCGCATGGGAACCTGTGGCAGCCAATGAAACCATAAAATTTGAGCGCATTATTTCCAAGGCAAAAAAGGACAAACCATAATGGCGAATGCAACCATAAAACCACAATCAAAACTGAGTCGTCTGCTCAACCAATTTACCCAGGGAGACAATATAGCGGAGTGCCTGACCTGCGGCGCCTGCAATTCCAGGTGCACCTGGTTCGACGGCGAGGGAGGCCCCCTGCCCCGGCAAATGGTGCGCATGGCAGCCCTGGGGCTGGAGGAACAGCTTGTGGAGAGCCGGATGCTCTGGGACTGTCTTATCTGCAACCGGTGCACCCAGGGCTGCCCCATGGGCATTACCATGGACAAGGTGGTCCGCAAGGCCAGAAGCCTTGCCATTGCCCACGGCCAGATCCCGCCGGACATCCTGAAAGGCATCAAATCAAGGCTGGAAACAGGGGATGTCAACGGGCTGACCCAGGAAGAATTTGTGGAAACCGTCGAATGGGTGTCCGAAGAATTTGTGGATGAGGTGGATGACCCAAATGCTTCCATCCCCCACGACAAGGCCGGATCAAAATTTCTCTACCTGCCCAACCCAAGAGAGCTTGGCATCAACCTCATGCATTTGACGGCCATGGGAAAACTATTTTATGCCATGGGGGAAACCTGGACCCTGTCCTCTTTTCACACCGATGTCACCAATTGGGGCTATTTTACGGGCGATGACGACATTGCCCGAAAAATTGCCCGCATGGTGGTGGAACCTGCGGAAAAACTGGGGATTCAAACCCTGGTCCTCAGCGAATGCGGCCACGGCTACCATGTGCTCAAGTGCCTGCTGCCGGAACTGATCGGAAGACACCCCAAGTTCACGGTCATGAGCATCCCGGAGCTGACCCTGGCCTATGCCCAAAAAGGGGTGCTCAAGTTTGACCCTTCCGTCCACCCCTACAAGATCGCCTACCATGACCCGTGCAATATTGCCAGAAAATCAGGCGGCTACGACGCTCCCCGACAGCTTTTGTCCCTGTGCTGCGAAGGGGTGGTGGAACTGACCCCCAACCGGGAAGACGGGGTTTGCTGCGGCGGCGGGGGCGGCATCCTCCAGGACAGCACCAGCACCAAAAAACGGATGATAACCGGCAAACCCAAGGCAGACCAGATGAAAGCCTGCGGGCTTGATCACCTGGCCACCGCCTGCCTGTCCTGCCACCGCCAACTGGGTGAATTGTCCACCCATTTTAAACTGGGTGTAAAAGTGGACACAGTGGCATCCCTGGCCGCCGAATCCCTGATACTAAAATAATTGCCATGGATGTCCTCATTGCTGCCGACATTTTCGGGCACACCCCGGCCCTGGACCGGCTTGCCGGGAGAGTGGGCCTCAACGCCACCCACATCATCGATCCCTATGGGGGCAGGATAAAATTCAGGGATGAGGCCCTTGCCCATGAATTTTTCTCAACCCGGGTGGGGATTGCCGCCTATGCCGATATCATTGCAGACCGCCTGGAAAAAAACCCCCGAATCCGGTCTTTGATAGGCTTCAGCGCAGGGGCTGCCGCCATCTGGCACCTGTCCGGCACCCCTGCCTTTGCCCATATCCGGAGGGCAATAGGCTTTTACCCTTCCCAGATACGGCATCACCTCCACATCCACCCAATGTTTGACACCCAGCTTTTTTTTCCTGCATCAGAACCCCATTTTGATGTGGATGGCCTGATCTCAGCCCTTGAAAATACCCCAAACCTTTCCTGCTGCAAGACCGCCGGGTTTCACGGATTCATGAATGAACTTTCCAGAAATTTTGATCCGGGACTATACGAGACCTACCTTGAAAAACTCAATAACATCAGTTTAACGCCTGTTACCCTTTTTTGAGAAAGGATCAACTCGCCGGGACGCTGATTTCTTGCATAATTTATTTAAGTGCATTCTCATGGTCATAAACCATATGTAATTCATACCTGCGCAGTATTTATTCATTTTTTTGTTGTGATCTTGTGGTCTACATATGAGCCACAAAATGATTTGTAGCTCATATTCTTCAATATATGAGCCACAAAAAGATTTGAGGTTCATAAATGATCCTCAAAAGATAGTAGCATCCTCAGTAATATTCATTAATTCCGAAAATGCATAAATTGCAGCTTTACGTCCACTTGGTTCACGCAGTGTGTTTAGAATATTACTCTTACGTAAAACAGAAATAATCCGCTTAGCTGTTGGGGTTGGAATGGCTTCCATTCCTGTAAAACTTGTGGCATTAAATATCGGACGGGTGAAAATAAAGTCTAAAGTATGAATGGCATATTGAGATCGAGTTAACCTGTCAAATTATCCAGATTTCAGACAAGAAGATTGAGAATATCATCCGGTTCTGGTATATCTGGCCTGTGATCAATTTTAATACAATAGGTGAAGACCATCGCATATATTGACAAACAGATTCTCACGGCAGTTGTGGCCGGGGAGAACGGAGAAATTTTCGACCTGGAAGGCTATGGCGCTGCCGGCATGTCCGGGGAGTCTCTTTTTATACTGACCAAAACCGACTCTTGTGACATGCCCCATGGCAGTGAACTGATGATGCTTCCCCACCGCAGGCCCATTGTCTTTAATATGGACAGCGACCAATTTGAGGTCATGGAATTTAACCCCTATGACCCGGGCAAACGAATCTATCCCGTGGGGGTGTTCAATTCCCCGGGATATGTGAACCGGCATGTCTGCGCCTATGATGACGCCGGTATTGAAAATGCGCTGCCCCTTTTTTCCTATGGGGCCGTGGGGTTCGGGGAAACCGATTTCAGATCAGCCGCCATCCTGGTGGATGCAGAACCCCGCCAGGACCTGCGGCAGATGCCCCATGAGGGTATTGTGACCGGCGTAAACCGCCTCCAAAAATTATATCCGGATAACCGGCTTGTGCGGCACCTTGAAACCTGTGCCCTTGAATACGGGTGTCCGGCCGGGAAAAATTTTTTTCTGGGGCGATATGAAGCCCCGCTTCCCACTTCCACGGTCTGCAATGCCAATTGCCTGGGGTGTATCTCCCTCCAGACGGAAAACAATTTGTGCGCCTGCCAGGAACGTATCCGCTTTACCCCGACCCCTCTGGAAATTGCCGAAGTCTGTCTGGAGCACATCTCCCGGGTTGAAAAGGCGGTGGTCAGTTTTGGCCAGGGATGCGAGGGAGAACCCTTGACCGCGGCAAAGGCTATCCTTTCTGCCATTGAAATGGTCCGGAAAAAAACAGACCAGGGCACCATCAACCTGAACACCAACGCAAGCCTGCCGGACCAGGTGAAAGCCCTTTGCAATGCCGGCCTTGATTCCATGCGGGTGAGCATGAATTCAGTGAGAGAATCCTGTTACCAGGCCTATTTCAGGCCCAAGTCCTATGCTTTTTCAGATGTGCTGGACAGCATCAAAATTGCCAAGGAAAAGGGGATTTTTGTTTCCATCAATTATTTGAACTGCCCGGGGTTCACGGATTCTGAAAAAGAAGCAGAGGCCCTTGCCGGGTTTGTCCAGGCCCACAACATTGATATGATACAATGGCGCAACTTGAATTTTGACCCCAAACACTATCTTAATCTTATGGCAATGGCAGAGGACTCAGGAAAGCCTACGGGCATGAACGTTCTGATTAACCGCCTGGGCCGGGAATTTCCAAAACTTGTCCATGGATATTTCAACCCCCCAAAGGAAAATCATGGCAGATAAGATCCCTGGCCGAAAAATAATGGTAATCGACCAGACCCTGCGGGAGGGAATGCAGTTCCAGGGCCTTATCTTTTCCCTGGAACAGCGGATCAAACTGCTGGAATTCCAGGAAGCATTGAAAGTGGATGTCTGCCAGGCCGGCTATCCGTCCGCCCACCCCATGGAGGCAAAAATTGTTGCCCGGCTGGCTGCCCATGCAAAGGCAAACAAGTTTAAAATCCGCACCGCCGCCCTTGGCCGGGCCTTTGTTCCGGATGCAAAAATTTTGTGCGATACCGGCGTTGATGACCTCCATTTCCACCTCCAGGTTAAAAATACGATTACAAAGGATGAAACCAGCCGCCTGTTCCATGACCTTGGGGCTACCATGGCCATGGTTCGCACCCATAGGCCCGGGGCAGTGATTTCCATTGCCATGCTGGATATCGGCAAAACCGACAGTCTCCTGCTCACCACCTGGGCCCGGTTTCTAAGCCAGGACCTTGGAATTGATATTCTCTCATTGCCTGACACCTCGGGCATCATGGCCCCCAACCAGGTTTATGACAGCATCAAGGCTCTGTCAGGCGCCGACCTGAAAGCCCGGCTCTCGGTTCACTGCCACAATGACTATGGCATGGCCTCGGCCAATTCCGTCATGGGCATACTGGCAGGTGCCTGCGTCCTGGAAGTCTCTGCCCTGGGGATCGGCGAGAGAAACGGAATCGGCGATCTGTTCACCACAGCCAAACAGCTGAAAAACCAGGGCCTGAACTTAAGGGTTGACACAGACAACATTGCCTTGTTCAGAAAATACTATGAATATGTGGATGCCATTGTCAAAGAACAGACAGGGTCCGGCCTGATACAGACCCATACCCCGGTCTTTGGGGAGGCGGTGCTTACCCATGTGGCCGGGACCCATGCCCTGGGAAATTTTGGCACCATGGCCGAAGAAAAATTTTATTTGAACCTGCTTTGCGGGCACCGTCTGGTTCAAAAATACCTGGACCAGAACAATATCCCCCATGAAAAAACCCAAATCTCCAGGATCACAGAGACCATCAAAACCCAAAGCATCACCCGGGGAAGGCGCCTGACCCACGATGAAATTTGCACCATTGCCGCATCCCGCTTCCCAAGGGCCCTGAACGACAGAACAAATTAAAAAAAATATTTGCAAAACAGCCCCTTATTTGATTTAATCCAAGTTTTAGGTTGTTCTTTTGAGACCATATGGGCAAAGGAAGTGTATTTGAACATTGATATTAAAGGCATTGTGATCATTGTCGGCAACTATGGCAGCGGTAAAACCGAAACCGCCGTAAACCTTGCCGCCAAATCGAGACTTCGGGGAATGGCGGTTAAAATCGCCGACCTGGACCTGGTCAACCCCTATTTCAGAACCCGGGAGGCACGGGTTTCCCTTGAAAAATTAGGGGTTGAAGTGGTGCTGCCCGACAAACGCTACATGCATGCCGACCTGCCCATCCTCGCACCGGCCGTGGCCGGGATGATCCTGCAGCCTTCCGAACTGACCATTCTGGATGCCGGCGGCGATGATGTGGGGGTAACGGTCCTGGCAGCCCTCGGGGACCAACTTCGCAAAAAAAAAGTGCAGATGCTCCAGGTGATCAACCCCTTGCGGCCCTTTACCGAAACCATTGAAGGCTGCCTTCGCATCAAAGGGGAAATTGAGATATCTTCAAAACTTGCGGTCACGGGACTTGTGTCCAATGCCAATCTGATTGACGAAACCACACCGGAAATCATTTACGAGGGATATCGTTTTATAAAAGAGGTGTCCCAGACCACCGGTCTTCCAATTGAATTTATAACGGCTTCATCCCGGATGATACCGCACCTTGATATGGACCGGTTTTCCTGCCCGGTGCTGACCATTGACAGGAAACTGGTATTCCCCTGGACTAAGCATTAGATATAATAAGGAGTAATTTGTATGGCCTACGAACATATTGTTGATTCCGAACGGTGCAAAGGATGCGGGCTCTGTGTCAATTTCTGCCCGAAAAATGTCCTTGAAATCACCAATACGGTAAACGCAAAAGGACATTTTCCGGTCTATCAGGCAAGACCCGAAGATTGTATTCACTGCACCATCTGCTGTATTATGTGTCCGGATGTTGCCATTTGTATCAATGAAACCCAGACAAGTTAAAAAAAGAGCAAAGGATAAATAAAATGGCAAAAGTATTAATGAAAGGAAACGAAGCAATCGGAGAGGCTGCCATCAGAGCGGGGTGTAAAAATTATTTTGCCTACCCCATCACCCCCCAGTCCGAGGTTGCCGAATACCTGGTAAAACGCCTGCCGGAAGTGGACGGTGTCTTCCTCCAGGGGGAGAGTGAAGTGGCGGTCGGATATATGATCTTTGGTGCGGCAGGCGCAGGAGAGCGGGTGATGACCACCTCTTCCTCCCCGGGCATCAGCCTCATGAGCGAAGCCATTTCCTATATTGCCGCAGCCCAGTGCCCGGCGGTGTTTGTCAATATTGTACGCTGCGGCCCCGGCCTTGGCGGAATTCTGCCGGCCCAGGGGGATTATTTCCAGGCCACCAAGGGCGGCGGACACGGGGATTACCACTTGCTGGTCCTGGCACCCGACGGGGTCCAGGAAGCCGTTGAAATGACCATGCAGGCCTTTACCCTGGCTGAAAAATACCGGGGACCGGTCATGATTTTAGGGGACGGCCTCATCGGCCAGATGATGGAACCGGTTGAGTTCCCGGAGGATTTGGCCACAGCCCCCTCCAATAAAGACGATTGGGCCACCAACGGCATGTCCACCCGGAAAAGTAAAAAAAGAAACCTGGTAAAATCCTTATATCTGGACCCGACAGAACTCAATGCACACAATCTGAATCTCAAAGCCAAATATGACCAGATGAAGCGAGAAGAGATCCAGTTTGAAGCCTATAATGCCGACGCGGACTATAAGGTGCTGATCACAAGCTACGGCACCATGAGCCGGGTCTGCAGGACCGCCATTGACCTTTTGAAAGAAGAGGGCATTGAAGTTGCCATGCTGCGGCCCAAAACCCTGTTTCCCTTCCCAGAAAAGGCGGTCTTCGAGGCTGCCACCAAGAAAAGCTGTAAATCCGTCATCAGTATTGAAATGAGCATGGGACAGATGGTGGAAGATGTCGAACGATGTGTCAAAGGCCAGCGGCCTGTTGAATTTTATGGCGAATGCGGCGGCGATATCCCGTCACCGGAAAAAATCATCGACATCATTAAAGCAATGATATAGGAGACAACAATGGGAAAAACATTTTCTAAGCCGGCCGTGCTCAGTCACACCATGACGCATTATTGCCCTGGCTGTACCCACGGCATCGTCCACAGGCTTGTTGCAGAAGCCATAGATGAACTCGGCATCATGGACAGAACCGTTGGCATCGCCCCTGTGGGGTGCGCCGTTCTGGCCTATAATTATTTTAATTGTGATTTTCAGGAAGCCGCCCACGGACGGGCGCCTGCCATGGCAACGGGCATCAAACGGGTGAGACCGGATTTGATTGTCTTTACCTACCAGGGAGACGGGGACCTGGCCTCCATCGGCATGGGAGAAATCATCCATGCCGCCAATAGGGGGGAAAAGTTCACCACCATCTTTATCAACAATGCCATCTACGGCATGACCGGCGGACAGATGGCCCCCACCACCCTTCCGGGCCAGCGTGCCACAACGGCACCGACAGGAAGGAACACAGACCAAACGGGGATGCCCATTAAAATGGCAAACCTTTTGGGCGGCCTTGTCACCCCGGCCTATGTGACCCGCCAGGCGGTTTTAAAACCCCAGCAGATCAACAAAACAAAAAAAGCCATCAAACAGGCATTTCAATACCAGGTGGAAAACAAGTGCTTCAGCTTTGTGGAAGTGATTTCAACCTGCCCGACCAATTGGGGGCTGACCCCCCTTGCCTCTTTGAAGTGGGCCGAAGAAAACCTTCTGCCCTACTATGAACTGGGAGATGTTAAAACCCCTGAATAGGATAACACTGTTAACACACTAGCTGTTTTTGGAGAAACCAATGCAAACAGAAATAAAATTTGCAGGATTTGGAGGCCAGGGAATCTTACTGAGCGCCAAACTTCTGGCATATGCGGCAATGAAACAAGGCTCCTTTGTTGCCTGGGTACCCTCCTACGGGCCGGAGATGAGAGGAGGAACCGCCTATTGCACCGTGGTCATCAGCGACAAACTGATCGGCTCTCCCATCATCAAAAACCCCACCCACCTGGTGGCTATGAACCGGCCTTCCCTGGAAAAATTTAGCGATACCGTCAAACCCGGGGGCATTGTGTTCATCAATAGTTCCCTGATTCCCGTCAGAAGCAACCGAAAGGATATCATTGAACTTGTGGTGCCCATCAATGAGATTGCAGCGGCCGCCGGCAGTGTCCGGGCTGCCAACATTGTTGCCCTGGCCGCTTTTAATGCCAAGGCAAAACTGGTGGATCCGGACCTGCTGAAAGACTGCATCAAAGAAGAATTTTCGGCAAAGGCAAAGATCATTCCGTTGAACATGAAGGCATTTGATGAAGGGGTTAACTTCGCAGATAACAACTAGGATGATGGTGTAAAAAAGGGGAGGACAAGATGATCAGACGTGAAATATCGCTTTTTCTAAAAAACGTACCCGGCGAACTGGGAAAACTCACCGCTCTTTTTGGAGAGGCCAGCATCAATATTGATGCCATCACCATCCAGGATGCATCTGCCTATGTCCAGAACCTGTTTGAAGCCCGGGGCAAATCTCTGAAACGCCTGGCATCCTATGCCAGCTATAGTTCCATGAAACGGGACTCTGCCGATTTTGCCCTGATCCGGCTGTTAACGGACAAGCCCGATGAAACCCTGACCATGTTAAAGGAAAACGACTATTTGTTTGACTCTAATGAGGTGGTGGCCATTGATATCACCAACAAACCCGGAGAGTTTGCCAAGATAACCAAACGCCTTGGGGAAGAGAAAATAAACATCAATTATGTCTACGGATCTGTGTCTGATTCCGGCGGCAAATGCCTCTTTGTCTTCTGCCCGGAGGATGTTGCCTTTGCAGACTCCATATTCGAAGGCGGCAGGTACTAACCACTTTTTTTGTCCGGCCTGTGTTCTGGGAAGAAAACAGGCCGGACAAATTGAGATTTGATCGGAAAAGTATATCTAAACCAGCGACCTGAAATATTTCTGAACATTAGAATCCGCTGCCATCGGGTATGCCATCTCCTGAATTCGGTGCAGGACCTCTGGAATCTCCACTGTCGCCACTGGGCCCATAGGGGCCGCCATCCATCCCGCTTCCATCGGGTATGCCGTCTCCTGAATTCGGAGCGGGGCCATTACCGGCCATAGCAGGCCCCATGGCAAATCCCAAAATAAAGAGTGTTGTTAATAAAATGATTAGTTTTTTCATGTAAACCCCCTTTTTGTTATTTTGTTGGAAAATATAAAAGAATTGGACCGCCTTTGCAGCTGCCCTCCTAACGCAACAAACCATGGTTTTTCCATGATTTGCCCTTTTTCTAGACAGTATCAAATTTTGATATAATTGTCAATCAATCTTTTTACAACGTTTATTATTGTACCTTAATTTTATCTTTCAGTGTCAGCCCGGAAAGGACTTCAATGTTGATCCCGTCTGATAATCCAACCATTATTTTTCGTTTTTCAAATGTATCAGGATAGGTTTCCACTTCAACAAAAACACCGGAATCGTTGAATATCAGGTTCCCCTCATCCACTGCCAAGACATTTTCACGTTTATCCAGAACGATATCGGCACTTGCTGAATAGCCTGCCCTGATGAAATATTGATCATCTGTTGTGACCTTGGCCCGAATATTAAATTGAACAGCACCGTTTTTTTCGATTCCTTTGGGTGAAATATATTCAATAACAGCGTTGAACCTGGCATCTGAAATGGCACCAATCGTCAGTATCAATGCCATCCCCATATGGATGTTATTGATTTCAGATTCATCCACCTGGCCTTCAAAAACCATGTCCTTCATATCTGCAATGACAGCAATTGTTGTCCCCATGGACTGTGTATTGATTTCCACAACAGGCGCGCCTTCTTTTACGGGGATATCCAGAATCGTTCCATCAATGGTTGATCTGACAAGGGTGTTGCTCATTTCCGGGGAAAGCGGCGAAATACCGTCGAGGATCAGCTGCAGATTGTTCCAGGAAGAGGAGACTTCTTCTTTGGCCTGTTCCAGTGAATTTTCAGCCTCCTGAAGCTCGGCTTGCATGGCATCAAAGGTTTGCGCCTTCATCATCAGGTAGTGGTTCTGCGCTTTCTGGTACGCTTCCCGGGATCTTGCAAGGATCAGGGTCGTTTGCTCAAAAACAGCTTCAGTGATGATCTGTTTTTGGGCAAGATTTTTCTGGCGGTCAAACTCTTTTTGCGCACTGGCAAGGGTCAGCTTTGCCGTTTTTGATTCAGCTTCTGCCTGGTTGAGAGCGATTAAGTTCGGCGTGTCATTTTTATCACTGATTTTACCGGATAAAAATGCTTCCTGATATCGCTGTTTTACACGGCTGTGGGTCTTTTGGACATAATCCAGGTTGACCTGTGCTTTTTTAAAGCGGGCCTGTGCGTCATTGAGGCGCAAAAGATTGGGGATGAGTTTGATCCTGGCAATAACACCGCCTTTTTCCACCTTATCTCCGGCTTCTACCAGCAATTCCTCTAAAATACCCGATACCTGTGGCTTTATCTCTATTTCTTTTCTGGCAACCACGCTACCGGAAGCAATCGTCTTTTTAACGATATCCAAGTGTTGGGCCAGAGTCGTTTTATACACGACCTGCCGGGGTCTGGAGCGGTTATATAAGAAAAACAACGTACCAACCACAAAGCCGACTAGCAAAACAATCACCAAGACCCTGAATATCCTTTTCATTTGCCATCTCTTTTTATAGTATTAGCTATCAATAATTCTGGCGCAGTGCATCCGCAGGTTTCATTCTCACCGCCCCAAGCGCCGGGATCATGCCTGCAAAAACCCCTCCCAATGTCAATAGGACAAGGGCCCCAAGACCCGCATACAGGTTAATTTCCGGATGTTGAAACATTTTTGTCTCCACATTTAAAAACAGGATTACCTTGTCGACAACTTCTAGAACACCCACACCCAGAACCAGGGCCACGTACCCGGGCACAGAGGTTAACACAAGGGTTTCCAGAATTAACTGGACCATTATAGACAGGGGGGATGCGCCCATTGCCCTTCGAATACCGATTTCTCGGGTACGTTCCCTGACCACGATCACCATGATATTGGAAATGCCGATAATCCCAGCCAACATTGTAAAAATACCGACAAACCAGGTAATAAAACGAATCCCCGTAAACAGATCGGCCATTTTTTTAAACCGGTCGGCCATATTCCAGGAACCAAACGCTCTTTTATCATTGGGGGCGACAAAATGCCGTCGGGCCAGTAATGCACTTGCTTTTTCCTTGACCTGTTCTGCATCAAACCCAAGCTTTACATTTATTGAAAACCAGCCCACAATTTCTCCCCAGTTAAAGGTTTGCTGAAATGTAGACAAGGGCAGAAAAATAGCTTTGGCATTTTCTTCATAATCATCAGAATTATGGTTGGGCAACCCGAATATTCCCACTATTTGAAAATGAATATCATTAATGCAGACAAACTGGCCAATGGGATTTTGATCTTCGGGAAACAAAAGCGGAACACTTTCAGACCCCATAACCGCTACTTTTCTTTTCTGCACAAGATCCAGTCTGTTTAAAAAGCGTCCCCGGGTGATTTCCATCAAATTAATATCACGAATCTGGGGTTCATCGCCGTAGATGGTTAATGTGGCAGCTTTGTCCTTGTAACTGACATTATTGTAAGTATCCCTGGCCCTCATACTGCCCCGTGGTGCCACAACCTGAATTTCCGGTATGGTTTCCCTCAAAATACGCGTGTCGTCATTGTTAAAATAATAGCTTCTACCAATAGCATACCCTTTATAGGGTTTGGTGGTGATCCGCGTCCAGATATAAAATGTATTGGTTGCATAGGAACGATAAGCAGAATAGGCGCCATTTTGAAGACCCGTGGCGACACCCACCAGAATAACCAGCATGAATACCCCCCAGAAAACACCAAAAACAGTCATCAGCGAACGAATTCTATTTTGTTGAATTGTATAGGCAATTTCCTGCCAGGTGTCTTTGCTAAATAACATGGGCATCCTATTCATCCCTCAGGGCGTCCACGGGACGGATGCCAGCGGCTTGTATGGCCGGAAAAATACCGGCAAGGGAACCAGATATAACCAAAATCAACAATGCGCCAAAGGCGATCCCCATATTGATTTCTGGATTTTTAAAATAGGCAGCCCCCTTTATGTAGGTTCCCATTATTTCCAGTATGGCGATCCCTGCCACAAGGCCAACATACCCAAATCCAAAGGTAATGATGATGGATTCGGTCAAAATCATCTGTACCACAGAGTTGGGGGTCGCCCCCAGTGTCTTTCGGATGCCGATCTCACGGGACCGTTCTTTAACGGTTATCAACATGATATTGCTGATGCTCACCATGCCTGCCACAATTGAGCCGATACCCATTATCCAGACAAATATTCTGATGCTGGCAAAAAGATCCATAAAATTTAAATATTCACTCAAAGAATTGTGTATGAAAATTGCCTGACTGTCTTCCTGGGAAAACCCATGCCGACCTGCCAATAGATCCCTGACCTTTTTTTCCACGGCCCTGGCCCCTGATTGATCTGTTGCATTAATGGTCATGGCAATATTCTGTACAAGGTCATTTCTGTTAAAAACCTTTTGCAGGGTGGATATGGGCATAAAAATACGGTCTAAATTCCATTGATCTCCTGGATCATCAAATATCCCGATGACTTGAAAAGGAATTCCCCTGATCAGAATGTGTTTTCCGATGGAATATTGATTTTGAAACACTTCTTTTTGTACATCAATTCCTAAAATCACAACTTTCCGGTTCTGGCTTTCATCAAGGGTGTTTAATGATCGTCCTTTAACCATTCGGAAATTTTCAATTTTATCATACTCGGGTCTAACGCCGACAACCTGAAACTTGCCTATTTTTTTTTGGTATCGGACCGTGGTGTTTCTACTCAGATAAAACCTGCCGCTGATGAATTGTGTTTCATGAATTTTATGGCCAATTTCATGAACATCCGGATTATGAAAAGATATTTCCCGGCCTGGTTTTAACCCTTTATGATGAACAGATGTTTGACCGGGCCTGACCCACAGGCTATTGATTGCATCTTCTTGAAAAGCACTATCGATACCGTTTTCCAGGCCATGGCCTGCGCCCAGCAACAAAATGAGCATAAAAATACCCCAGGAGACGGTGAGTCCAGTTAAAATTGTACGAAGCCTGTTTTTTTCAAGCGTATAAAAAATTTCCTGAAACTGATCAAAAAAATTTCTAATATCCATGCTTTAATATGATCCTGATAAAAAATATACGCCAAAAGCCTAGTCTTTTATGCGGCTCTTTTTTATAATGCCTTCGGAAAGATAAAGAATACGATCGGTCATGGCCGCAATCTGTTTTTCATGGGTGATGACGATCAGCGTAATACCCCTGGTGTTTATCTGTTTAAAAACCTTCATCACCCCAAGGCTTGTGTCATTGTCTAAGGCACCTGTGGGTTCATCTGCCAGAACAACGGTTGGATTTGTTATAATGGCACGGGCTATGGCAACCCGCTGTTTCTGACCGCCCGACAGCTCATTGGGAAAATGGTTTGCCCATGGCGCCATCCCCAGCCTCTCCAGGTGCTCCATGGCTTGCTGATTTCTTTTTTTCCGTGAAACCTTCCGAAAAAAAAGGGGCAGTGCAACATTTTCCTGGGCTGTTTTAAACGGAATCAGATGAAAGGATTGAAAAATAAACCCCAAATGCCGATTGCGAAGCGCAGCGGCTTTGGTTTCACTCATTTTTCCCATAAATTCCCCATCCAGCATATATTCACCTTGATCATAATCATCCAGAAGGCCCAGAATATTGAGCAGGGTGGATTTCCCGGATCCGGATGAGCCCATGATCGCAATCATTTCTCCGGCCCTGACAGACAGATCCACCCCTCTGAGAACATTGATGCGGTTATTGCCCTGGGTATAGGTTTTATGGATATTTTTTAAAAAAAGTATCCTTTTTTTATCATGGATTTTCTCCAGCATTTTCTCTATTCTCTCCTGAGTTCCCGCTGTATTCCCAAGTTTGAACCAAGATTTTTTGCGTTACCGGATCCAAAGATCTTCACCCCAAGATCTACAATAAATAAAATCAAGAATACACTAAAAAAAACGCTCCTGCAAAAAAGAATAGCGCTCCTGGTGGCTCGGAAAATGACCCAACTCTTTCCGGTTAGGGGAATGCAGGCGGTTCTTGGTTACCTATCTGGTATTTCCACAACACAATTTATTTTGTAATATTTGATGGTTCATGGTCTGAGGATCTTTCTTCTTGAGAAAAACCTGGTTTTAATTTAAGCTGGTTTCCACGCGATTTTTGCTTTCCAAACCCCAAACTGCCGGGGCAGACCTGGCGGTTCAAGCAGAAAGTTTTATTTATGACCCTGGTACTGGATATGAGATCTTTATTGTTCGCACTGACAATTGTGACAATAACGCTTTCATTATGCCTGTTGAATTTTATGTCTTCGCGGAAGACATATCCTGGTTTTTCAAAGTGGACCCAAGCCTTTCTCTTGATCAGTGCCGGAAGTTTTCTTGTGGGCCTCAGGGGAATAGTACCAGACCTTATCAGTATTGTTTTGGGAAATTGCCTAATTTTTACTGCACTTTTCCAGTTTTATTCAGGCTTTGCCTCCTTTACCGGGAAAAAAATAATAGTGGGACGGCATCTGACGTTTTTTGCCATTTACCTGATGCTTCTGTTCTACCTTACCTATGTGTCTAACAATATCAATATCAGAATCTGCCTCAATTCTTTTGTTTATGCCCACTATCTTTTTTCCAGTAACTGGTTATTTCTCACAGACGCACAAAAATCTCCGGGCCGGTCCAATACATTTTTAGCCGCCACCTTGATCGTGATGACCTTGTATTTTTGTTTCCGGGGATTCTATTACATGTTCAATGTTTCCAGGCTCCAGAATTTTCTGGCCCCGACAACCACATTCGAGTCTGTATTCCCCCTGATCGTCATTTTTCTGTTGATCTTCCTGGTTATCAGCCTGATTCAACTGAACTATCAAAAACTGGAAACAGAATTCCAAAACAGTTACGAGGCCCTTGAAGAAGCCAAGGAGGCGGCAGAAATCGCCAACCAGGCAAAATCCGAATTTCTGGCCAACATGTCCCATGAGATCCGGAAACCCATGTTCGGCTTCATCGGCATGCTGGAACTGCTTTCGGAAACACCCCTTGATGCAGAGCAGGAAGATTTTTCCCTCTGTGCCCGGCAAAGTGCTGACTCCCTGCTATTTCTCATCAACGACATCCTGGATTTTTCAAAAATTGAAGCCGGTATGCTGGAGATCGAAACCATACCGTTTAACCTGAATGTGACCCTGGATTCCTTTGCCGATATAATGGGCATAAAAGCCTATGAAAAAGGAATCGAA
>VMSR01000039.1 GCA_013792075.1 Desulfobacula sp.
ATACAGGGTGTCTGGCCAGTTTAAAGGAGTCTCTTCTGGACTATTTGACCTGAGTTCATCGGGATGCCTGGTCCAGGGTCAGCCAGGTTTTTTTCGTCGAGAATTTTTTTGACCCCACTCGCCGTCTGCTATCCAAACATCTAATTTTCATTGTGTTTTCAAAAATTAAAAAATTTCTATGCATCGCTATTATTGGAAAAAGTCGGAATTATCCGGAATTTTCATGAATTATTGAATCTTTTTAGATCTTTTCGAATAAACATCAGATTATTTTGAAAAAGTACTTGACAAACAGTTAAATATGGGAGTAGTTGAAGTATGTAGGGCTTATTACCAATTAATTGATGTTTTTCCAAGGAGTCTTAAACAAATTGAATCAAGACCACTCTTTTTGGATTTTGGGAAAATAAAATGAACCTAAATTACATTGTTAAATTATTGGACTATTTCCGGCTTTTTTCAATACGGCTGCGGGGCGACGGTGCTTTGCCCATTGGTTTCAAGTTCAGAGCGGTCCGGATAATAGATGGTGTTAACTTATGTTCTCTTTTAGATCGATCGGTTTTAGAAGGTCGAGGTAGGGGGGGGAGTGTTTCGTTATATGGATAATCTTGGGATTAAGGAAAACGGTCTGAAAAGGATCAGGATTGAGCTCGGCTTAACGATCACTGCTCTTTCAAGGTTGGCGAATGTCAGCACGAAGGTGATAAGTCAGACCGAGAGAATGCTGGCCGATCCGACCCGGGTGACAAAAAGTAAAATCATAAAAGGTTTGAATGAGGCCGTATCAAGCGATGAGGCAAAAATAGAATTTGGCCGGGTTTTTCCGAACGATGACCTTTGATACGCCCCAAAAAAATACCTTGAGGACGGGTTATGTATAAAGAATACTTTTTAATGCAGACTGAGCCCTTTGCACCCTTTCCCTCTCCGAGTCTTTTCTATAAATCCCGGGGCCACGAGAAGGCATGGAAGAGTCTGTTGTATTGCCTTCAAAATAAAGAACCCGTGGTGATGACTGCCGGAGAATATGGAACCGGTAAGACCCTGCTTGGTTTGAAACTGATCCGGTTTATGGAGAAAAAATGGGCGTATCCCATGGTGTATATTCCATCGCCGGGATATAGTTTTCCAATGGTTCTTGAGAAGATAGCCAGAGAACTGGGTCTGCCCATAGATCCCTCCAATGAGAAGGAATGTCAGCGGTTTGTCTATGAATATTTTGAAAATGATCCCCCGGAAAAAAACAAGTATATCTATATCGTTGTTGATGATATCCAGGAATTCGATCATACCTTTGTTTCGGACCTGACCAAGTTGATTACCTATAATAACTACGGATACTTTCCAATAAAGCTTTTCATGTTCGGCCATACCAGCTTTTTGCAAAGCCTGGACAAACGAAATTTGATTTCTTTTAAGCAAAGAATTAAGACCATCCCGCTTTCTTCGCTGAATCTGGAAGAAGTTACAGAATATATTTATTTCCGACTTATCTCTTCGGGAGCCTCGGGAAGTCCTGTTTTTGATGAACCGGCAATTGAATTGATTACCCATGCAAGCAAAGGTCTTCCCCGTTTGATTAACAAAGTATGTGATGCCAGCCTGGTGCTTGCGTGTAAAAAAAGAGCCAATTTCATTGATAGAAAAATTGTTGAGCAGGCCCTTGATGAGACCGGGATTGCTCCGATTAAAATAGCGCCTGGGATGATGGAAACCAGGCCTGTCACAAAGACACAAAGGGAGTTACCATCCCCACGGCAGGCTGTGCTTCCTGTTGAGACACATCCTGGCACGCAACCAGAGCGGCAGGCCCAAAGGCGAAATGATCTTTTTTCTGACCCTGAAAAACAGATGTCTGCAGCCACTAGAAAGAAGCAGAAACCTCAGGATTTAAAAACCCATTCCCTGGTAGATGGGAAAAGCATGGTTATTGTCTGCCTGGTTATCATCATTGTTTTGATGTTCTTGTTTTTTTTCCGGGAAGCAAGGCTTTCAACGGTCTCTTCTTTGGGAGGAGAAAAAAACTCGGGCGGCAGTGCCATTGTGATGAAATCAATTTCAAGGGATTGCAATACCGAAAACGTCAGTGTCGTTATGAAGCATATTTCCCGGATAGACACCGAACCTTTTGAAGACCCAATGCATCCGTTATTGGAAGATCTGAATCATTTGCCGGCGGATGGTTCAGACGTGCAATTGGACCAGGGTAAACCCCCTGTTTTATATCAGGCTGTTAAAACCCAAGCATTTAAGAAAAATGGATAAGTATATGGATCGCCAATCATCACAGTCTCAGTATTTAAAGC
>VMSR01000112.1 GCA_013792075.1 Desulfobacula sp.
GACCAAGCTTTTGCGGGTGATCCAGGAAAAGGAGATTAAGCCCCTGGGGGATACCAAAGTTGAGACGGTGGATGTGCGGATCATTGCCTCCACCAACCAGAATCTAAAACAAAAAATTGCCCAGAAAGAGTTTCGGGAGGATTTCTTTTATCGGTTGTCTGTGATCGCAATTGAGCTTCCCCCATTGCGGGATCGTATCACCGATATTCCGATTTTGTGCCAGGCCCTGTTGGCCAAGCAGTGCAAAAAAATGAACAAACCTTTGAAAACCGTATCCGAGGAGGTTCTGGATCTTCTCATGAAACAAGTCTGGGTGGGAAATGTCCGGGAGCTTGAAAATGTTCTGATCCATGGAATTTTGTATTCAAAAGAGAACACAATCACCTTGTCCGATATTCCGGTAAAAAATATCAGCCCCCAAAAGCCTTGTGGAGACGAGGGGAATCATTATACCTCCCTGTCATATAGGGAGGCCAAGGAAAAGTTTCTTTGCACGTTTAACCATGATTATATCGGTGCCAAGCTTTCCATGACCAATGGGAATATCACCCAGGCAGCAAGTCTTTGCCAGATGGATCGCCAGGGCCTGCAGCAGGTCATGAAACGCTACAATATTGATCCGGATAATTTCCGGTAAGTATCCGTTCTGACAAAAAGAGCCTGTTCCGGGTTTCCCCTGGAACAGGCTCAGGTTCTTTTGGCTTTTGTTCAGGCCGGCGGGTCAGTACATGAGGTTGGGCAGATACATGATGATCGAAGGAAAGAGGATCAGGATCAAAACGCCCACGATGACGGCAATGAGAAAGGGAAAAATGCCCTTGAAAATTTTCTCCAGGGGGATCTCTTCTTTTAATACGTTTTTGGCAACGCCGTAGACCACATAGACATTGATGCCCACAGGCGGGGTGATAACCCCCATTTCCGTGACCATTACAATGATGATCCCGAACCAGATGGGATCAAACCCAAGTTCCATGACCACGGGAAAAAAGATGGGTACAGTCAGGGTGACAAAGGCCAGGGCATCCATGAAGCAGCCGCCGATAAAATAAATCCCGATAATCACTCCCATGACCAATACCGGTGACATCTCAAGTCCTGCCACCCAGCCGGCGATCTCAAAGGGAATCCGGGTCACGGCCAGAAATTTTCCGAAAATTACGGCGCCTGCAATGAGCATGAGCACCATGCAGGAGGTTCTCAGGGTCTCCATCAGAGAGTTGACAAATCCCTGCCAGGAAATCTGACGTCTGACAAGGGCGATGAGCAGCATGAAAAAGGCACCGATGGCTGCGGCTTCCGTTGGGGTAAAAAGCCCGATGAAGATTCCGCCGATGACCAGGGTGAAAACGATGAGGGTTTCGATAAGGCCCAAAAGGGATTTGAATTTTTCCGGCCAGGAGAAGCGTTCTCCGGGAGGCCCTTGTTCCGGGGAGATCCGACACCGGATGTAAATGCAGATGATAAACAGCACCGTCACCAGAAGGGCGGGAAAAATGCCTGCCACAAACAGGGCCCCAATGGATTGTTCCGTGAGGATTCCGTAAATGATCAGAACAACGGAAGGGGGCATGATCATGCCGATACCGCCGCCCGAAGCCACGGATCCTGTGGCAAGTTCATCATCATAATTGTATCGTTTCATCTCCGGCAGACCCACCGTGGCCATGGTGGCTGCCGTGGCAGGGCTTGACCCGCAGACCGCACCAAAGGCGGTGCAGGCGGTAACCGTTGCCATGGCAAGGCCGCCCCTTATGTTGCCCATGAATGTGTAGCCAGCTTTATAGAGACGCTTGCTGATGCCGGAATTAAATCCCAGCTGGCCCATGAGGATGAACAAAGGAATGGTGGTCAGGTCGTAGGAGTCAAATGTTTCGTAGACGTTCCTGGATAACAGGACAAGTCCGGCATCCATGCTGATCATGGCGGAGAATCCCGCAAATCCAACAGCTGCCATGACAAATGCCACGGGCATCCGTGTCAGGAACATGAGAACCATAATGATAATGCCGATTATGCCAATAAAAGTCGGGCTCATTTTGTTTTCAACTCTCTTAATTGCTTAATATCGCCAACGATTGTCTCCAGAATGGTAACAGAGAAAATCAACATACCGAATGCGAGCAGGTATACAATATAGTAGATGGGAAATTCCAGGTTCATGGAGACTTCACCGGTATGCCGGATGTCCTTTGCATAGAGAAACATCTGCCAGGTGATCAGACCGAAAAGGACAAGGCTCAGGCTTCGGGTGAAAATGTCGATCCATAGTTGGATTTTTTTTGAGAAAAGCCGGACCAGAATTTCAACCCCGACATGGCCCTCCACCTTATAGGTATAAGGAAGGGCCGATGCCACCAGAATGGTTGCCATAAACCCAACCAGTTCAACTGACCCGAAAATGGGGTGCCTGAAAAACCGACCAATGACATCCACAACCGTTAACATCATCATGCAGGTCAGGGCGATGGCACCGATCAGTTTTAGAAAACCTGAAAACCTGTTCAGCATCGTAAAAATCATTTTCATGGGAAGTCCTGATTCATTTTACTTTAAGGTTAATGGACTTGCCCAATGACCTGCCGAATCCGGCCGGAAATTGGGCAAGAAGTTACACGTGCTTCATTACATATTTGCTTTGATGAAGTCTACAACCGCTTTTCCATCGATGCCTTTTTCCGAGGCGGATTTAATATAGTCATCGATAACCGGAGCAACGGCTTCTTCCCATCTTTTGGATTCTGCTTCGGAAAGGGGGACCACTTTACCTCCCTTTTCCAAAAAGAATTCCATCCCAAGCTTATCGGCTTCATCCCAGGCTTCTCCGTGTTTGGTGGCCCATTCCCCATTGATTTCCTGGATAATCTTCTGCTGTTCAGGTGTGAGGGCTGCCCATTTGTCTTTGTTCATAAAGACGGCAAAGGTGGTGGTATAGGCGGTTGAAAAATTCTGGGTCATAAAATGAGCAACTTCTCCCAATTTCCATCCCTTGTTGGATTCAACCGGATGGGATGAGCCGTCCACGACCCCTTTTTGAAGCATCTGGTAGCATTCAGCCATGGATGTTCCAACCGGGGATGCGCCGAGTGCCGCCTGGACAAGACCGCTGGTTCCAGTGCCCCTGAGCTTAAGACCTTTGATACCCTCAAGGGTGGAGACAGCTTTATCCCGGGTATGGATCAACCCGGGGCCATGGGCATGGACAAACATCATGGCGGTATCATTGAATTCAGCGGGCTCAAATTTGTTTAAGACCGCGTTGGCAACGGCTGTCGCCTGGACACCGTTTGAATAGCCCATGGGAAGATCAATGGCAGAGGCAATCGGAAATCGTCCCCTTGAATAGGCAAGCACTGTCATTCCGATGTCTGCAATTCCTGAAACAACACCGTCATAGGTTTGGGGTGCTTTGGTCAAAGAACCTGCAGGGAAATAATTTATGGTAATTTCTCCGTTTGTCCTTTTTTCGACTTCTTTGCACCAGCTTTCAGCCAATTGGCTTTGAATGTGGGTGGGAGGGAAAAAATTTGCATAGGTGAGCTGGGTTTTTGCCGACGCAGTCACGGCAAATAATGTGCAAAGACAAAACACTAAAAAAGCCGGGATGGTAATCCTCTTCATTTTGCTGACCTCCTAAAAAATTTGTAATGGGCCACAATTTACCTGGACCCTGATTGTGGAAAGCGGGACTTGGATGGGGCGTTGTTTGGGAATTCACCTCCTTGAATTTTATAGTAAAAGATCTTGCTACAATGTAACTATATATCAGCTATGGTTAATAACTATATTTAAAAGGAAGAAACCCTGTCAAGAAAAAAAATGGGATTGAACGATAAAAGTGTTTCAAAGATAGTTGATGGGTCAACTATGCTTAGAAAACAAATTGTTATGCCGATAGAGACATAAAGAAAAAGCCATAGTATCGTAACTATAATATGGCTGTATGTTAGCTGTTATGATAGCTCGATTTTTTTTGTGATTTGCCGGAGAAAAAAAGGGGTATAAAATTCTGGCAACCTATTAGTTGGTTGACATATCAACTAATTATTATTTTGTTTTTTTGGATAACTGCCTAATTTTTTATTTGTTTTTAAGTTTGAATCCGAATAAATTACTCTTTTTAGATGATCTTCTATACTAAAACAGGGGAAGGGGATGGAAATCATATGTCCATTGGAGGGTAGGGTATTGGGAAGAAAAGAGGCGTCGTTGCCGGGGATTAAAGTTGGATGTAAACATATCCGCCCCGGCCATACCCAAAAGGCTTAAACACATGGTTATAGTTGGTGGAGATGCCTTTGTAAAAGGTGTCAAAGGAAATGCGGTAGGGAAGGGGCAGGGACGGGTCCACATCCAGGAGGGTGACCCTTTGGGTGACCGGGTCAAATCCACCCACCGGCGAGATATGGGGGATATTCAGATCCCGGATAAAACAGCCCTGGTCAAAATGGGCAATGATCAAACAATTTCCCTGGGTTTCAAATTGTTCAAGCCGTGACAAAAGGCGTTGCCGGATGGGATGGGACTCTTTTTTCCCCCTGGCCCGGACAAATTCAGTGGATTTGTAATGGATCCCATAGGCATTCAAACTTTCGGTGACGACCTGGCTGAGCACTTCCAGGGGAAGTCCTCTTCGTCCTTTATACCCGTTTGCCCCCATTCGTTCTTTCCAGTGGGCGGTTCTTACCTTTTCAAGGATCTGCTGCTGGGTGATCGGTCTTAAGTTCAGGGCATTGGTTTTTTCCAGAATGGCATTGACCACACAGACCACAGAGGCAACCGAACAGGAGGATTCGTGGAATTGCTTGACATGGTGTCGGAACAGGGCATTCTTTAATGCATTCTGGGGGGTTTTACGGGGGGAAGGAATCGTTTCGGCCCGATCTTTCCCAAAGGACCCGGTTCGGGTTATTTTATGGAAAAAATACCTAAGAGAAAGATACCCGCGCATGATATATTTTAATACAAGCATATCTGTAAGTCACCTGTCCTGTTCCGATTCTTTGACACCCCGACACCCATCAATATCAGTCCCATTCTTTTTTTTGTCAATAGGGGTATGGCCTCCTTTCTTTTATTTTGATAGGTTAATTCAAACTGCCGGGAAAGGAGATTCCAATCCGGCAGGCCCTGTGATTTAATTTCTGTGGTATAAAACGGATACAGGGCAAAAAAAATAATAATAATGAATAACGGAATGGAGGCAGTGGTTTGGACGATTTTCCCAAAAAAAAAACAGATTCCATGGATATGTCGAAAAACAAATTTTTTGAAGCAGCCCGGCCACTGACAGATTCCTTTGGGACGGCTGCCTATGGCGGAGAAGGCTGGTCTCCAAGGCTTCGGACCCATGGGCAGGAAGTGGGAGATTTATGGACAGCCTGCGGCATTGACAATGAATGGGCAGTGTTGAAATCCGTCCTGGTTCACCGGCCGGGAAAGGAGATGGAAATCCCACCAGACAAGATCAATGCGCTGCAGTTTGCTGAAGGCCTTGACCTGGGGCGCGCCCAGGCAGAACATGATTACATGGTTGAGATGTACCGGAAAAACGGGGTGTGCGTCCA
>VMSR01000296.1 GCA_013792075.1 Desulfobacula sp.
ACGCTCCTGCAGAACGCCCATCTCTTCGGCCAGAGTCGGCTGATAACCTACCGCGGAAGGCATACGACCCAGCAGCGCGGATACTTCGGTACCGGCCAGGGTGTAGCGGTAGATGTTGTCGACGAAAAGCAGAACATCACGACCTTCGTCACGGAACTTCTCGGCCATGGTCAGGCCGGTCAGTGCAACGCGCAGACGGTTTCCCGGCGGCTCGTTCATCTGGCCGTAAACCAGGGCAACCTTGTCCAGAACGTTGGAGTCCTTCATCTCGTGATAGAAGTCATTACCTTCACGAGTACGCTCACCCACACCGGCGAACACGGAGTAACCGCTGTGATGTATCGCGATGTTACGGATCAGCTCCATCATATTTACGGTCTTGCCTACACCGGCACCACCGAACATGCCCATTTTACCACCACGGGGAAAGGGAACCAGAAGATCAATCACCTTAACACCGGTTTCAAGAACCCGGACCGTTGTATCCTGCTCGGTAAATGCAGGGGCATGTCTGTGGATGGGAAGCATTTTCTCCTGGGAAATCGGACCCAGACCATCAACCGGCCGACCCACAACATTGAGAACCCGACCCAGGGACGCTGCACCAACGGGCATCATAATGGGAGCGCCGGTATCTTTAACCGCCATGCCCCTCTGGAGACCGTCTGTTACGTCCATGCCGATACATCTGACCACGTTATCGCCCAGGTGCTGGGCCACTTCGACAACCAGGTTGTCTTCCATGTCTCCGATGGCAGGGTTTGTAATGGTCAAAGCGGTTAAGACCGGCGGAAGTTTTCCGGGCTCAAATTCAACATCAATTACAGCACCCAAAACCTGGGCTATTCTACCTATATTTTCAGCCATTTTTTTCTCCTTAAAGCTGTTTTACCAATTAAGTATAATCTGTTCTATCCCTTAAGTGCCTCTGCACCGCCAACAATATCCATGAGGGCCGAGGTAATGCCGGCCTGCCGTGTCTTGTTGAATATTGTCTGGAGCTCGTTCACCATGTCCTCACATGCCTTTGTTGCATTTTCCATGGCTCTCATCCGCGCCCCATGTTCACTGGTGGTCGTCTGAAGCAGTGCATCATATATCTGAATAAAAATATTCTTGGGCAGCATTTCACCCAGCAGGGCATCGGAAGAAGGTTCACAGATGTGTTCGGGAAGAAACGCTCCCTCTGGAACCGCTTCTGCTTCCCCAGACACTTCCTCAAGGGAAGGTATGGGGAGAATCTGCTTTACCGTTGGAATCTGCCTAGCCAAACTTTCGAACCGGGAATAAATCAGATATACTTCATCAACAGCCCCGTCAAGGAAACTGTCTATCAGTTTTTGGCCTGAGGTGGATGCCACTGAGAATTTTACATTCCCACCCACCACACCCAGATACTGATCCTGAAGGGTGTAAGTGCTTTTTCTTGCCCAGTCTCTTCCTTTTTTACCAAAACAGATAAAGGAGACATCCTTGCCTTGAAGCTGGGATTTAATTAATTCTTCAGCTTTAACAACCAGATTGTTGTTAAAACCGCCACAAAGACCTCTGTCAGATGTACAGAGAATCAGGGCCACCTTTTTGACTTCTTCGCGGGGGACAAGCAAGGGGCTTGCATCTTCACCGGATTTGCCGGCAATGCTTCCCAAAACTTCAGCGAATTTGGAGGCATAGGGCTTAAACGCCTCCATTCTATTCTGCGCACCGCGTAATCTAGAAGTGGCGACCATCTTCATGGCAGAGGTAATCTGTCTAGTCTTTTTGACACTACCTATTTTCGATTTTACTTCTTTTAAAGTTGCCATATGATCTACCTTTACGCCTATAGGTTATTGACTGTATTCATGATAAAATCCAAAAAATTTCTTAGATGGTATCCTTGAATTCTTCGTCATAGGCTTCAAGGCATTGTTTTAATTTGCCTTCGATCTCCGGGGTAATCACTTGTTGTTCTTTTAAGCCGGAGAAAATCTCAGGGAACCGATTTTCAACAAAGGTATAAAGCCCTGTTTCATATTTTGCAACAGACTCTCTTGGGTATTTATCAATATATCCTTTGGTTCCGGCATAGAGGGCTGTTACCATTCTTTCCATGGAAAGGGGCTTGAACTGAGGTTGCTTGAGCAGTTCAACCAGTCTCTCGCCACGGGTCAGCTGTTTTTGAGTCGCAGCATCAAGGTCAGACCCGAATGCGGCAAAGGCTTCCAATTCACGGAACTGGGCCAGATCAAGGCGCAGGGTACCGGCCACTTGTTTCATGGCTTTTACCTGGGCTGCACCCCCAACGCGGGATACGGAAAGTCCTACGTCAATGGCAGGTCTGATGCCGGCAAAGAAAAGGTCTTTGTCCAGAAAGATCTGTCCATCGGTAATGGAGATAACGTTTGTCGGAATAAAGGCAGACACGTCCCCTTCCTGGGTTTCAATGATGGGAAGGGCGGTAAGAGATCCAGCACCCATGGCATCACTCATCTTAGCAGATCTTTCCAACAGACGGGAATGGTTGTAAAAAATGTCGCCAGGGAAGGCTTCACGTCCAGGCGGACGTCTGAGCAGCAGGGATACCTGCCGATAGGCAACTGCCTGTTTGGACAGATCATCATAGATGATTAGCGCATGTTCGCCTTTGTCTCGGTAATATTCACCCATGGCACAACCGGCATAGGGAGCCAGGTACTGCATGGCAGCAGATTCAGACGCAGAGGCCACAACAACAGTGGTGTATTCCATGGCACCATGCTCTTCAAGGGCAGCAACTACCTGGGCAACCGTTGATTTTTTCTGACCGCAGGCAACATAAATACATTTGATGCCACTTTCTTTTTGAGCAATAATGGCATCAACGGCAACCGCTGTTTTACCAATCTGACGGTCACCAATGATCAGCTCACGCTGACCACGACCCACGGGGGTCATGCCGTCAATTGCTTTGGAACCGGTGTAGCAGGGTTCATGAACACCTTTCCTGGCAATAACACCGGGGGCCACCAATTCCATGTTCATATAGATATCTGAGTTGATGGGGCCTTTTCCATCATTTGGCTCACCCGTTGTGTTCACAACCCGACCCAACAATGCTTCACCCACAGGAACAGAAGCAATACGGTCTGTTCTTTTTACCACATCCCCTTCTTTAATGACCTTGTCATCACCGAGGATGGCAACACCGACATTGTCTGATTCAAGGTTCAATGCAAGGCCGAGAATTCCGCCGGGGAATTCGACCAGCTCCATTGATTTAACTTTTTCCAGACCATAAACACGGGCAATACCATCACCCGCAGAGAGGACAACACCGGTTTCGCTCAGATCAACTTCTGCATCAAATCCCTTGATCTGGTCTTTAATTATTTGGCTTATTTCTTCTGCTTTAATTTCCATTAGACACTCTCACCTTTTTTTAATGTTTCCCTCATATTAATCAGCTGAGTTTTCACGCTGCCATCCAGAACAAGATCACCGATTTTTGTTATCACACCGCCAATGAGGCTTGGATCCTGCTCAACATTCAGAACAATAGTTTTGCCCGCCTTTTTAGACAAAGCTTCCTTTATTTTTTCAATAACGTCCGAGGAGAGTTCGGTTGCAGAGATGACACTTGCCTTGATAACGCCATTGAGTTCATCCGCAAGATCATTGTAATAGGAAGCAATCTCTCTTAAAAACCCTACCCTGCCCTTATCAAACAAAAGAACCATGAAGGATTTCATGATGGCAGACAGGTCAGTTGCCGCCAAAACAGCCTGAAGCACTTTTTTCCGGTCATTTTTGTTGTACAAAGGATTGGTCAGGGTTTTTTCAAATCCATCCTGTGTGTCAAAAAGCCCAACCATTGCACCCAACTCTTCATTGTATTGTTCTGCCTGACCGTCTTCCTGGCCGATGAGAAGCAATGCCTTGGCATAACGCCTTGAAACCGTTAAATTTTTCATTATGCCACCACCTTTTTCAAATATTGCTCAACCAGGTTATCCTGATCTTCAGATGAGATGGATTCTTTGATAACGGCCTCTGCCTGTTCCATTGCCCGTTCAACGATTTCCTGCATAAGCTTTGCCTTGGCTGCTTTAAATTCCTGTTCGATAGTGCGTTTTGCCATATCTTCCAGTTTGACTGCCTGGTCTTTTGCCTCTGCCAGGATTCTCTGTCTGGCTTCTTCACCCTGTTTAATATACTCTTCAACAATGAGTTTGGATTCCTGATCAAGATTTTTAAACTTGGCTTGATATTCAGCAAGTTTTTTTTCTGCGGCCGCACGTAGTTGCTCCAGGTCCTTCAACTCATCTTCAATCTCTCGTTTACGGGAGGAGAAAAACTGGGCAACGGGTTTTTTAGCAATAAAAAAACCGGCTATGGCAAGGATGCCAAAGTTCAACACTTTCCAGGTATCAATCTCAAGCCAGCTGTTGTGAACGCCGCCACCGTCGGCAGACGCCCATGCAACAGCGCCGAAACCTGTTACAATAAGTGTTACAAGTCCTGCAACTTTGAAGTGTCTTGGTTTAAAATTTCCCATTAACAGGCCCTCCCTAAAATCTTTTCGCCGATGGCTTTGGCATAGACCGCAACCTCGCCCTCAAGGACTTTCCGGGCCTGCTCAGTTTCAGAAGCCACCTGCTCTTTTATCTGAGCAAGATTTGCCTGAGCTTTCTTGTTAATCTGGTCGATTATTTCCTTTTCTTCTTTTGATGCCGCTTCGACAAAGACCTCTTTTTCCTTCAGGCCTTTGGATCTGGCTTCTCTCAAACCGTTCTTGTAGGAATCCTTTTGGGACTCAAGATCAGCAGACGCTCGTTCAACGCCTAATTCAAGGCCGTTAACCTTTGCTTTTCTTTCCAAAAGAACATTACGGATCGGTTTGTACAGAACCAGATTGAGCACAAAAAGCAGAACAAGGAAATTGATCATCTGATATACCAATGATATATCAGGAATCACAGTTATCATAAAATTCCCTCCGCCAGTTAATAATTATAAAAAAATCAACTACTTATATCCTATTGACTGTTTCTTTACGAGAACAGTCTAAATTCCACTGAAATCGAGACTTGAGTACCATCCGGGTAAACATTTGTCAACATTGAAAAATAAAATATTTACCCCCTGTATTCCTTATTTTTCCAGCCAATTATACATCAATTGGTCGTAAATTTTCGCATGCTGATATTCAGAAGTATCCCAAACCCGACCATATTGGTAACCACCGAGGACCCCCCATAGGAAACAAGGGGCAGAGGAACCCCCACCACCGGCATCAACCCCATGACCATGCCGACATTGATAAAAATCTGCCAGAAAATCATGGCAGTGATGCCAAAAGCCAAAATTGATCCAAACATATTCCGGCAAGAATAGGCGATGTTCAACCCCCAGAACAAAAGGATAAAATAGAGAATCAGGAGCAGGCTACAGCCGGCCAATCCCCATTCCTCGGCCAGTACGGAAAGAATAAAATCCGTGTGTTGCTCGGGCAAAAAAGACAATGCATTCTGGGTTCCTTTTAGAAAACCCTTGCCGGTCAGCATACCGGATCCTATGGCAATCTTGGACTGGATAATATGGTATCCCGCCCCCAAAGGATCCCTGTCCGGATCTAGAAATGTCAAAATCCTATCTTTCTGATATGCCTTAAGCCCGACAAACCACACCAGGGGAACAATGGAAAGGCCAAGGGCTGTCAGCGTAAAAAAAACTTTTTTTTCAACTTTTACAAAGACCGTAATGGATCCGGCAATCAGCAACAATAAAAGCCCTGTCCCAAGATCCGGCTGATTCACAATCAAGCCAAAGGGAATAAGGCATAAAATGGCGGGCTTAATGAGGTTTCTAAACCCAAGTCCCTCCTGGCATGCAGAGGTTGAATATACAGAAGCAAGACTTATAACCAGGGCAATTTTCATCAATTCGGAAGGCTGCATACGGACAAAGCCGATCACCAGCCAGCGCCGGGAGCCACCGCCTACTTGTCCAAACAGATAAATTGCGACCAGCAACCCAACACAAATGGTATAGATGAGCAGATTCAATTTATCCAGTTCCCTGAAATCAATCACCAGAGAGGCCATCATGATTGTAAAGCCTGCTCCCATCCACATTCCCTGTTTCTTAAACAGATAGTGAACACCTTGTCCATCATAGCCGGCACTCACCGCAGAATACAAGATCACGAGACCGGCTGAACAAATCAACAGGATGACAATCAGGAATCCCCAGTCAAAATTTTCAATCAGCCGTCTGTCAAACATGATACACTCCAGTGCTTATTTATGGGGGTTTACTGTGTTTCTACGGACGTCCCTAAAGCGGGTTCCATGGGTGGTTCTACCGTTGGTTCTACAGGTGGTTCCAATTTAAGATATTTTTGTATCAAGGCACTTGCGATGGGCGCGGCAGTGCTTGAGCCATG
Source organism: Desulfobacula sp. (assembly GCA_013792075.1). GTDB lineage: Bacteria > Desulfobacterota > Desulfobacteria > Desulfobacterales > Desulfobacteraceae > NBML01. The sequence continues at coordinate 6,407 of VMSR01000296.1, forward strand.
TTCTCCATGCTCTATGATGACGGATATGGCAATTGTCGGGGCCTCTGCCGGGGCATAACAGACAAACCAGGCATGATCCCTCAATGTTCTAATCAGTTTTTCATTGTCAAATTTTTCCCCGGCCTTTCTGCTGAACACCTGTGCAGTCCCGGTTTTTCCGGCAATATTTACACCCTTAACCTGAATTCGCCTGGCAGTACCCCTCTCTCCATGGACCACCTTTAAAAGTCCTTTTTGAAGCAACGCTAAGGTTTCCTTGCTGGCCGGCAGGCCGCCAATGATTTCAGGTTCAACCGACTTTACAATATTTCCATTGCTCTCCTCAATTGACGTTACAATCCTGGGTCGGTAAAGGGTTCCGCCATTCCCAACGGCCGCAATAAAAACCGCCATCTGGAGAGGGGTCACCAGGTTAAACCCCTGCCCGATACTGATGGAAAGGGTTTCCCCAGCCTGCCAGGCTTCCTTGTAACGCTTTTTTTTCCAGGATGAGGTTGGAATCAACCCCCTTCTTTCATGGTCAAGCTTAATTTGAGTGGATCGGCCAAAACCGCTACCCGTAGCATACTGGGCCAAGGCATCCACTCCCGTTTTTTCTCCTGCCTGATAAAAAAAGACATCGCAGGACTGGGCAATGGCGTCCACAACATTGATTTCTCCATGTCCGTGTTTGTTCCAGCATTGATACCGCCGCTTTCCAAACGTATAATATCCCGGACAAAAAGAAGTGGTACGCCTGTCAATTACCCTTTCTTCCAAAGCAGCCATGGCAGTCAGAACCTTATAGGTGGAAGCCGGGGGATACTCGGCCTGAATTGCCTTGTTTGTCATGGGTTTTCCCGGGTCCGCCATCAACGCCTTCCATTTCTTGTTGCTGATACCGCCGATGAAATCATTCTGATCAAAGCTTGGTGTACTGGCCATTACCAGGACATCCCCGTTGGATGGATCAATGGCCACGACAGCACCATCATTTCCGAGCAGCAGCTGTTCTGCTGCCTTTTGCAGTTCAAGATCAAGGGCCAGATGCAAATCATTCCCGGAGACCGGCTCCACGGTTTTCAACACCTTTATGACCCGTCCGTTTACATCCACCTCGACCTGGCGCCCCCCCCTCTTCCCCTGTAAAAAAGGTTCAAAACTTTTTTCAATCCCATACCGCCCGATGGAATCCCCTGACCTCACGTTGGGATAACGGTCACTTTCAAGTTCATTGCGATTGATCTCCCCCAAATATCCCAAAAGGTGGGCAGCTGTTTTTTCATGGATATAATGGCGGGTGGGTTCAATATCGATATGGATTCCCGGCAGATCAAACTTATGGGCTTCGACAATGGCCAGCTGATCCCTTGAAATATCCCGTTTCAAGGTCACCGGTTTATAGAATGCTGCATCTCCCTCCTTTCGAATGCTCTCCATAAGCTCTTGCTTGGAAACATCAATTAAGGCTGCCAGCCTTTCAACAGTCTCTTCCACAGGGTGGGCATCTTCCAATACAATATTCAGGTCAAAGGCCGGACGATTGTCCACAAGAAGCATCTGATTCCGGTCATAGATCACTCCCCGTGAAGATTTGATACTTTTGAGCCGAACGCAATTGGTTTCAGAAAGACGCCTATATTCTTCCCCCTTGATCAGTTGAAGATAGACCAATCTTAGCAGCAACATGGCAAACACCATGACAATACAAAGACTTGCAAGCATTAATCGCTGTTTTATCCATTCCCGGTCTGGTTTTTTATTTAACCCTCTCACATCATCCCCTGTACCTTTGGGCAAATTGCCTTTTCACTCTCTTTGCCAGATACACCCAATGGTGGTTCATCAAATTGATACTCCAGACTCCCATCGGGATAAGAAGACTTGCCCAAAAAAGCTGCCAGGCCATCACAGTGAAATCCATCCGCAAGATAGCATCCTTTCCCTGTTCAATGAACACGGAAAACAAGATCAGTCCCTGCTGGATGAGGACCGATACCACACTGATAATCAAAATAAAAACCCCACTCCTGTGAAAGACAAATTGTTTAAACAGCTGTACGATCAGGTAAATCCACAAATAAGAAAAGATATGATGAAAAAAAGCAACCCCGGAAATGCTGTCCATGACAGCACCAATGCCCACAATGGTCAAAATCACTGCGTAATGGGAATAGGCAAGGCTTAAAAAAAGAATATTCATGATCAGCAGGTCAAAACACTGGTGATACCATGGAAAAAAAGGAAGGACAACCGATTGGAAAATAATCAGAAAAAGGGTGAGAACAGTCAGAAAAAAAAATTTCATTGTGCAAAAAATCTTAAAAAATCATTTGACATTTTTAAACACAAGCACGTCTTCTAATTTATCAAAATCAACGCTTGTCTCTATGGTAATATCCTGAAATAATTGTGACTGCGTTTTTTCAACATCCAGAATCCTGCCGATCTTCAGTCCCTTTGGAAATACCTGGTCAAGGCCGGATGAAACAATCATTTCTCCCGTCTTTATTTCATCCTTTCTCAAGGCATAAACAAAGGTACATTTTTCTTCATTGTTTCCCTTGACCATGCCCCGAACCCGGGAATTCTGCACCAGGGCATCCACTGACGAATTCCGATCCGTTATCAGCAACACCCGGGAATAATTTTCAGAAACTTTGATGATCTGGCCGACAATGCCTTCTGACACAAGGACCGGGGATCCTTTAACCAGCCCGGCGGATTCCCCCTTGTCGATCATAATGGTCTTGAACCAGGGAGACGGATCCCTTGCAATCACCTGGGCTGCCACATAGGTATTGGGTGAAGCGCTTGTAAAATTCACAAATTTCTTTAATCGAAAATTCTCCTGCTCCAATTCCTCATACCGATTTTTTATTTCCATTGCCTGGGACAGGCGTAACTTGAGTTCAACATTTTCCTCAACCGCAAGAACGGTCATAAAATAGGTTCGCCAGATTGATTCCGTAAAACCGATAGTCCGTGTCATCAAAAGCTGGAAGGGTGCGGTCAGGGAGATGGCTATCCTCTCAAGACCGCTTACCGGAAGAGATTGCCGGCTGGTCATGGTAATCATGGTGAAGTTGACCACAATAAAGAATGCCACGCCCAGAAAAATTAAGGTTCTCCTCGAAAACATTCGATCAGCTGATTACCACTTCTTTTAAAATATCAAGGCAATCAAGGGCTTTGCCGCAGCCCAGAGCAACCGTTGATAAGGGATCATCCGTTACCACAATGGGGAGCCCGGTCTTTTCCCTGAGAAGTTTATCAAGGTTTTTCAAGAGCGCACCGCCACCGGTCAGAACAATACCCGAATCAACAATATCAGCTGCCAGTTCCGGCGGGGTCTGTTCCAGGGCAATTCGGACGGTCTCAACAATGGCGTCAATCTGTTCTGATATGGCAACCCTGACCTCTTCTGAATCAATGGCCAGAATCTTGGGAATTCCTGATACAAGATCCCGTCCTTTGACCTCAATGGTCTCAAGATTTTCAGGGTCCGGATAAGCGTTTCCAATGGTGGTTTTGATGATTTCTGCCGTCCGTTCGCCAATGAGCAGATTGTATTTGCGTTTGATATGCTGGGCAATGGAGGCATCCATTTTATCCCCGGCAACCCGTAGGGATTGCGTGTAGACAATACCCGCAAGGGAAATAACCGCAACTTCCGTGGTGCCGCCGCCAATATCCACCACCATATTACAGGTGGGTTCGGTTATGGGCAGCCCCGCACCAATGGCTGCTGCCATGGGTTCTTCAATAAGAAAAACCTCCCTGGCGCCTGCAGATTCTGCAGATTCCCTGACCGCCCGTTTTTCAACCTG
>VMSR01000221.1 GCA_013792075.1 Desulfobacula sp.
ATGGAAGGGCCGTCGCTCAACGGATAAAAGGTACGCCGGGGATAACAGGCTTATCGCCCCCAAGAGTTCACATCGACGGGGCGGTTTGGCACCTCGATGTCGGCTCATCACATCCTGGGGCTGGAGCAGGTCCCAAGGGTTTGGCTGTTCGCCAATTAAAGTGGTACGTGAGCTGGGTTTAAAACGTCGTGAGACAGTTTGGTCCCTATCTTTCGTGGGCGCAGGATATTTGAGGAGATCTGATCCTAGTACGAGAGGACCGGATTGGACCAACCAATGGTGTTCCAGTTGTTCTGCCAAGAGCATTGCTGGGTAGCTAAGTTGGGTATGGATAACCGCTGAAAGCATCTAAGCGGGAAGCCAACTTCAAGATAAGATATCCCATCTATTTATAGACTAAAGACCCCTTGAAGACTACAAGGTTGATAGGCCAGGTGTGTAAGCATGGTAACATGTTCAGCTTACTGGTACTAATAGGTCGTGAGGCTTAGCCACTTCCTCCACAAACAAGTTTGAACGCTTTAATGCGAAACATATTTAATAGCAATATTTACAACAACAGATTTTAGGATTTATGAAACACCTGGAATAAAACCTTCAAAAGTTTCGGATCCGACCATCTTAATCTGGTGGTTTTAGCAAAGAGGTCACACCCGTACCCATCTCGAACACGGAAGTTAAGCTCTTTAGCGTCGATGGTACTGCATGGGAGACTGTGTGGGAGAGTAGAACGCTGCCAGATTATTCTTGCAAAGCCCTGATCATTGTTTCAATGGTCAGGGCTTTTTGCGTTTATCTGCGTCCCATAAAGAACGAGCGGCGAGTAAAATCTATCTCTATGCAGTTGTTCGGACGATGCGTATAATCAATAATGTGGCACTGACATCCGCTTGACGCTTATCTCCATGCGGGTTAGCGTCACTGGCTCGCCGAATTGCGTATAGATGGCAACATCGGCTGCATCCCGGCCATAGGCAACCGCCACACGCCCCCCTTGAAGGTTGTTTTGTGTTGGATCGAATGTATACCACCGCCCTCCCACATAGGCTTCAAACCAAGCGTGAAGATCCATCGGTTCAAGTGTCTCAAGATAGCCTACGACCATACGGGCGGGAATTGAAAGCGCCCGGCAACAAGCAATACCCAAATGTGCCATATCTCTGCAGACAACCTGCGAACTCTCATTGACTTCGCAGGCACTCTTGCATTGCTGGCCGGAACCAGGTGTGTAGTGTAATGTCCGGGAAATATAGTCGACGATCCCGGCGCATTGGTCGTATCCGGGTGCCCGTCCTTTGACAAGATCTGCCGCCATTTGAGTGAAATGATCTGATTCGCAAAACCGGCTTGGCAGCAGGAAGGGCAGCGTCTCCTCAGGTAAATTCTGCACTTCAACAAAGGGTGAACCGGGAGCTGTATCGGAAGCATCCGCGCATTCGATATCCACTGACGTGTTGATGGAGAATGTTCCGGCCGGCGCCACCAGACGCTGACACAGATTACCAAATGGATCAGTGAACTCGACGGCCCGTACGCTAGGCGACATTACATATTGCTCGCGACCTATCCACTGTTGCCGACCGCTCCGGGGGCGGAGCATGAGCAAAAAGGGAGTGGCAATGGGGATGTTGAATTCAAGTGAACAAGAAGCATGTAGCCACATAAAAATTCCTCTGTGAGGGTTATGAAGTTGAAAATAAACGGTGAAATCCGGCTCATTTTCTGTGTTGGACTTTTTTAAGGATTTCATTTTTCCCGGCAGAGTTCCAGCCGGGAATCCGGGGCAGGATCATCCATCTGCTTTAGAATCTGCACCAAAGCAGACCGCAAGGCCTCTTCCGGCACGGGATGGTAAAAGGGCATGGCCAGAGCCTGGGCCGCAGTCAGACCGGCACCCACGGCCCAGGATAAAAGATGGGCCATGTGCTCGCCGGCCGGTGCCATCAATTCTGCCCCCAAAAGCCTGCCGTCCTTTTTATCCCCGTAGATCCGGGCGATGCCTGCGGCCTTGCCCAGGATCATTCTGGCCCGCCCCAGTTTCTCCCATGAGGCCTTGCCCGTGACAAACGGAATTCCCCGGGCGGTAAGCTCCCTGTGGGAAAGCCCTGCAATGGCAATATCCGGGGAAGAGAAGGTGATGGCCAAAGGGGTGCGTTTCTTAAAGCAGGAGATGCTATCGGCCGTGGTGTTGTAACCGGCAATCGTTCCGTCATCAGCGGCTTCGTGGAGGATGGGCTTTTGCCCGTTGACATCTCCTGCCAGGAAGATGGGCAACGCCTTGATCTGAAGGGTGCCGGGATCAAAGGCAGGCATGCCCCTGTCATCCAGTTCAACCCCCAGATTTTCCAGGCCAAGGCCCTGGATGGCAGGGCGGCGGCCTGTGGCCAGCAATATCCGGTCAACCGCCCACTCGCCGCTTTCACATCCCACAACAACGCCTTTCCCAGACCTGCGGCGGATGTCGGCCGTACCCAGCTGGATGTTCATCTCCTTTGAAAAATGCGCAAAGGCATAGGTCTGAAGGTCAGGATCGGTCAGGCCCCCTGCGGTTTTGCGCCGGCTGAAGGCAATGATCGCAACCCCCAGACGGTGCAGGGCCTGGCCCAGTTCAATCCCAATGGGGCCCAGTCCAAACACTGCCATTTTTTCGGGCAGATCCGCAAGTTCAAAAAACTGGTCCGTGTCAATGATCATATCCTTAAAGGGCTGCCATTTTTCCGGGATCCACGGTTTTGAACCCGTGGCAATGATCGTTCGCCTGGCCCGGATTCTCTCGTCTCCCAGGTCCAGGGTATTGGGATCGACAAAACGGGCACGTTTTCGGATCAGCTTGTCCATAAACGGCTTCATTTCATGGACAACGCCGCCGGCAAACTCGTCCCTGAGCATTCTTACCCGGGCCATGATCCTTGAATAGTCCGGCTTAAGGGCCGTTGACCCCGAGATGCCGTATTCGTCAAAAAAGAGACGCTTGTGAAAATCGTTGGCCACGGCAATGAGCGCCTTGGACGGCATGCATCCCACCCGGGCGCAGGTGGTGCCCAAAGGGCCGTCGTCAATGATCACGTAGTTGTCGGTTTTCTGGGCAACAAACTCCTGGGCGGTCAAACCAGCCGTACCGGCGCCGATAATGGCCACATCAACTTCTCTGGTCACACTATTTTTTTGGATCATGATATTTTCCTTTGCGGGTGTCACTTGCACGAACGTTTGGGATGGTGTGAATCAAAAGGTTGCCGCCAATCTTGTGCCCTGGTCTATGGCGCGTTTGGCATCCAGTTCAGATGCGTTTTCAGCCCCACCGATAAGATGAACCGGCAGCGTTATGATTTGATCGACCAGTTTCCGATTGGATTTTTGCCCTGCGCAGACGACCACATTGTCCACCGCCAGAAGCTGGGGTTTCCCGGCAATGACCAGGTGCAGCCCCTGATCATCGATTCTCTTGTATTCGCAGCCGGAAAACATTTCCACTCCCTTCCGGCGCAAGTCCATGCGGTGAATCCAACCGGTTGTTTTACCAAGCCCTGCCCCCACTTTCCCGGTCTTGCGCTGTAAAAGATAGACCCTTCGGGGGGAGGGTGCAACCGTTGGCGCAACGCCCTCTAAACCGCCCCGTGCCTTAAGGGACATATCGATTCCCCACTCGGCCATGAAAGAAGGGATATCCCGGCGAACGGACAGGCCCTGGTGAATCAGAACTTCACAGATATCAAACCCAATCCCTCCGGCACCGATGACCGCAACCGTTTTGCCCACGTCAACACCGTTCATGACATCGATATAGGTCAACACACTGGGGTGATCAATCCCCTCAATCAAAGGTTTTCGGGGAATGATGCCCGTGGCGATCACCACCCCGTCAAAACCCCCCTGGTCCAGCATATCCCCGGTAACCCTTTGGTTCAGCCTTAATTTCACATTGGTCAATTCTATCTGGCGGCCGTAATAGCGAATGGTTTCATAAAATTCTTCCTTGCCCGGGATCTGTTTGGCCAGATTAAACTGGCCCCCGATTTCCCCTGCAGCTTCAAACAGGGTAACCTTGTGTCCGCGGCCTGCGGCAGTGGTGGCAAAGGCCAGACCCGCAGGTCCTGCACCCACCACCGCAATTTTTTTAGGCTGCGCAGCCGGTCGAATTAACAATTGGGTTTCCTGGCAGGCCATTGGATTCACCAGGCAACTGGCCACTTTCCCGGCAAAGAGATGATCCAGGCAGGCCTGGTTGCAGCCGATGCAGGTGTTGATCTCATCGGTGCGCAGCTCAATTGCTTTTCGCACAAACTCAGGATCAGCCAGAAAGGGTCGTGCCATGGAAACCATATCCGCATCCCCCCTTGCCAAGACCTGTTCTGCCACCTGAGGCATGTTGATGCGGTTAGAGGTGATACAGGGAATCTTGAATGCGGCCTTGACTTTGGCAGTGGCCCAGGTAAACGCAGCCCGGGGAACCTTTGTGGCAATTGTGGGAATCCGGGCTTCGTGCCAGCCGATACCGGTGTTGATGAGAGTTGCGCCTGCCCGCTCAACAGCCTTGCCCAGGACAATCACTTCATCCAGAGAACTGCCCCCCTCCACCAGATCCAGCATGGACAAGCGATAAATAAGGATAAAATCAGCGCCCACAGCCTCGCGTATCCTGCGAACCACCTGTATTGGGAATTGGATGCGATTCTCATAATCCCCTCCCCATCGGTCATCCCGCAGGTTGGTACGAAGGGCTGTAAACTGATTTATCAGATAGCCCTCCGAGCCCATTATCTCAACACCGTCGTAGCCGGCATCCTTTGCCAGCAGTGCACATTGGACAAACTCTTGGATCAGCTGTTTGATGTTGTCGTCTGTCAACGCTTTGGGCAGAAAGGGACTGATGGGGGACTGGACAGCCGAAGGCGCCACGGCATCCGGATTAACCGCATAACGGCCGGTGTGAAGAATCTGCATGCAAATTTTTCCGCCTGCCCCATGCACGGCATCGGTAATCATGCGATGGTTGGAAACGTCTTGGGCTGTGGCCATCAGTGCCCCATCCCCATGAATCGCCCCCTCTTTATTGGGCGCAATGCCGCCGGTTACAATAAGCCCCACGCCGCCGCGGGCACGTTGGGCATAAAATTGGGCCATTCGGGTAAAACCGTCCGGCATTTCCTCCAATCCCAGGTGCATGGATCCCATCACCACCCTGTTTTTAAGGGTGGTAAACCCCAGGTCCAGGGGGGCAAGCAGATTGGGAAACAAAGGATGTTGAACAGTTTTATTCATGTGGTTGGCTCTCTTGTCTTGTTATAATCCAAACCTGTTTTTGACGACCACATCATCAAGGCTGAGTTGCCCCGGCCGTGACCACGCCTCTTTCGTGCCTTTCCCGATTGCCACAAACATGGCAATGACATGATCATCCGGAAGGTGAATCAACTGGGCAACCTTTTCAAAATCAAACCCGTCCATGGGGCAGGAAGCATATCCCAATGCGGTTGCCGCAAGCATTATCGTTTGTGCAACAATGCCGCAGGAGCGCATGGCTTCGTCTCTTTGCACCTGCTCCTTGCCGCGATAATATTTATCTATGGCGGGAAGCATAAATTCCTGAACTTCTTTTGGTCCATTTGCCCAATAACGCCCGGGTTCCTTTTCCCATGCCTTCAGATCTGCACAAAGAACGATAAACAAAGAGGTATCCGTAACTTGAGATTGATCCCAGGCCACCTCCCTGATTTTTTTTCTCAAGTCGGCATCCTCCACCACAAGAAAACGCCAGTTCTGAATATTAAAGGCGGTGGGTGAAAGAACCGCCAAGGACAAAATTTTGTTCACTTCTTCAGCCGTCATCACATGGCTTGCATCAAAATGTTTGACAGCCCGGCGTGCACGTATCGCATCTATCGTTTTCATGATTTCTCCTTTTTAACCAAGGGTTCTCTTATGTGCTGTAAAGATTCAGCGCTAACATATAATCAGTCGATTGTCCATCCCGCGCCCGGTGTCCAGATTAACCAACAGCAGGCCGGGTCTCTACTATCATAACAGATTCTGCTGTGAACACGGTATGGTTATTTTGATTCGTCAATGTTTCCACTATAGTGACGATGCCCCGACCCGGCTGATTTTTTTAAGGCATCTGTCAACCTCCTTTGGAAGAAAACCATATTCTGTTTTCATACGCTTTCAGCAATGGCATATATTCTCGATACGGCGATTTCATCTGAATAAGGGGTTCTGCATTCAAGAAAAATGAGTTTAAAACCATTCGAAATAAAATACGTTTCTACCTCTTTTTTTGTAAAATATGAGAAATATATCGACATGTCGGAATCTAAAACATGTCCTTCCAAGCCTTCGCCCTTCCCTTCTTTTACGGCCAACAGTACTTTTCCCCCGATTTTGAGGGCTCTTTTGAATTCCTGAAAAAGGGTATCGATATTCTCTTTAGGGGTATGTATGATTGAATAAAATGAGATGATACCATCTATTGAATGGTCATCTAGCTGCAAATTCATCATGTCCATTCTCTTGAATGTCATGTCCCGGTTATAGGTTTTTGCCAGATCAATACATTTTTCAGAGATATCGATTCCCGTGACATTCAGACCTTTATCAAAGAGGTATTTGCCAATGTGGCCGGAAGGTCCGCAACCCACATCATATATAATGGAACAGGGTGAAAAATAGTGGGCATACGTATCGATCAGTTTTCGATCATACTCTTTTTTAGATAGTTCATCTTTAAATAGCGTATGGTACTTTTCCGCCAAAAGGTCATAGGCTTTACAGGTAATTGAATTTGTTTCTTTTAATTGCGTCATAGTCGTCTTTCGGTTCATAATCGGGTTCATACCTTCAGATTGAACCCAAGGTCAATCTCGGATGCGGGAACCCCTCCACGGATTCCCCAGTTCTCCAGGGGAACTTCATGAAGGACAATAAACACATCACTTGCAAGTATTCCCAGCTTGCCCAGGTTGGCAACGATACCTTGATACACCTCTTTTTTTGCTTGCAATGAACGCCCAGGGAACATGGATATTTCAACCAGGATGTAATTTTCAGTCTTATCAGCAGAAACCTGAAAATCCTCTGGATGATATTCGTGGAATCTGATATCACGGTCATTCTCCGGTATCTTGAGTGCCTCTCGCATAGCAGTATGGATGGCTTCCATTATGTCCGTCTTCTGAGAGGCACGCCAGGATTTTCTGGTTTCTATTTTAATAAGGGGCATATTTTTTCTCCTGGTGTATGCGTTATGGAATTTGAACGCCGGGCTGACCCTCGGCCACGACGTAACTATAATTTATCCATAATCATCTGCATGATGTCTGCCTGGAAGTTAAACTCTTTTGGGCTTAAAACATCAATCATTTTGTTGTTTTTCCGGGCCACAAGTCTTTGGAACCGTTTGCCTCCCGCCCAAAAGGCTTCCTCTCCCATACCTTTGATCATCTCCACTTCAGACACAGTTTCAAATCCCGTTTTCATTTTCCTCAATTCCACTTGGGCGTGGGAAGGCTCATTAAAAACATAGATGACATAGGTGATCATTTTTAAGAAATTTGATTTTGACCGGATGGAACAGGATAATGGCGGTTGTTTATAGGTTTTGTTCTTAACATCCTCGGGAGAAACCATGAGTTCTCTATGGCTCTTTTGAAGATCAGCCACAGGGAGAGACAGGATCGCAGCAGCCTTTTCAACCGCAATAAAGCTGCACAAATTTTCGATATCTGATTCTGATGCAAATGTCTTAAAATCTGAATGCAAAAATCCTGAAGCCAGAAAAAGAATCCAGAGAATTGTGATCTTTAATGCTGTATTTATCGTCATTTTTATATCACCCCTTTATGGCGCATATATTCATCTCTTGAAAACAAGTGTGAATAGTGCTTCTATTGTTTAACAAGCTCAACCCTGCGATTCATTTGACGCCCTTTTTGGGTATCATTTGTTGCCTTCGGCGACAACATACCCACGCCATAAGCCTTCAATCGTTCAGGATCAATGTTATGCTTTTTAAGCAGGGCCTCCATTACTGCATATCCTCGTTTCTGCGATAAATTCATATTATAATCAAACGCACCCTCGTTGTCTGTATGACCCACAATATATAATTTCATTTCAGCATTCTGGAGAATTAATTGAGACATAAGCATTAACTTCACCTGTGATTTTTGCCGACAAATATCTCATATCAACAGGAGAAGAAAATACCATTTCTGTCACCTGTCCCATGCTTTTGGACCAGATAAAAGCAAAGGAAAATCACTGTATTCTTTTTTCTCATATCCGATAATATACGATCCATCATATCTGCTGAGCAATGGACTGTCCTGACTGTTTTTGACGTCATTGGTCACTTGTCCTGCCAGGCTTGATATGGCTGTAAAAAGCAGAAAATACACAATCAAACCATACTTGCAAAGCAACGGCATAATAGAAAAAAAATAGTTCATAATTTATTGTTTCCCCTGAGAAATTTCCTCGACCCTATCATCAGGACCACGATGAGAATGTGGTGCTCTGTGAACAAGTACTTGTGTGGTTCCGTGTAATCTTCATCCTTTTTATGGTTTGACAAAAAACATGAAGCAAAACATAAAAAATCTAACTGGAGAAGGCCCGGATTTGAACAGTATCAGAACTTGATATCATATTGAAAAATAAAAAAAGTCTTTTGCAAATGAACAAATGCTCAATTTCTATTATGGATTCCTTTACATAACAGACAAGTTTATTCAAGAATTATTTATGCTAAGCCAAATTCAAAATAGGTATAAATTTTAAATAGTGGTGTTCGTCAATTAAAGCGTTACGTGTGCAATTGTCTAAAAAAATTATTCCACGGGAAAATTAAAATAGGTGTCGGGAAAGGGCTCATTGCCCAGGGTAAAATGCCACCATTCCTGTTCATAGGGGGTAAACCCGTGCTTGACCATCAGGGTCTGGAGAAGCATGCGGTTGGCACGCTGTTCCGGGGTTACGGCCTGGCTCAAGGGCCAGGAGACAGGTCCGAAAAAATCAAAGAGAGACCCCATATCCAGTTCCTGATGGGTTGAGGAGAGACCACCCGATGGATCAGGGGACAGGGAAATAAGGGTAAGGTCCACGGTACTGCCCCGGCTGTGGCTGGATTTTGCGGCAATGTAACCGTCCGTGAAAAGGTCTTTTTTGTCCACATCCGGATAAAAGCGCTCTTTCATCCGGATATCAGATCTATCCTCGGCCCATTGGACAAAATGGTCCACAGCAGCCTGGGGTCGGTAGGCATCAAAAATTTTTATTCCCAGACCAAAGGGCTTTAATTCTGCCTGAACCTTTGCCAGCGCTTTGGCAGCATCCCCATGGACAATGCAGACATCCGCCGTGTAGCCGGCAATTTTTTCTCCGATAAAATTGTTATTCCCAAAATACCGCAATTCTACCACCAGGCCGGGGATCACCCTGCCCGCATACACGAAGCCTTCCGGCAAAGGGGATGAGGCGGATATGGCAATTGCCATGGGCCCCAAGAGAAGCATCACTGAAAGTGCCAGGGCGAAACGCCTTATTTTATCCCCGGATCTTTTTTGTAAAATCATGTGGGTCTCCTCAAGTTCAACAGGGTTACATTTTTTGCTTATGCCGGAAACCCGGGGATTGTCAAGAAAAACCGTGGACCTCCCATGGAAAACGGCAGAAAACTTCATAAAGGCATCTGGCCAAAGTAAATATCTCGCCTCCTTTGTTTTTTTTTTGATATGAAAAACAGAGATGGTTGCAGATACCTGTTTTTTGTCATAATTTAAGGAACCCGGCTGCTTGCCAAAAGGAGAGCCCATGTATTATTGCACCTACGAATCCCCGGTGGGTCTGTTGCGACTGACCGGAGGAGACCGACTTGAAACCTTGACCTTTCTTTTGAGTAAAACCCGAAAGGAACCGGAATCAGACTGGACACAAGACACCAGGCCATTCGCAAAGGTCCTTACCCAGCTGGATGCCTATTTTGGCGGGTCCCTTAAACGTTTTAACCTGATCCTGGACCGGGATCTTAAGATACAGGGAACCGATTTCCAGCAAAAAGTCTGGAAAGAATTGCTCAAAATCCCCTATGGCCAGACCATTTCCTATGGACAACTGGCAGAAAGAATCGGCAACCCCACTGCCTTTCGGGCCGTGGGCCTGGCCAATGGGAAAAACCCTATTTCCATTATCATTCCCTGTCACAGGGTCATTGGAAAAGACGGGAGCCTCACCGGTTTTGGCGGCGGAATTGATGTAAAAAGGCAATTGCTTTCCCTGGAACAAGCCAATGGATAGAACCCGGGGAGCGGCACAACACCCTGTTCGTTTCCGGATTTGGGTGATTGTTTTTCTGGGCTTTCTGGTTTTGCCGGCCATGGCCATGGGCGATGGCCTTGGTTTCTATTTTGTACAGATCACGGACACCCATCTGGGAATACCCTTGAACAGGGTCCGGACAGCCAGGGTGGTGGCTGCGGTGAACGCGCTTCCCATGGAGGCCGTGTGCGTGGTTCATACAGGGGATGTCATTGACAGGACACACCTTGCAGACACGGGCGTCATGGCAGACGCGGTCTCTGTTTTCAAAGGCCTGAAACCGCCGGTTCATTTTCTTCCGGGCAACAACGATATACGACTTGGTATGTGGAGCCCCACCCAGACGGACAAAACCAATTATGAACACCATTTTGGCAGCCTGATCTCCCGGGCCGAATATAAAGGGGTTGTTTTTTTGTTTGCCTATACCGACCCTTTGCGCCAGTCTGTTGCCGTGAAGGGGTATGATCCCCTTGGGGCCGTGGAAAAACATCTGGCGGCAGCCAATGGAAAGCCCATTATCCTGTTTCACCACGGACCCAGTGTACAAGATTTTTATAACAACCGGTTTCACGAGGGCTGGGCCGAAACAATCAAAGCAAACTGGGTGAAGCTTGTGAATCAATACAATGTCAAGGCGGTCATTGCCGGTCATTTCCACAGGGACGAATTCCATTGGCTGGGCAAAGTGCCTTTGTATGTATCCCCGCCTGTGGCCGAGAAATGGGGACGTCAGGCCAGCTTTCGGATATATGAGTACCGGGATGGCAAAATCGGGTATACCACCCAGTATCTGGAGTAAGCACCCTAAAAGGAGAAGACCATGTTTGTACTGGGAATACAGGGAAGCCCGAGGAAAAACGGGAATTCGGAGTATCTGTTAACCGCGTTTTTAGAGGCCTGTAAGTCCTTTGGGGCCACAACCCGGGTGATTCATCCTGAAAAACTGGATATTGGACCCTGCCGGGAGCTGCTTGTCTGTGAAAAAAAAGGATTCTGTCCCATAAGGGATGAAATGGAGGAAAAAGGGTATTCCCTGGTCAAAGAGGCCGATGTGGTGGTGCTGGCGTCGCCGGTCTTTTTTTACAATGTCACGGCCCAGGCAAAGGTCTTCATTGACCGGTGCCAGATGTTCTGGGGCCGGAAATACAAATTAAAGCTAATAGATCCGGACGGATATCACCGCCAGGGATTTTTACTGGGGGTGGGGGCATCGGGGGGAAAACGCCTTTTTGAAGGAATGGAACTGACGGCAAAATATTTTTTTGATGCCATTTCTGCTGATTATTCCGGCTCTTTGACCTATCGAAATGTAGAGGATGCAGGGGATATTGTTGTCCGGCCCGAGCTGTCACGTCAGATTCAAGACGCGGCAGGGCGTCTTCTTGAACCTTTGATCCATAAAAAAAGTGTATGGATCATATCCGGGCAGGATGCCTGCCGCAGCCAGATGGCGGCCGCCTTTGTCAAAAATTCGGTAAAGGGCAAACTTTTTGTGCTGACCGCAGGCCTTGATGCGGCACCCAAAGTTGATCCGGACATGGTAAAGATCATGGCCGAGAAAAACCTGGATCTCAAATACCGGTCCCCCCGATCCCTCTCCGATGTCCTGGCACAGGAAAAAAAGCCTGATCGCGTGATATTTATAGGATCAAAAGAAGCCCTGCCGGATTTGCCCTTTGAGGGAGTCGCATGTTGGGACCTTTCGAAACCCGCCACCAATTCCCTGGACAACTTAAAAAAACTCAGGGATGAGATTGAAGTGCGGGTAAAGAAACTGACCCCTTCCCTGGCATCATTGTTTTAGGGTAATGGGGGCGTCTTTTGTTCCGGCATAAAAGACAATGATATCTGCCGGTCCAGAGCCCTGGTTTTTCCCGGAATGCCAGGTATCGACCACTTCAACAATGGGGTCGCCGGCTTTCAGCTGCAAAATTTTGCCTGTTTGTGTCGTTACGGTGAGTTCTCCGCTGATCAGGACGCCTGCATTGATAACCGGGTGGGTATGAAGGGGCAAGGTGGTGCCTGCCGGGATGCGGATTCTCAGGATGGTCACCTCGGGCTGTCCCTGGGGATATGGGATCAAAGGAGTACCGTCCCAGCTATGGGTGGACTTTGCCAGAATTGTTGCCGTGACTTTTTCCTGGGTATCCGTTCCCAGGGCCGGTGTTGTGGAGAATGCAAATACCAGGCAAAAAAGGAGAAAATAAAATTTTAGCTTCATGGGGGGTCCTTAGATTTTCAAGGCCGGAACCAGGGTGGCCAGCACTTTTTTAGAATAATTATCCAGGTTGTCAAACAGGATGCCGAAACGCGTCTGGCTTCCTTCCAATTGGGAACTTCTGATATCGCCCTTGATGGAAAGGGTTTCAAACTGACCATAGGGCAGTTGCAGGACAACAGGGGTCATTCTGCAGCAGTCAAGGGGGGGGCAGTTGTCAACCATGCAGAGGCAACCGTTTTTATTGAGATTGACGATCACCCCGTTAAGGCAGGTTTCGTCCAGGATTAATCGGACCGGAAGAAAACAGTCCACTCTTTTTTTGGACCGGATATTACAACTTTCCACCTCTTTGGGATATTCCAGGAAAAGAAGATAGTCCGGGTCCTTGATGGTCCGGATGATGTGGGAGTTAAAGCCAAAGACATCGTCGGACAGAAGATATTTCACCTTTAGCAATTCTCCGGATTTCAGACAACTTTTTTCCCAGCTCCGGTCGGCCATTTGCACGATGAGATATTTTCCCACCTGCATGCCGATGAGTTCGCTGGATATGGCCCTGTCCGGATCCTCCGGCTCAAGGCGCAATGAGGTGCCAAGTTCTATAAACAGCCGCTGGCTTCGGTTAAAAGGCGTTGTTTTTTTTGTCATATGCTCACCTGCTGCCCCTTCGGAACAATACGATTTTTATGGTTTCAAATATGATTAACAGATCCAGAAACAGTGACAGATTGTTAATATAGTACAGGTCGTATCTGAGTTTTTCAACGGAATCACCCAAAGAAGCGCCATAGGGGTACATAACCTGTGCCCAGCCCGTTATGCCGGGTTTGAGCGCATGTCTTTCCGGATAATAGGGCGTGACCTTGCTGATCTGTTCCACAAACTCCGGCCGTTCGGGCCGGGGGCCGATAAAGCTCATATCTCCCTTGAAAACATTTATCAGCTGGGGGAGTTCATCAATTCTTGTTTTCCGCATGAATGCCCCGAACAGGGTTGCCCGTGGATCATTTTCCTGGGCCCAGGACGCTCCTGTTTCTTTTTCCGAATCCCTGGCCATGGACCTGAATTTGTAAATGGTAAAAATTTTGCCGTTAAGACCCACCCGTTGCTGGGAATAGAGAACCGGCCCCGGAGAATCCAGTTTGATCAAAAGGGTGATCACCGGGAAAAACGGCAGACAGATGCACAGGAGAATGGACGAAAAGATCAGGTCCAGCACTTTTTTCAGGGACCGGATAAAGGGGGTAATCAAAAAGCCTTGGCTTTGAACCAGCCAGGAGGGGTTGATATGTTCCACAGGGATTTTACCGGTTATCAGTTCAAAAAAAGAAGGATAATCAACGATTCTGACCCCCATGAGTTTGCAGGTAACCAATTTGCCGGCAACCAGGTTCCCCCGCCTTTCCGTGAGGGCAAGGACAATGGCACGGGCATTGTTGTTTCGGGCGATCTCCACGATGTCGTCAATATGGCCGATGATTTTTGCCCGATCAACGGAGATGGGATCCATGGGGGTTTCCACATAGCCCAGCAGGGCATATTTGCCCGGAGATTGTTCGATGAGGCTTTCCACGTTTTTTGCAGCGGTGCCTGTGCCGATGACAATGATTTTTTCGGCAAAAAAATGGGCGTCATTGGATTTGTGAAACAGGTTTTGCCACCCGTTTTGGAGTACAAAAAACAGAATCAGGCAGGTTAAAATCCCGGCAAAGCCGATTGTCTGGCTTTTGGGAAGAAGCGCCAGCAGGATAAATGAAAAGAGCAATGCCAGCAAAGAGCGGATCATGCGTTCCTTAACTGTCCACTTTTCAGGCTGATACACTTCACAAAGAAAGGAAAAGAACAGGACCACAGGCACGAACAAAAGGGTCCAGACCGGCAGAAAGGAGTCGCTGGTGCGGAATACAGGCACCAGGGCGGTTAGGCCTGCCAGAACATCCCCGGCCAGCAAAATTATTTTATTTCGAACAAGGCTTCCCTTTGCCAATAGTCCCAAGTATCTGTCCTTAATCTGTATCTTAAAGCCCGTAAAAAACCCAGCAGATCAATTATACTACCCTACATATATAGAACCGGAATACATGTCAAGACAAGGAAAGACAATGGATAAGGTATGGGTAAGGGGAAAATAGAAGATAATTAGGGCAAAGACCCAAGTCTTTACTTGACTTGGTTGCTTTTGTTATGGATACTGATCCAATGATTCCGGGGTTTGGATGTTGGAAAAATGACGATAACCTATCAGGATAGGGACATGAGGATGAACATCAATTCACATCTTTTGGGCGACCTTCTTGTCAGTATGGGGATTATTTCCCGTTCTCAGCTGGAAGAAGCACTGCGATTTCAACAGCTTTTTTTTAAAGATGTCCTGCCTGAAACAGATCTTGACCGGACTGAATTGATTTCCAGGGGGCGCAATACCTGCCAGAAAATTCCCATGTTGGGACAGATTCTCGTGAAAAAAGGGTATGTTACCGAGGAAGAACTGGCCCCTGCCCTCCAGATCCAGAGCAAACGGGCAACGGACTTAAGCCTGTTGGACAGCGATAAGCTGGCCACGGCCCTTGAGGTGGGATTCATTATAAATTCGACCATTAACCTGGTGGATGTCCTCTCTCTTATCATGAAATATGCCAATATCGTAACCGATTCCGTGGCCAGCACCCTGATGCTTCTGGATGATAAAACCGGGGAATTGGTTTTCAGTATTCCCACAGGTCCCGATGCCGGCAAATTAGAAGATATTCGTATTCCGTCCGGCGAGGGAATTGCCGGCTGGGTGGCAAAAAATGAACAATACTTGCTGGTGCCGGATACAAGCAAGGATGCTCGGTTTTATGCCAAAATTGATGCCCTGACCGGGATGACAACCAAATCGCTTCTCTGCGTTCCCATGAAATCCAAAAGAAAACTCATTGGGGTGTTGGAAGTGATCAACAAGAAAAATGATTCCTGTTTTGGGGAGGCGGATGCGCTGCTGCTGAGTGTTTTTTCCCACCATGCCGCCATTGCCATTGAAAATGCAATGTTGTTCAAATCCATGCAGAATCGCCTGGAAAAAGAAAAGCTTCTGGAGCAAAAATTTTCTGAATCAGAGCGGCTCCGCTCCATCGGTACCATGGCAGGGGGAATTGCCCATGATTTTAACAATATTCTGGCTGCCATCATGGGGTATACCGAGCTTGCCCTGTTGGATGCCCAGGAGGATTCAAAGCAGTCTGCCAATCTGACCAATGTTCTGGGGGCTTCAAGAAGGGCCAGGGATTTGATCAAACAGATATTGGCCTTCAGCCGTCAGTCGGATAGAGAAACCAAGCCCATACAAGCCAATCTTATTGTCGGTGAGGCCTTGAAATTGTTCCGGGCGTCCCTGCCCAAGACCATTGAAATGCAGGACAATATCCACTGCAAATCCGTGGTGATGGGAGATCCCACCCAGATTCACCAGGTCATCATGAATTTGTGCACCAACGCCAGCCAGGCCATAAAAAAGACCGGCGGGGTGCTGGCGGTTTCCCTGGAGGAGGTTTTTTTGGAAGAACAGGCTGAAAGGCCGGATCTTTTGCCGGGTTTCTATTTGAACCTGAGGGTAACCGATAACGGGGAGGGAATGTCGTCCCGGGTGGCAGAACGTATTTTCGAACCCTTTTTCACCACAAAGGAGAAGGGACAGGGAACCGGAATGGGCCTTGCTGTTGTCCACGGGATTGTAAAAAGCCATGGCGGCGATATCCAGGTAACAAGCAAGCCCGGAGAAGGCTCGTGTTTTGATGTGTATCTGCCCGTCATTAAACGAGACCCTGAGCCTGCGGGCATTTTTGCTGTTGAAACTTCTCCCGGGGGTACGGAACATATCCTGGTTGTCGACGATGAAATTATGCTGCTGGATGTTGCAAAAACCAGGTTGAATTCCCTTGGATATCAGGTAACCATTGAGATGGACAGTCATGAGGCCTTAAAACGGTTTAAACAAAGTCCGGAGACCTATGATCTGGTGATTACGGACATGGCCATGCCAAAGATGGCAGGGGATAAAATGGCCAAAAAGATGATGGCCATTCGTCCGGATATTCCTGTGATCATCTGTACGGGTTTCCACGAGGATATTTCCGAAGAAACCGCCCGTCAAAAAGGGTTCAAGCGGTTTTTAATGAAACCGGTTGATTTTAACAATCTGGCCCTGGAAGTACGAAGGGTTCTGGATGAGCTTTTCTGAAACAACAGGATCAGGAACTACAGGAGAGCATGGAACAGCCGGGTTTGTGCCGGGCCCATTCCGGTCTTTTCGCGGCAAAGCTTTCTTTGTCCGGTTGTTCGTCATAGGGTCTGCGCATCACATCCAATAATTCCCAAACCCCTGAAAAATCTTTTTTTTCCGCCTTGTCAATGGCTGTCTGGGCCAGATAGTTTCTTAGGACATATTTGGGGTTTACCCGGTCCATTTGCTGTTTTTTCTTTTTATGGGAAATCCGGTCCCGGGCCAGTCTTTCTCCATAGGCCGCCATCCAGGTATTGAATCGGCCGGAATGGGCCGGGGTGATCTGATCCGGGGCGTAAAAGGCCTTTTCCATAAACGCCGGGAAGGGCGTTTTTTTTGACTTTTGGGTAATATCCAACCGGGAAAGTTCCCTGAAAAACAGCGTGTAATCGGTTTCTGCCGATTCAAGAATGTTGAGCAGTTCTGCGGTTAAGGTTCTGTCCGTCTTTGGCTCAAATTGTTTAAATCCCAGTTTTTGCGCCATCATACTCTCCTGGCGCCGGTGAAAGTATTGGATGGCACCGTCCAGGGCTTCCTGGAGGGGTTCCGGGTGTCCGACCACGGGAAGAAGGGCATTGGCCAGTTGTCCCAGGTTCCACAGAGCGATTTGGGGCTGGTTCTTAAAACTATAGCGTCGGCCGGATGCATCTGTTGTGTTGGGGGTCCAGCCGGGAGTGTAGTCTTCCAGCCAGCCGTAGGGGCCATAATCTATGGTAAGTCCCAGGATGGACATATTGTCCGTATTCATCACTCCGTGGACAAAGCCCACCCGCATCCAGTGAACGATCATGTCCATGGTTTTTTCGCAGACATCCCTGAACCAGCGTTCATATGAGGTCCGGGACAAAGGCCCCAGGTGGGCAAAATCCGTTTCAATGGTATAGTCCATGAGATTTTTTAAAAGGTCATTTTCCTGCCGGGCGGCCAGAATTTGGAAATTGCCGAACCGGGTAAATGAGGGGGAGATCCGGCAAACCACGGCACCGGATTCCAATCGGGGATGGCCGTCATAAAACATGTCCCGCTCTACCTTCTCCCCCGTCAGGGTCAGGCTCAGGGCCCGGGTGGTGGGTACGCCCAAATGGAACATGGCCTCGCTGCACAAAAATTCCCGGATGGAGGAACGCAGTACTGCCAGACCATCGGCAGTTCTGGAATAGGGGGTGGGACCGGCCCCTTTCAACTGAAGCATCCAGCGGTCTTTTTGTCGGTTGAGAACCTCTCCCAGAAGGATGGCCCGTCCGTCTCCCAGCTGTCCGGCCCAGTTGCCGAACTGATGCCCCCCGTAGCACATGGCAAAAGGATCCATGCCGGGCAGCAAATGGTTTCCGGTAAAAACCCGGGTAAACAGATCAGACCTGCAGGCCGTATCTTCCAGGTCCAGCAGAAGGGCCGCTTCCCGGGAAAAGGCAACCAGCGCCGGGGCTTTGACGGGCGTGGGATTCACCCGGGAATAACAGGCATGGTTTACCTGGCGTCTGGTATTCTCAGTTGTTTTGTCACAGGGCAACTGCCTGGTAAACCGGTTGTCAAAGGTCAGGTTTTCCAGGGTGGTTCTTTTGGGTGTCATGGTCTCCCCTCTGGTTGGCGTCTTTAGGGTTAACGGTTTTCCGGGCCTATTTTCTTAGTCTTAACTAACAAGATAATCATGGATTTAAATTATTACAGGTGGGATTAAAAAGAATGTGGCCTTTCCGGGCCTGGGAAAAATCCTGCCCGGGCAGGATTAAAAAGACAAGGTTTCTTCCGGAATATTCGCTTCCCGGACGGCCTGGAGCATTTCATTGAGGGCTGTTACATGGGCTGTTTCTTCCCGGATGATGTCTTTCAGACCCTCCAGGGTTTCCGTGTCCTGGATAAAACTTCCTAAAAATTCGTAAAAAAGGATGGTATCATTTTCAAATTCAATAAAGGTTGTCAGCATCTGGGTGGTATGGGTGATTTTTGAAAAATCCACCTCCTCCAGAGAAAGGCTTTTTCCTCCCATCATTTCCTGAAGAACATCGGGCAGTATCTCTGAAAAATCAACGGCTTCCGGGTTCCGGGGTTTTTTCTGACCCAAAAACCATTTTTGGTGGCTCTCCTCCTCAAGGGCCATCCAGGCTAGTAATTTCTTTAATTTTTTGTTCTTTATTTCACCCAGGGCATGTTCATACACGGCTTTTCCATTTTTTTCCATTTTTACGGCAATATCCAGAAGATCATTTGTGGTAAACATGGCAGAGATCCTTATGGTTGACATTTGTTTGTTTGGTCCCCATATTATATCAAGTTCGTTCCAGAAAGTCTTCATTTAATCCTTCAAGGAGAGGTGACCTATGACCAAGCTTCATACGTGTAAGAATTGCGGCAAAACGGCAAAAGATCCGGGACATTTGTGCGATCCTGTCAAACTCAAAAAAGCATTTGTATGCGAAGACTGCGGAGAATCTTCTCTGGATGCCAAACATATCTGCAAGCCCAAACTGGGAAAACTGAAATATACCTGCGGCGGGTGCGGCCGGGTGGCGGTTTCTGCAGACAAACTGTGTGACCCCAAGGAAATTTAAAATAGCGAAACCCAATGTATCTGTTTAAAGTTTCCCAAAACTATTGATTTATCTGCGTAAAATAACTATACAAAGAACTACACTAGACAGTAGCGAAGACGTATATTGATTTCTTAAACCAGCGGATAGCAATTTTGGGCAATGGCGCTAAAAAACGTTTTTGAAAAAATAAAGCAGTCCAGTCACCTTCCCCAGATTCCCCAGGTGATGCTGACGCTTGTTAAGGCCTGCGGAAATGATCGGTCAAACAGTGAAGAGTTGACCCGGATCATTTCCGCGGACCCCTCCCTTTCCTCAAAACTGCTCCAGATTATCAGCTCTCCCTATGTGAATCTGCCCAAGGAAGTCAGCACTATCAAGACAGCAGTGGTATACCTGGGACTGGATACCATTCGAAACATTGCTATCAGCTCTTCGGCCATGCACTTTTTCAGCCTGCCCGGAAACCTGCCTGATTTTGATATTATACGCTTCTGGTATCATTCGTATAAGTGCGGCATCATTGCCAGAAAAATTGCCCTTGAAAATAAGAATTGCGACCCGGACGAATTCTTTCTGGCAGGACTTCTCCACGACATTGGCCGGCTGACGTTAATGCAGACCTTTCCAGGGGAGTACCAGGTCATATTAGAGAGGGCTGTATCTGAAGAACAGATGGCCCGTGCGGAAATGGATGTCTTTGGTACGGATACGCCCCAGGTGTCTGCCTGGCTCTTTGGCCAGTGGAACCTGAATCCCCTGACCACGGATGCCGTGTTGTTTATCAATGAGCCCATTGACAAAATTGGGGAGGAACTCTCCCACGTCAAAACCCTATATATTGCCAATCTTCTTTCAGGCCCGGAGCCCATGGAAAGTATTTCTTGTCTTTTGCCCCTTACGGATATCCCTGAAATCCGAATGGGACAGATCGCAGCAGAGGCCGAGGAAGAGGTCGTCCAAATGGCCAAAAGCCTGGGGATTAAACTTCAGGCACTGCACGACGGGTCCGCTGACCGGGCCATTGCACTGGAAATGAAGGATTTGTCCCTCTTTTACGGTACACTCCAGAACCTGCTGGGCGCAAAGGATGTTCCCTCTGTATTGGAGATTGTCCAAACCGGGCTGAAAATAGTTTTTAATGTGCCCCGGGTTTTTTTCTTCCTTTTGGATGATAAAAAAAAATTATTGTCAGGAGATTGCGGACGGGAGGATAAAAACCATAAAATCGTCAGCCGTCTTGCAATTCCCATGTCCAACCGCTCAAGCCTGTTGGTCAAATCCCTGACAACGGGTACCGTCCAGGGCTGTTTTCAATCTTCCAAAGATATCCAGTTGGCAATTTCAGACACCCGGATCATCCGCCTTCTGGAAACAGGGGGAATGTATTGCATTCCCATAGCTTCCAGGGGAAAGGGAATCGGGGTTATGGCCCTTGGGGTTGACCGGGACCTTTTCGCCAATCTGAACCGGAACAGGGGACTGCTGACGCTTTTTTCCAGGCAGGCAGGGATGTGTATTCAGAATATCCAGTTTCACAGGGAATATGCACTTGATATCAATGAGAAAAAGATGGAAGCCTATGCAACCCTGACCGACAAAGTGATCCATGAAATAAACAACCCCATCGCCATCATTAAAAGTTATCTGGAAACCCTGAGCCTGAAATTACCTGCAAAACATCCGGCCCAGGAAGAATTGTCAGTTGTCGGGGAAGAGGTCTCCCGAGTTTCGCTCTTGATTGACGGATTGTCCAGTTTTTCAAGACCCAAAATCGGCGGATTGGAGTTCATTGATATTAACCGGCTCTGCACGGGAATTCTTGACCTTCTGAAAAAGTCGATTCTTCTGCCCCGGCAGATTCAATCAAGCCTTCATACTGATCCTGCAATTCCAGAGATTAAAACCGATACAAACGGATTAAAGCAGGTGGTTATTAATTTGGTTAAAAATGCAGCAGAAGCCATGGAGAGCGGTGGTAACATTGATATTTGGACGCGGTTTCTGCCGGGGTCGGACAAAATTTTGATCGATGAAAAAAAAAAGACTGCCCGGCAGCATTGAGATCTGTATCAGGGACAACGGGCCCGGTATTCGCCCAGAGATAAGGGAAAAATTGTTTGAACCCTACAATAGCACAAAAACAGGGAAAAATTCCGGCCTGGGCCTGGCAATTGTCCATACCATCGTCAAGGAACTCAACGGCCAGATTACCTGTGACAGCGAAATCGGCCGGGGCACCTGTTTTTCGGTTTATCTGCCAGTCACCTCCAACCGGTCTGCTGTGTAAGTTATATGGAAACCTGCGGGCAAAATAATCGGAAAACAGGGGAACTGATGGTGGAGGAAGGGCTGGTGAGTCCGGCAGACATCGAACAGGTTCTTGTTATCCAGGAAAAAAACAGATCTTCCCTGAACCGGAATAAAAGTCAGTTTTTTGGCATGATCCTTTGTGATTTGAATCTGATCACCCCCACGGACAATTATTGTGTCCTGAAAAAATATAAAAAACTTATCGGTCTCCAGGATTTTTTGATCCAGAAAAAAATTTTGTCCCGACCTGTGGTTGAAAAAACCCAGACCCGGTCCATCGAGCTGAATATACCGTTTATAAGTCTTCTTTTGGAGGACCGGCTTATCCCCAAGACCTTGCTTGCGCAACTTGTGTTTGACCTGTTTTATATCCCCTTTAGATCCATCAGCGATATTGTCTTTGACGCGGATACCCGACCCGGGCTTTCCTTTGTCATAAAAAAAGCCCAGGCCCGGGAACACAAGGTCATCCCACTGGTTCTTAAGGAGAATACCCTTGTGTGCGGGATTACGGATCCGGAGAATCTTATTTTTATCCGGGAGGTGAACCACCAATTTCCCCAGTACCGGTTTAAGCCTTTGATTATCCCTTTTTCCGGATTTATCTGGTTTTATAAAATGCTCTATGAGGAGGCCTGGAATCCGGGAAAGGTAACGGATAAATCCGTTGACCTGTCCCTGTTGTTAAAGTTTTCTGTCAGCATCTCTAATCCAGAAAGTCAAAAGGATGACATCCTCTCCTTGTACAAGCGCTATGAACTGGTGAGGAGCCTTGCCGGTTCTCCGGTAAAGAAAGACAGAGCCAAGATGTTTCAGGCCTTTGTGGCCGAACACCATGAAAAATTAACCCGGGAATACCAGTGTAGCACCATTGTGTTTTCATTGAAAAATGAGCGAACCCAGGTGCGGATTATGGCATTTCCCAACGAGCAGAAAGACTGACCATGGCAAAAATTATCACCATTGCAAGCGGAAAAGGCGGAGTGGGAAAGACCAGTATCAGTCTGAATCTGTCCCTGTCCCTGGCAGCTCAGGGACATCGGGTCTGTCTCTTTGATGGGGACCTCGGACTTGCCAATGTCAATATTCTTACCAGACTTTTCCCCGACCACGGGCTTGAAGAGGTTATCAGCGGGGAATATACCCTTGGAGATATCATGATTAAAAATTTCCAGGGCATTGATATCATTCCCGGCAGTTCAGGGGTTGAAAAGATCGCAGACCTTGGGCCGGAAGAATCCAAACGGCTCATCACTTCTTTTCTTGGGCTTTCGGCCTATGATTATTTCATTCTGGATACGTCTGCAGGCATCTCCTCCCAGGTTTTGTCCTTTTGCCGGGCTTCCCATGAGATGATCCTGGTTGCTACCCCGGAACCCACTTCCCTCACAGATGCCTATTCCCTCTTAAAGGTTTTGTCCCGGTACAAGGGCCTTCCCCGGGTGAGGGTGGTGATCAACCATGTGAAAACAGCCGCTGCCGCCAAAAAAGCCTATGCCAGACTCAAGGAGACGGTCCACAAATTTCTCTCCATAAAGATTTCTCCCCTGGGAATCGTGGCCGAGGATCCAAAGGTTTCCATTGCCGTGGTCTCCCAGGTTCCTTTTTACATGCTGTTTCCGGATACCGATGCTTCCAGATGTATCCGTGCCATTGCCCAGAAACTTTCCCAAGATCCGAAAAACAAAGAAGATCTGCCCGTGGAATTGTTCTGGGACCAGTGCCTGCAATTTCTTTCCCTTCAAAAGCAGATGGATCACGACCACAGGAGAAAGGGGAGAAAAGGTGTTGCCGGGAAGCGTTCTGACCCGGACCAGACCATGGGGTTAACCAGCGCCAGCCAGGCGGATCTTCAGAAGAAACTTGCTGGAATTGAAGATAAAATTTCCCTGCTCCTCGATGAGGTTGGCCAGATAAAGACGCTTCTCAAGGAAAACACTTTTCAAGCGGATAAAAAGGAGGAAGCCGCTCCCATGTCCCAAAGGATGAAACCGCCAGCCCCCGGGTTGATTCCCCTTGATTTTGAATCCTGGGAACAAAAGCAGGTATAGTATTTTTTACAGATACCTGGGGCGGGTTTTGGCTTTTTCGTAAAAGTCTTCTATTCCGGTTTCTTTGATCTTTTGGTTGATCATTACCCACCCTTTATACAGACCCGCATCAAAATTGGTTCTGTCACAGGGAAACAGATCACATTGAAAGCAAAAATCAACCTGTTTTTCCTGGTGACAGGCTCGGACCCCGCAGTTTTTAAACAATTTGCATTGCTCGTTGCGACAGCCGTTGCAGTTTTCTGCAGCAAAATAATCCAGCATCTCCTTGAAATCAGAATATTTTTTAAAAACGGGCTCATCCAGCAGGGTTTCAAATCGCTTGGCATTGATATGGAAATTTCCCAGTTTTTCTTTGAGTTTCACAGCGTAATGACGGATATCGCCCGCCACATGGGCAAAACATTTTTCGCAGTCCAGGCCGCAGGGGGCAAGTGATGCCGTAATTTTTTCGGTCAAGGTCATAGCAGGTCTCCTTTATAAATTACAGTGGAGTATAACGGTTGCATTGCCGAAAAAAAAGTGGCATAAACGAAATTTTAAGGGGTGATATCGACAATTGTTTGTTTTTTAAGGAATACCCAATGATAAGCCTAACCATTCTCGGGCTTTATAATTCCATGGCCACCACCATTTTTGGACCCATGGATATCTTGAACCAGGCAGGAAGGCTCTGGAACCGTGTGGAAAAGTCCCCCCAAACGCCTTTTTTTGATGTCACCGTCGCTTCTCCAGACGGGAAAGCCATCAAGTGCACAAATAATGTACAAGTCCTTCCCCATTGCAGCATTGCGGCAATTGCCAAAACAGATTTGATTGTTATTGCTTCGGCCACCCATATCGACCGAATCCTCCAAAAAAACCCTGAGCTGATTCCCTGGATTCTCAGACACTACCACCAGGGTGCCCAGGTGGCCAGTATCTGCACAGGGGTTTTTTTACTGGCTGAAACCGGTCTGCTGGACGGGAAATCCGCCACCCTTCACTGGGGGTTTACCCAAATGTTTGGCAAAAGATATCCCCGGGTAAAGCTGGAACCGGATAAAATGTTCATTGACCAGGGACGCCTCTATTGCTCGGCAGGCGTGAATGCCGGTATGGACTTATCCCTCTATCTTGTGGAAAAATTTTGCGGCCGGCCGGCTGCCCTCGCATCTGCCAAGACCATGGTTCTGGATCTGGGGAGAGACAGACAGACTCCTTATGGCCGCTTTCTTGGCCCAAAGGACCATGGAGATGCTTTGGCCCTAAAGGCCCAGAAATGGATAGAGCAGCATCACACCCACGCCATTGATTACGAACGGCTGGCAGATGATTTGGGTATGAGTCGCAGGTCTTTGGAACGCCGGTTCAAACAGGCCACGGGTGTCACTCCTTTGGGATATCTGCAGCAATTGCGGGTGGAAACCGCCAAAATGCTTCTGGAGGAAGGCGGCCAGACCTTCAACGAAATCACCTACCAGGTTGGGTATGAGGATATCTCTTTTTTCAGGAAAATCTTTGTCCGGCTGACGGGTCTGCGCCCAAAAGAATATCAGCAGCGATTTGCCGGGTATTGTGTTAAATCCGGGTTGGAATGATCAGGTGGAATTGACGACCATTATTCCCTGAGATTATACCCGCTCTCTGTTCCAAGGATAATTTTTTCAAGGCTTTCCCGGCAATCGTCCAAAAAATCCCGGAATTCATTTTGGGAGGAGGTCTCTTCGGAAAGCATAAACTGAAAATTTTGAAGCATGTTCAAGCTGGACCTGCCCCGGGTACAAATTTTTCTGATAAAGCTCGTCTTCTCAGGGCTTTCCTGCATCAAAGAAATGATGCCCATGCATTTGTTGTGTATGGTATCCATAAAATCCATACACTGTTTTGAAATTTGGGCCATGGCATGGTCATCGGAATTTACACAGGCCTGTTCCATTTGACGGATATAGTCTAAAATTTCGTTGAAGAAACGTTGGTAATTAATAAAAAATTGACAAAAGAAGTCTATATCTTTTTTTGAAACGTTTTGGCCATGTAAATACGCCTCTACCTTTGGCCAGTTTTCAACAACCTCTATCAACTCATCAAATATTTTTTTTCGAAGATCATCATCCATTTTTGAAACATATGCGGTTGTCTGGATTTTGGATAGATTCTGGCCTTGTGTCAAGACGCCTGAAACAATCAGAAACGGTATGTTCTGGGTGCGCTTGTTTTTTTTAACCGCTTCAAATACCTCATGGCCACTGATGAGTGGCATATTGATGTCGCAAAGGATGCCGGCAAACCGGTTCGGGTATTTTTCTATGGTGTCCAAAAACACCCGGGGATCTGAATAAGCGTCAATGGAATAGTTGCTGCTCCTGAACATCCTTTTATAGGCTTTCAGCCACTGAAATTCATCGTCAATTACGGCGATAACAGGTTTTCCATCTGTGGGTTCCATTGAATTACACCTCTGTTTTTTTTAAAGTCATGTCCATTGTATTTTCCGACCAACCGGAAAGACGCAATCTTGTTATTGATACGGGTTGCGCCGTTGTATCTATATGAACATGGATAGTGGTATATGGCCATGAGAAAAGATACAATTGCCCAATTGAATCAATACCCACGCCCATATGAATATCTTTTTTTAACTATTTTCGCAACTTAATTTACCGTTTTGTTTTGGGGAGCGTCTCCCTATGGCAGGTTTAATATTTTCATACAGGCGTCAAGTTCTGCCCTGTTCCCCGTATGTTTTCCCCTGTCATCGGAAAGTTTTACCGTGTGTTGCCAGGGCCTTTCCCGACTGATCCGGCACCGGGAGAGCTTGATGACCATGTTCAGGGGGGTCACCCCCACATCATTGGTGAGATTTGTGCCGATCCCATAGGCATCCCGGATTTTTCCTGTGCATTCGGCGTGAATGGCAAGGGCCTTCTCAATATCAAGGCCGTCGGAGAAGATAATGGTTTTGGCGGCAGGGTCGATATGAAGCGCTTCATAATGGCGGACAAGTTTTTTTACAAAGACAATGGGGTCCCCTGAATCCTGGCGAACCCCGTCAAAGAGTTTGGCCGTAAAGGTATCAAAGGAGGATAAAAACACATCCGTGGTATAGGTATCGGCCAGGGCAATGCCAAGGTCGCCTTTAAAAACCCGGACCCAGGCCTCCTGGGCAAGGGTATTGGCCATCCGGTATCCGGCTGCCACGGCATGGAACATGAACCATTCATGGGCAAGGGTCCCCACGGGGGTAAGGTTGAATTCTCTGGCAAAATGGACATTGCTGGTTCCCATGAGGGTGTGGTTGGAATGGCTTAAGATATCGGTGAGCAGCATTTCATGGACGGCCGATGAGAATCTCCGTCTGGTGCCGAAGTCTGCAAACCTAATTTTGTTTTCGGCCATTACAGCGGCCTTGTTCCGGTTTACAGCCTTTATTTGTTCACGGGAAAGGGTGGCCGGTGCTGTCATGGAAAAAAAAGTCTCGCTGATGATGGCCATCAACGGGACCTCCCAGAGAATGGTTCTATACCAGGGACCTTTTATGGTTAAAAAAAAAGTGTCCTTCTCTTGTCCGAGGACCACCTCGTCCGGGTTGAAGGTATAGGATTCCAGGTAATCCAGATAAACAGGCGTGAAAAAACGGCAGGTATTTTCAAGGTAGGCCTTCTGATCCTTTGACAATGACAGCCTTGCCATTTGTTCAATCTCTTGCCGGACCCTTTGGGCAAATCCTTCGGGAAAAGAGGCGGTCCCCCTGCTGGTAAATTCATACTCTGCCTGGGCCCGGGGATACAGCATGTGGACGGCCTGCTGCATGGTGAATTTATACAGGTCGTTGTCGAGAAGGCTTTGGATCATAGGAAGAAAGGCTTTCCTTGGATACAGGTCCGGGCCGCCCTATAAAAGGGGCAAAGAACCCGGATCGGCATCCTTGGAAAGAAGATTATTTGAAAGATCTTTCAAACAGATCTTCCATGGCGTTTTTGGCGTCTTCGGTCAGGTTTCGGGTGCCTGTTCCGGCAAAGGTTTTGTGGGAGATCACCGGGGTGACCAGCTGCCAGGAATTTTCGATCCAGGAAAACCATGCCTTGCGATCCTGTTCATAGACAAAGATGGGACGGTTAAATAGTTTTCCAAGCTCTACTCCCCATCCGGTGCCCCCTTTGACGGTTTTGTCCGGGAGTATCCAGCCGATGACAAAAATCTGGTATCCGTTGTTGATCATGTGAAAAATAGATTGGATCACCTTGCGGATTTTATTGACCCGGGAAAAAGATCTGCCCATGCGGGCGGAAACAATATCCATACTGATATCTCCTTTTATCAGATCTTCTTCGGTGAGCATTCTGACGCCGATGTTCCGTTCAAGGTTGTGGCCCTCGAAGGAAAAATTCACTTCCTTCATGCCGTATTTTTCCGCCAGCTTGCCAAATTCTGCTTCCGCGCCTCTGTGGCCGCCACCATAGAAAATAGTTTGGGATGCATCACTCATAGTCTGTTCACTCCTTAGGTTTTGTCTTTTAAGAAAACATTATATTGTGCATCAATGCAAAAGAAAATTAGTGTATCATATAAAAAACGAAAAAATTAATCAATAAAGAACTGATGTCAACCCAGGGCCAACGCAAACAGGGAATGCTGAAAAATCAACTGATGGCGTAAGTGTTTCTGCCTGAATTCTTGGCAAGGTACAACGCCTTGTCCGCAGATTCAATCAGTTGGGTGGGCCCAAGGTCTGAAATGGGAAGCATGGTGCTCAGGCCGAAGCTGACCGTAACATGGTCTGCCGTGGGGGAGGCAATATGGTCGATTTTCAGGGCTTCTATGCTTTTAAGCATTCGTTGGATAATTTTTACGCCGCCGGCTTCATCGGTTTCCGGAAGGATGGCGGCAAATTCCTCCCCTCCGTACCGGGCAATGGTATCCACATCCCTGAGAATGCTTTTTTCAAGTCCCTTGGCCACGCGTTTGAGGCAGTCATCCCCAACCACATGTCCGTAGGCGTCGTTAAAGGCCTTAAAATGATCAATGTCCGCAAGGATAAGGGACAAGGGTTTCTGTCTTCTGATTCCCCGCTGCCATTCCCGGGCAATGGTTTCATCAAAGAATCGTCTGTTGGGCAGGTCGGTGAGGCCATCCAGGGAGGAGAGTTGGCGCAGTTTTTCATTGGAGTCTTCAAGGGCGAGTTTCAGGGTTTCCAATTCCAGTATTTTGGCATCCAGTTCCCGGGTCTTTTCTTCCAGGAGCCGTCGTTGACGATAGAGTTCGAGAAAGATGGTGACCTTGCTTTTTAAAACATCGGGTTCCAGGGGCTTGAACAGATAATCCACAGCCCCTGATCCATATCCCAGAAAGACCTGGGATTGTTCTTTGGTGGCAGCAGTGACAAAGATAATGGGAATGTTTTTGGTTTTTTTATTTCCCCTGAGCAGAGCGGCGGTCTCATATCCATCCATGATCGGCATCTGGACATCCAGAAGAATCAGGGCAAACTCGTGGTCAAGGGTTCGTTCAAGGGCCTCATGCCCGGAGTTGGCCCGAACAACATTCAATGTCGGCGTTTCCAGCACCTGTTCAAGGGCGAGAAGGTTTTCCGGACGGTCATCAACAATCAGAATGGATATAGCTCTCATTTAAGTTTCCTTCTCCGTTATCTGATTGATATACGGTGCAATCTCTTTCAAATCAAGTATTTTATCTACCCCGGCCTGGTTTATGGCAGACAAGGGCATGATGTTTACTTGTGCAGATTCCGGGGACTGGGCAATCACAAGGCCCTTGAGTTCCCTGATCCGCTGGATTCCCTTTGTTCCGTCGGAATTGGATCCCGTGAGAATGATGCCGATCAGTCGGTCCGCATAGGCGTCTGCTGCTGTTTCAAACAAGACATCAATGGCGGGCCTTGAATATTGAACCCGTTCCGCCGTGGACAGGGCAATGGTTTTATCCTGCTCCACCATCAAATGATAATTGGCCGGAGCAAAATAAATGGTATTGTCCATGATGGGTTCCTTGTCTTCAGCCTCTTTTACACAAAGGGAACAAATACGATTAAAATGGGTGGCCAGAAAATCATCGGAATCCGGGCTCAAATGCTGAACAACGATAACGGGCAAGGCTAGGAACTTCGAAAGATTGGGTAAGATGGCGGTCAGGGCAGCCAGTCCTCCTGCGGATGCGCCTATGACAATGGCTTCATATTTTTTTTTTATGGGTGTCTCTTTCATGGCAGTCGTTTTTTTCTGTAAATTTTTTCCCGGTCGGCAATGGGTTCAAATTTGTCTTCCATGTCCGTGAACTTGAGACTTTCCTTGGACCCCAGACACAGGTAGCCGCCGGGGCAGAGACTGTCGTAAAATAGTTTTAACACCCGGTTTTGCAATTGCCGGTTAAAATAAATCAGCACGTTTCTGCAGAAGATCAGGTTCATTTCTCCGAACACGCCGTCTGTAACCAGGTTGTGGGATGAAAACAATACTTTTTCCTTCAGGGATTGCCGGAGAATGACATTGTCATAGTCAGCGGTATAATAATCGGAAAAATCATTTTTTCCACCGGACTGCTGGTAATTGCCCGTATAGGTTTTCATCACCTCAAGGGGATAGATACCCTTTTTGGCCTTATCTAAAATGAGCTCGTTAAAATCCGTGGCATAGATTTGGGACCGATGCTTCATGCCTTCCTCTTCCAGGAGAATGGAAATGGAATAGACTTCCTGGCCTGCTGAACAGCCGGCATGCCATACTTTAATAAAGGAGTAGGTTTTTAAACGGGGAATAAGCTCCCGCCGGATTTTTTTGTAAACCATCGGGTCCCTGAACATTTCTGTAATGTTTATGGACAAATCCAGAAGCAGGGAATTGAAGAAATCTTCATCATAAATGATCCTGTGCATCATCTGTGCGTAATTGCTCATATTGCTGATGTTCAAGCGGTGATGAAGCCGCCGTTTGGTGTGGGCACTGGCATAATCTTTGAAATTATACCCGTATTTTTGATGGATGGCTTCCAGGAGCATCTGGATTTCCAGGCGCTCATTTTCCAGGGTTTTATTTTTGAGATCACCGGTCATGCGTATAACCATACCCTGAGCATGGAGATAAGTTTGTCGGGATCCACGGGTTTTGCAAGATAGTCATTGGCCCCGGCTTCAATACATTTATTCCGGTCCCCTTTCATGGCCTTGGCCGTCAGGGCGATGATGGGCAATTTTTTTTGGGTTTTCCGTATCTCCTTGATGGCCTCATATCCGTCCATTTTGGGCATCATGATGTCCATGAGCACAAGATCGATCTCTTTGTGTTCCTTGGCCTTTTTCACCCCTTCTATGCCGTCCCTGGCGATGAGGACGGTCATGTTTTTTTCTTCCAGCACAGAAGAGAGGGCAAAGACATTTCTCATGTCGTCATCCACCAGGAGGATGGTTTTTTCACTCAAAACAGCCCCCTTGTCATGGACCATTTTAAGAATTTTTTGTTTTTCGACAGGCAGATTCGCCTCCACCCGGTGGAGGAAAAGGGCAGACTCCTCCAACAGGCGCTCGGGTGATTTGACCCCTTTGATGATAATACTTTCCGTGTATTTTCGCAGTTTTTTATCTTCATCCAGGGTCAGGTCCCGGCCGGTATAGACAATGACCGGTATCTTGGAACAGGTTTTGTGGCGGCGGATTTTTTCCAGAAGCTCAAATCCGGACATATCTTCCAGGCCAAGATCCAGGATCATGCAGTCATAGCGGTGACTTGTCAGCGCTTCATAGGCCTGGACCCCTGTGGAGACCATGGTGGTTTCAACATCCCCGTTGCCGATCAATTCCTTGATACTTTTACGCTGGAGGGAGTCATCCTCCACCACCAGCAGTTTTCTCACCGGGTGGGTGAGAATATTTTCAATCTTGGAAAAGGTTTCTTCCACCTTTTCCAGGGTCACGGGTTTGGTTAAAAATCCCAGAGCCCCCATGCGCATGGCAGAAAGAGAGCTGTCTGCCGCTGACATGAAATGGACGGGAATATGGCGCAGTTGTGGGTTTTTTTTCAGCCGTTCCAGCACGGTCCACCCGTCAATCCCGGGCAGGCCGATGTCCAGCATGATGGCGCTGGGTTTATAGTAATCGGCAAAATGGAGCCCGGATTCGCCGTCATCGGCAATGATACACTTAAAGCCCCGTTCCCGGGCAAAATCCCGCATGATTTTGGCGGAAACAGGATCATCCTCAATGATTAAAAGGCTTTTGTCTCCGGTTGATACCAGTTTTCTGTCATCCCGGACGGAGGCGTTTTGGATCATTGGGGCAGGTTTTGCAACCGGACCGTTTACGGCCTGTTTGTCAGGGGGGAGACTTTCCTTGTTCTCGGCAATCCCGGCCAGGGCTTTTTTTGGAGGGGGGGGGGCGGGTTCGGCTGACGGGGAATGGCGCTCCGGGATGACAAGGGTAAAGGTGCTGCCTTTGGCCTCTTTGCTTTCAAGATGGATAAATCCCCCCAGCAATTTGGCCAGTTCCCGGGAAATGGAAAGGCCAAGTCCTGTGCCCCCATATTTTCGGCTGGTGCTGCCGTCTGCCTGTTGAAAGGCTTCAAAGATAACGGCCTGCTGTTCTTTGGGTATCCCGATGCCTTCATCTTTAACGGCAAGTGCGATTGATGTCTCAGGCGTTAGGGCCGTGCCCGTTAAAAGAGAGGGTAAGGGCCGTGCAATGGTGAGGCTGACCTGACCCTGTTTGGTAAACTTAAAGGCATTGGTTAGAAGGTTCCGCAATATCTGCTGCAACCGCAAAGGGTCTGTGTAAATGGTATCGACCATGTCTTTTTCAGTGATAATATCAAAACCGATTCCCTTTTCCCGGGCAAGATCCGTAAACATCCGGGTTACGTCATCCATAAGGCGTTGAACACCCAGATCTTCGGGTATCAGTTCTATTTTCCCCGCTTCCACCTTTGACAGATCCAGTATTTCATTGATCAGGGTAAGCAGGTCTTCTCCGCTGGAATGAATGGCCTTGGCCGATTCTATCTGTTTTTCGGTGAGGTTCTGGTTTTTGTTTGTGCCCAGCAGCTGGGACAGGATCAGGATGGAATTTAAAGGTGTCCGAAGTTCGTGGGACATGTTGGCTAAAAATTCCGATTTATACTTGCTGGCAATTTCAAGCTCTGCCGCTTTGGTCTGGATATCTTCCTGGGCATCGACCAGAGCGACATTCTTTTTTTCGATGGCCTTTTTCTGCTCTTCTAAGTTTCGGGTCTGTTCTTCCAGTTCTTCATTGGTGACCCGCAGCTCTTCCTGCTGGGCCTGGAGTTCTGTTTCCGACTCTTTGAGTGCCCGGGCCTGTTCTTCCAGTTCTTCATTGGTGACCCGCAGTTCCTCCTGCTGTGACTTGAGTTCTGCTTCAGATTCTTTCAAGGCCTGGGTCTGTTTTTCAAGGGTTTGGTTTTTGGCCAGCAATTCCTGCTGGTGCTGCTGGGCCTCTTCCAGAAGATGTTTGATGGTTCGGCGGGACTTTGCGGTGTTCATGAGAATGGCGGTGTTTTTAATGTTCTGGTCAATGAATTGTTTTTCAAGATCTGTAAATTGGGTAAGGGATCCCAGCAGCAGAACGCCGATCAGTTCCTTTTCAAAGGGAATGGGAACAATGATGTAGGAGGCGGCAGGTTTTTGGCCGGCCCCGTAGTGAATCATGGGCCCCTCTTCCCCAACATCGTTGAAGATGATAATTTCCTGTTCCAGGGCGGCCTGGCCTACCATGCCTTCTCCCAGTTTGATGGTATTGAAGTTGCCCTTCCGGTCTGAAAAAGCATAACTGGCATATAATTTTAATACCCCTGCATCATTGCGGTACAAGGCCCCCAGGTGGGCGCCCAGGTGTTTGGCCATAAAGGTGACAAATTTTCGGCCCAGTTGTTGTTCGCTCAGTTCCCCCCGCAGGGCATTATCCAGGCCTTCTTTTCCTGTTTTAAGCCAGTCTTGCTCCCGGAGGGTTCTGGCCATGTGGTTCAATGCCCAGGCCAGTTTCCCCAGTTCATCCCGTTGATTCAATTTAAGGGTTTTGTCAAATTCCCCGTTGGCAATGGCCTGGGCAAACTTCACATCTTCGATAATGGGGCGGGTGATGGTTCGGGATAAAAAAAACGCCCCGGCCCCAATGAGGGTCACCAGGAGAATGGAAAGAAACAGGGTTTTGAGCAGAATATTTCGGACAGGTGCTTCCACCTCATACTGGTCGATTTCGGAAATTAAAAACCAGTTCATTCCGGTGATGTCCAATTTGTTGTAGGAAACCAATACCTTTTTGCCCGCACTGTCAACATAGGCGCCCCTGCCGCCCGCTGCCCCTTTTTTCACGGCGTCTTTCCAATACTCCAGGGTTTTTTCCAGAGAAAACCCAATCACAAATTTGCCGTCTCCCATGGTTTGAAGATCGCTTCTCAGCTCAAACCGATCTTGGTTTGCATCCCAGCCGAGCAGGTATGACTCGCCTGTTTCTCCCATGCCCTTGCGGGATTCCATGATGTCCCGGATAAAGTTCGGGGTGACCTGGACAATGACGGCCGCCAGCAATTGGCCGCTGGCATCTTTTACCGGCTGACCGAAAAAGGCGGTTTCCACCCCATTGGCCGGAGCATAGGGCTCAAAATCAATGATGACCCCTTCCCCTGTCGCCAAAATTGTTTTCCATGCACGGGCCAGGCCACTCCCGGCGTAAGTGGTCTGGTTAAGATCGTGTCCCATGTTCTGGAAATTTTCATTGGAAAACAGAATAAGGCCCTTATTTGCCTCAACAATCTTGATGTCCTGGCAGCCATAGGAAGCAACAAAGCGTTTCAGGGTCTCGGCATAGGCACTCTCAAGCACCTTGTAGTTTTTGGTCTCAAAAATATGGGACTGGGTTCTCAGGTTCTGGTATTCGATGAGTTTTTGGCTGAATTCCCGGATCTGGTCGCTTTTGGCCAGCATTTGCAATTCAGTGGAGCGTTGCTTGAAAACCGACTCCAGCTGACCGGTCCGGATGGTCTGGACCGCGTCCAGCTGTCCAAAAGACTTTTCCATCATTGCAGTGGCGGCAAGCTGACTGCCGTAATATCCGGCGATTAAAAGGGGCAAAATTCCGGTCAAAACAAATAAGAAGATCAATTTGGGACGCATTTTCAGGTCAGCCAGTTTAAATGTCATTCGCTCATCCTTAAACTATGTGTATATATGGAGGCGTGCGAATTAAAAGGCTGCCCGGCTCCACAAGCGTGATTCATTTCTCTGCAAACAAAATCCTGCCGGTCACGATATCATAAACCTTAAAAGAAATACACGATATTTAAGGCCTTAATTTTCCATAAAGTCCGTTGAAAAAAAAGGAAAAAATGATACACTGCCTGCAGGTTATACTTTTTTTAAGATTCCGAGAACAAAGAAAGGATGGTTGTGAAATCAAAAGCCCTTGAAGTCAATCTTTCCGGCACCAGAGCCGATGTTATCATTGATGAAAAATATCAATTGCTGCTGGATATCTTTGACGGGTATGTGGGTATTTTAAGCCGCCTGGAAATATTTCTAAAGGAATTGTCCCACCCCTACCGGAACTGGGGGTTTATTGTCAGTGAAGCCCGGCACTTTACCCTCCATTATTTTTATCTTTACAAACCCCACCCGGACGGCAGAAAGGCCCTGGAGCTATTTGCCGATATTTTCATCACCGCCTTTGAATCCCGGTCGGACGAGGAGATCCGGGCGGCTGCCGTGGATAACCTGATGTTGGTGCTCCACCACATTGCAAAGGAATCCGGCGATGAGATGTCTCGTTTTTTCCCGGTGATGGAAAAAGAAGTTTTAAGGATTTATTCCTATGAGGATAAGGATTTTCATTTTTTTGTCAGTTCTTATTATCAGCCGGACCGCCTGGCCCAGGTGCTTCTGGAGAACCTGGAGACAAACAGAAAAACAAACAATGACGGGACTGTTTTTCTGGCCCTGAACCGTCTGCTGGTCAAGTTTTATACCGCCTCATTCGCCTTTTGGCTGTCCCAGGACGACCCGGTCGAATGGATGCGGGAAAACATTGATGAATGGAGACTCAATGAAAGCATTATAGAAATTTTGGACGCCGTTTCCCATTCCCGGCTGGGCTCCTGGCAGGCCCGCCTTGAAGATCTTGTCCAAACCCATGACCTGGGATCTTCTGATACCACGGCCCAGCTCATCCGATTGACCGGGTACAGGGATTTTGTCAAACAGTTTAAGGAGGTTCCCCGCAAGATTCTGGACCACTCCCAGGGCAAGACCTATGGCAAGTACTTCAAGCTCACCTTTCTGTTTTATATTATCCATTCTCCCGGGCTTGCCATGATTCATCGGGAGGCCTTGGGAGAGATTCACAGGACCCTGATTCATTTGATCGGAGACCGTGGGTTTAAAAAGGATATCCGGATTGTGGACCAGACCTTTTCCCTGCTCAAGGAACATAAGGGGCGGTATCCGGGCACGGTATTGGAGTGTATCCACAAGATCGGCGATGCCGTATACAAAACCGATGAAATGGAATTGATCAACCATTTTATTGACAGGGCCGTGGACCACGGGTTCCAGTTTCCCATGATCCGGGGTACGGGTGAAGACTGGCAGATCCAGGGCAACAATGCCCATGTGAAAAATATCCGGGTTTTTCTGAGCCTTATCGGCCAGCAGCCCAAAAAATCCAAACGTCTGTTGTCCGCCCTGATTATTTCCCTGTCCATCGGCGGGGTGTTTATCCGGGACACCGACCTTTTTCCCAGGGATATCACCCGGTTTCTCAATTCGGAAATTGGTCCGGTGTATAACCTGGTCAAGCAATTGGCAAGGCTATTGCCGGCTTTTTTTAATGAAATCGGTGCCGAAGGCGAGCTTCGGGACATCTCCACCCAGCTGGACGAATCCTGTTTCCGACGGGACCGCCTGGTTCATTTCCTAAGAAAGCAGTGCCATGTGGAAAGTTCCAGCCGGATTGTGGAATTCATTCAGCAGGTGATGATCTTCTGGAAAACCCGGGATAAAACCCCCCTTGCGCCCTTTGTTCCTCCGTCCATTTATGGGGATATCCGTTCTGTCGGCCGGTTTATTGACGGACCGGGCAAAATTCTTTTGTCCCTTGAATCCAAGGGTCTGGTCCAGCCGGAAGACTATCTGATGTACAGGCAGGAGGCCCTGGACAAACTTGTCGACGAGGTTGAGGGGGTTAAGGACCTGGATCGGTTGCGGGTAAAGCTCATGTCCCGGTTTTACCGGTTGCTCAACGAAAAATACGGCATTGATAACCTGGGATTGAAAGACTATCTGGCCACCTTCAAAGCAGAGGACCTGCCCGATCCCCAGCGCCTTATGGCCGCCCTTGAAGAAAAGGACCTGGAAACCAAGATTGAGTTTTTGTTGAACTATATGCTCCAGCTCAAGGAGATCATCCTTTCTGACAAGACCTTTGCGGTGAATGAAGCCATTTATCACAAACGGCATTTTGCCGTGGATATTCCGTCCATGTATGGACGTTACAATGAAGCAAAGTTTGATGCCCTGGGACTGACCCTGCGCATTGAGAGCATTGTCAATGTCTTGTTTGAAGACCTGATCAACGGGATCGATCTTCGCCTGATTACCAAGCCCACCTTTGTAAGGATTTTCAGTATCCTGATGCTGTTTCGCAAGGCATTGAGCCTGGACGGCATTGTGTCCAACAAACTGGATACCCAGCTTGAATTTTTAAAGTATAGTGTGAATATTACCACCTGTTCTTTTACCCAGTATCTGGATATTTTCAAGGGGTTTATCCGGGCGGTGGCCGATGCGGTCAGTGATCATTTTAACACCATCCATTCCGGAAACCTGGTCCACATGGAATCCCGGATCGGAAAAGACCAGATCCTTTCCAAATATCTGCCCGGAGCCTATGCAGAAAACAGCACGGACCTGGACGCCAAGATGGCTGAAAAGCTGGACCAGCGAGTGGCGGATATTTTTTTCAGGGACAGGATTGCCACCTCCCTGGGGCTGCAGCAGCTGGATGTCTTCTTAAACCGGATTCTGCACACCCTGTTCCGGCAGTCTGAAAAGCTTTCCCAGGATGAGCTTTCTGCCCTGCTCAATTATGATCCCAAATGCTCGGTCACCAATATTGAGGATGATGAGCGCATCAGCAACAATATTATTTATCTTGGCAATAAGGGATGGAACCTGATCAAGCTCAAGCACCTGGGAATTGAGATTCCCAACGGGTTTATCATTACCACCGAGGTTTTCAAGTGCCTGGACCTGATCAACAAGTACGCGCCTGCTGCGGTGAATTTTAAGCAGCATGTGACCGCCATGCTCGCCCGCCTGGAAGTTAAAAGTAAGGCCGCATTCGGAAACCCTGAGAATCCCTTGCTGCTCTCTGTTCGGAGCGGGTCTTCCATTTCCCAGCCCGGAATGCTGGATTCTTTTTTAAACGTGGGGATCAATGAAGAGATTGCCGAAAGCATTGCCAAAAAGACAGGAAACCCCTGGTTTGCCTGGGATTCCTACCGCAGGTTTCTCCAGGCCTACGGCATGACATTCAATATCCAGCGGGATGCCTTTGACCATGTGATCTCCGGGTTCAAGGAACAGCACGGCATCTCTTTTAAACGGTATTTTACCGGCGACCAGATGAAATCGGTGGCCCTGGCCTACAAGCAATTGCTCGTGGATTTTGGCGTGGACCTGATTGAGTCTCCCATGGAACAACTCTTTTTGGCCATCCACAAGGTTTTTTCCTCCTGGAATTCCAAACGGGCAAAGGACTACCGGCAGATCATGGGCATCTCCGATGACTGGGGCACGGCCGTGACGGTCCAGGCAATGATCTTCGGCAACAGGTCCCGGCAGTCCGGATCCGGTGTTGTTTTCAGCCACAGTCCCAAATTGCCCGGGGACGCCATCCGGCTCTGGGGGGACTTTACAATTGGCAACCAGGGAGAAGACGTGGTCTCCGGTCTGGTTAAAACCCTGCCCATATCGGAAATCCAGAAGGAGTTGGAGGACAGGGAGTCTAAAATAAGCCTGGAAACAAAGTTTCCCCAAATTTACAAGCAGCTGCTGTCCATTGTCCAGCAGTTGATTTACGAGGGGGGGTGGAATCCCCAGGAAATTGAATTTACCTTTGAGGGGCCGGAAAAAAAGGATTTGTTCATCCTCCAGGCCCGGGACCTTTCCCTGCGGGATCAAAAGAAAATGACCGGGTTTGAGGCTGATGACGCACAGCTTGCCACCCTTTACCTGGGTCAGGGCATCGGGGTTTCCGGCGGTGCCATGAGCGGCAGGATCGTCTTTACCCTGGAGGAAATAGACGGGTTTCGTCGCCAGGACCCGGATGCAAATTTGATTCTTGTCCGGAACGACACCGTGCCCGATGATATTCTGGAGATTGACGCCTCGGACGGTATTCTCACCGCCAAAGGCGGGTTGACCTCCCATGCTGCCGTGGTGGCCTACAACCTGAAAAAAACCTGTGTGGTGGGGTGCGAAAATCTGGTGTGCAATGAGCAGGAAAAGGTGTGCCGGCTCAATGGGGTGAAAATGAAGGTGGGCGATTATATCAGTATTAACGGATACAAAGGGTCTGTGTATCAGGGTGAAATGAAAGTTAATATAATTTAAAAGGGATACAAAAATATGAATACAAGTGAGACAATGGTCCTGGGGATTAACGGGCTTGGGAGGATCGGCAAGCTGTCTTTGTGGCACCATGTTGGCAGAAAATATTTTAATGAAATCGTGATCAATGTGGGCAGGGAAGTGGGCACCTCAATGGACGATATTGTCCACTATATTGAGCGGGATTCCACCTATGGCAGGCTGGAAGCCTATCTGTACGGCTATCAGGGGAAACCGGTGATAACGGATGTGG
The DNA here is from genome assembly GCA_013792075.1 of Desulfobacula sp. GTDB lineage: Bacteria > Desulfobacterota > Desulfobacteria > Desulfobacterales > Desulfobacteraceae > NBML01. The sequence goes on from VMSR01000221.1 coordinate 39,548, forward strand.
ATGCCAATGCCTCCACGCTGAAGGTGAACGGCATCCGGGTAAAAATTCTGAAAAACCACAGAAATCCCAAGGATATTGAATGGGCAGACCACGGGGTCAATATTGTCGTGGATACCACGGGCCAGTTCCTGGATCCCAATCTTTCCTCAGATGATCCCAAAGGTTCACTCCGGGGCCATCTTGCAGCGGGCGCCCAAAAGGTTGTGGCCTCGGCACCCTTTAAGCTCAAACAAGGGGCTGTCATGCCCGAGGACGCCGTGACAACGGTTATGGGGGTCAACGATAAGGACTATGATCCGGTCCGCCACACCCTAATTTCCAATGCTTCCTGCACCACCACCTGCCTTTCCCACATGGTGAAACCCCTGCTGGATGCCTTTGGCATTGAACGGATTCTCTCCGCCTCCATGGCCACCATCCATGCTGCCACCGGGTCCCAGCAGGTGCTGGACCGTCTGCCCAAGGCAGGTGCTGTCGACCTGAGAAAAAACCGATCCATCCAGAACAATATTATCCTGACCACCACGGGTGCTGCCAAGGCATTGCAATTGGTGATTCCGGAAATGGCCTTCATCGGGTTTATTGCAGAGTCCGTGCGTATCCCCACCACCACCGGATCTTTGATCATCCTGGTGATGAATTTCCAGGAAGAACTCAATAAAAAACCCATCCGCAGGGACAGGATCAATGATATCTATCGCACTGCGGCAGAGCAGAATTCAAACGGTTACCTGGTCTTTACCGACAAGCAGAACGTTTCCTCGGATATCATCGGCACGCCCAGGGCAGCGGCTGTCATCGAAGGCCATGAAACCCATACAAGGACCGGGGCCATCAATATCAATCTGGAGCATATGCGGGGAATTGACAAGGATGTCCTTGACAGCATCAAGGACCATGTGGGCAGCATCCAGGTCACCCAGGCGGTGATATACGGGTGGTACGACAATGAAATGGCAAGCTATGTCAACATGATGGGTGACCGCATCGTGTCCATTGCACAATCCCTTGAATAGGCCTGGGTTTTTTGTGATTCCCGCCATGAAGAACGTGAAGACGAAACATCCTCTTTTTTCGTGTGCTTCATGATCTCCATGGCGGCGTTTGTTTATAATATAGTGAATCCGGCCGCTTTCCAGCCGGAGATTCCCTTGTCCAGAACCCTTATGCTGGTGTATCCTTCTGCTTCATATTGCACGGCAAGACCTGCCGCAGACTTGTCATCGGGTCAGCCTCAGTAAAAAATGATATCCGTGTCCGTTGCAAGATCGGGTTTCATTTTTAAAAATTCGCTCATGGGAAGGGCACCTTCAAGATGGGCCTGGCTGTTAAATTTATCATCGTCATAGATGCATACCAGAAGGGAGAGTCCTGCCTGTATACTTGCCTTGGCATCTGCCGCCGATATCCGCTTAATCATATACTACCTCCGTTTGGGTTTGGGGTTGATGGTCAGCGTCGGGATATGCCATACTATAAGACATGAATTTGATCCGGGCAAATATTTTTATCCCCATTTGCTTAAAGGTGGGTGTCTGGTTCCGGTCTTTCCAGGAAAAAAGACCTGGTTTTGGCATATCCAATGGAAAAGACCTGTTTTATCTCCTCGATCAGGGCATAGAGGGTGGGCACCACCACCAGGGTCAGGATGGTTGCAATCATAAGGCCGAAGATGACCACAATGGCCATGGATCGCCACCACTGGCTGGATTCGGAAGCCATGGACAGGGCCATGACATGGAAATCATAGGAGATGCCCGTGACCATGGGCACAAGTCCCAGAATGGTGGTGACGGCCGTGAGCACGACCGGCCGAAGGCGAGTGGCGCCGGCGGAGATGACCGCATCCGTTACCCTCATGCCCAGAGCCCGAAGCTTGTTGATATAGTCTATGAGCACAATGGCATTGTTCACCACCACCCCGGCAAGGGAGATGATTCCCACCCCGGTCATGATCACCCCAAAGGGGGAGTTGATCACGGCCAGGCCCCAGAAGGCCCCTCCAAGAGACAGAATAACCGAGGTCAGGATAATGACCGGCTGGACCACCGAGTTGAACAGGGTGACCAGGATCAGGAAGATAAGAAACAGGGCAATAAGAAAGGCTTTTGATAAAAATTCCTGGGCCTGCTGCTGCTCTTCATCTTCACCCGTAAACTTGTATGAATAGCCCGGGGGCAGTTTCATTCCTTTCAAAAGTTCCTGGACCTGCATCCTTGCAACGGTTCCCGTGATTTTTGTTTCATCCACATTGGCCTGTATCGTAACCACCCGTTCATGGTTTTTCCTGACAATATCGCCGATGGTCCCCTTGTATTCAATGGCGGCAAGGGTGGTCAAGGGAACGATCTCTCCCGTGGCCGTGGGAATCATGAGTTTGTGCAAAACATCGGTCACCTCCAGGTCGGACTCGGCCAGTTTGACCACGATGTCATAATCTTCATCCCCTTCATAATAGGTGGAGACATCCAGTCCATTGTAGGCAATTTTGAGGGCATAGCCAATGGCAGAGGTGGTCAGGCCGAACAGGGCTGTTTTCTGGCGGTCGATTTTTATCTGAACCGAGGGGAGCCCCCCCTGGTAATCATCCCGCACATCCTTGATATGGGGAACGCTTTCCGCCACCTTTTGAATCTGTTCTGAAATCTTGTTTAAAACATTAAAATTATCCCCTGAAATTTCAATGTTAATGGGGGGTCCTGTGGGAGGACCTTCCTTTTGTTCATCCACGGTGATTTTTACCCCGGCAATATGGGCCACCCGGTTGCGGATCTCTTCCAAGTCCTGCTTGGTGGGGGATTTCCGGTCCTCAAAGTCGATGAACTGGATTCCGATATGGTTGGGAAGGTTTGAGTCAAAGACGGAAGAGCCGGCATTTTGAACCACCCGGGTGTAGATATGTTCAATATTATTGATATCGGAAGGGGCCATAAAGGAAGTTCCGTCTGCATTCTTGTGTTCCTGAAGGGCAATGGCTTTCTGGTAGTTTTTATCTTTGCTTCCGGTAATGGCCATTTCAACGGCCTTAACCGTGCGGTCGATAAATTCCAGGTCAGCACCTTCCGGAACATCAATGTTGACGTAGACAGAGCCCGGATCAATGGAGGGAAAAAACTCAATGGGTTTTTCAATACCGATCTTAAGCATCCAGACCTGGAACAAAAAGACCAGGACAACAAATGAGGCCAGGAGGACCGATATTTTGTGCTTCAGGGCATGGGTAAGAACGGCTTCATAGGATTTTAAAATCCATCCCTTTATTTCAATGGGTTTTTCTCCCTGGGTTTCCATCTCTTCGGCCGAGAGGCTGTCCATGGCGGTCTGGTTTTTCCCGGTCTTCATGAAAAAAGCGCACAGGGCCGGGTTGATGACCAGAGCCACAAACAGGGAGGAGGCCAGGGTCACAATCAGGGTAATGGGCAGAAATTTCATGAATTCTCCCATGATTCCGGGCCAGAAAATCATGGGGAAAAAGGCGGCCACCGTGGTCAGGGTCGAACCGATGACCGGCCAGGCCACTTCTCCTGTGGCTTTCATGGCCGCTTCAACCTTGGGCACGCCCTGCTGCATGTACCGGTAGATATTTTCGATGATCACAATGGCATTGTCCACCAGCATGCCCAGGGCCAGGGTCAGGGAAAAGAGGACAACCATGTTCAAGGTAATGCCCAGGGCCTGGAGTATGGAAAAGGAGAGAAACATGGACATGGGGATGGCAACGCCGACCAGGATGGCATTTCTCATGCCCAGGGCAATGAAAAGAACTCCCACTACCAGGATGAGGCCGGAAATGATATTGTTTTCCAAATCCGCCACCATGGACTTGATTTCCTTGGACTTGTTCATCAGCTTGGTGATGGTGGTATTTTTGGGAAAGGTGGCGCCTGCCCTTTCAATGATTTCATCAATCTTGTCCGAAATACGGATGATGTTTTCCCCCACCCGTTTTTTCACCGAAATATTAATGGAATCCACCCCGTTGAGCCGGGACCGTGAGGTTTCCTCCTTGATGCCGTCCACCACGGTTGCCACATCCTTCAGATAGATGGGGGAACCCTCATGGGTGGCCACCACAAGAGAGAGAATCTCTTCGGGTGTTTCAAATTCACCCGGTACCTTGAGCTGATATCGGCCGTCCCCCAGGGTGATGGCCCCGCCCGAGGTGTTCTGGTTTTCACTGACCACACTCTGCTGGAGGGCCGTGATGGGGATCTTGTAATAGGCCAGCTTGTCCGTATCCACCTCCACCCGGATTTCCCGTTCCTGGCCCCCGGTGATGGCCGCCTCCAGCACGCCCGGGACCGCTTCAATATCATCCTTCAAGTCATCGGCTATTTTTTTAAGGGTCCTGGGACCGCAGTCCCCTGCCAAAGAATACACCACAATGGGCATTTCTGAAATATTGACCTCGTACACGGACGGGTCGTTTTCAAGGTCCGTGGGCAGATCGTTTTTGGCTTCGTCCACCTTGTCCTTGACTTTGGTCAGCACCTCATTGATATCCGTGCCGGGCAAAAATTCGATGTTGATCTGGGACAGGCCCTGGGAGCTGACGGAACTTACGTTTTTTACCTTGTCCAGGCCCTTGAGTTTTTTTTCAATTTTAAGGGTGATAGCAGTCTCTATGTCCGAGGCAGATACGCCCCGGTATTCCGTCCGGACAAAGACATAGGGAATGGTAATGTCCGGATCACTCTCCCGGGGCAGCACTTTATAGGAGTAGAGGCCGATGCCGATGATGATAAAGGCCAGAACCAGGACGCTGATTCTGTTTTTAATGGCCGCATCCGAAACAATCATTGGGTCAGCTCCTCCATTCTCCGGATGGTTCGGGTGACATGGACGGTTTCACCGTCCTCAATGATCTTGTGGCCTACCACCACGACCTTTTCCCCCGGCAACAACCCTTGGGGGATCTGGGTTTTCCAGCCGTCCAGGAACCCCGTGGTCACGGGCCTGAACTGGACCACATTCTGGTTTTCCACAAAGACACCGGTCTGCTTGTTCACGATGACCAGGGCATATATGGGCACGGCCAGTCCTTGGGGATCCTGCTTTTTGATGATGGTCACCCGGGCAAACATTCCCGGCAGAATCTGAAAATCCGGATTGTTTACGGCGATTTCAAGATTATACAGGCGGGCCATGGAATCGGTGGTTTTAAACAGGTAGTGATATTCACCGGTGTAGCTTTTTCCGTCCAGTGCGTCAATGGTCATGTCAAAGGTTGAAAGTTTGCGGACGGCGGCCACATCGGATTCGGGTATGCCCACTTCTATTTTCAGACGATCAATCTGGAGAATGGTGGCAACTGGGTCACCCACACTTAAAAAATTGCCGTTTTCAATAAAAACCCGGTCCACCACCCCTTCCATGGGCGATCGGATGGTGCACCGGTTCAGGTTCAACTCAGCAGTATCCATGGCAGCTTTCAAGGTTTTAACCCCGGAGACGGCATCATCCAGCTGGGACTGGGTGACAAATTGTTTTTCTGAAAGGGCCTTGAACCGCTTTTCAGTGATCATGGCCGTTTCAAAAGAAGCCTTGGCAGAATCGAAATTGTTCTGATATTCCTGTTTATCGATCACGGCCAGGATGTCCCCCTTTTTTACCCGGATTCCCTGGTCGATTTTTTTGTCCACAATTTTTCCCTTAACCTCGGCAGCCACCGTCAAGAAAATCCAGGGCTTTGCCACACCGGGCAGGCTGATTTTTTCCATGACCATATCCGGAAGAACCTCCATGGTAATGACATTGGTCGCAGCTTTTGCCTTTTTCATCTGGTGGGATTGTTCATAGGCAAGATCTTCCTTCTGGGCGGCGATTTTTTTAGTGAGAGGGAAAATCACCAGGGCAATCACCAATATCACGGTGAGCATTGGGATGTTGCGCCAGACAAAGCGCATGGATGATCGGAAAATTTTTTTTGGCCGGGTGGATTTGGGTTCCATGAACTATTTCCTTAAATATATAATATAGTGAACCCCATTAAAATAGTGTCAGTCTGTCTTATTTCAAGGGTCTTTTTTGTACGTCCATTGTCACGCCGGTGGATTAAAATCCGATGCTATAATACCCGCTTGCCATTGTATAGGATGAAATTGTAAAAAAGTGTTGAACAAAGAAGAGAGGAGTGGTCAGGACCGGAAAGAGAGAAATCTCTCTCCCGGTCCTGCTTTAAAAAAATAAGTATTCGTATAAAAGGTCCCGGTTAATTGTATTCTGCCCGGATATCCTTTTTACTGATTTTACCCACACTGGTTTTGGGGATGGCGGCGTTTAAGATGATTTTTGAGGGGACCCCGTATTTGGGGATCTGGCCCTTTTCCACAAAGGTCATGCAAAATGCCTGGATATCGGCTTCAGACACCTTGTCCGGGTAGCCGTCCCTGAGCACCACCATGGCCAGGGGGCGTTCCCCCCATTTTTCGTCCGTGATGCCCACTACGGCCACCTCGTTGACGGCCGGGTGCTGGCTGATGATGTCCTCCAGCTCCAGGGAGGAGATCCATTCTCCGCCGGTTTTGATCACATCCTTGAGCCTGTCGGTTATCTTTAAATAGCCTTCCCCGTCAATAACCCCGATGTCGCCGGTGTGGAGCCAGCCGTTGGCCCAGAGCTCCTGGCTTTTTTCTTCGGATTTGACATAGCCCTGGGTGAGCCAGGGCGAGCGCGCCACCACTTCTCCTGCAGTCTTGCCGTCATGGGCAAGGGGGACGCCCTTCAAATCCACTATTTCCAGCTGGACAAAAGGTACGGGAAGCCCAGTTTTGCAGCGGATTTCGATTTGTTCGTCCTCCCCCCATTCCAGCATATGGGGCTTAAGGTTGGCCAGGGTGAGCAGGGGGCAGGTTTCAGACATGCCGTATCCGGTGTAAAGGTTGATCCCGAATCCCATGGCCTGCTTGCAAAGTCCCTTTGAAAGGGCGGACCCGCCGATGATAACCTTCCAGCCGGACAGGTCAAGATTTTTGATGGCAGGGCTGTTCACCAGCATGTTCATGATGGTGGGCACACAATGGGAATAGGTGACCTTTTCTTTGACAATGAGATTGAGCAGCATTTCCGGTTCGTACCGGCCCGGATAGACCTGCTTGGCTCCCAGAAGGGTCATCAGGTAGGGCATGCCCCAGGCATGGACGTGGAACATGGGGGTGATGGGCATATAGACATCGGCCGAGGAGATAGTGGCCTGGGAGGCATAGGCGCACAGGCCTGCCATGGCCCCATAGGTGTGCAGGACGATCTGGCGGTGGGAAAAGAAGACCCCCTTGGGAAGACCGGTGGTTCCGGTGGTGTAAAAAGTGGTGGCCATGGTGTTCTCGTCAAAATCAGGGAAGTCATACCTAGCTGGGGTATCGGACATCAGGGCTTCGTATTCGCCGGAAAAGGACAGGTCTGTGGCCGGGATTTCCCGGGTATCTGACAGCAGAATGACCTGTTTTACGGTTTCGAACCGGGTCTGAACCGATGCCAGCAGGGGAACAAACTCTTCATTGACCAGGATCACATCGTCTTCTGCGTGGTTGATGGTGTAGATGAGCTGATCAGCGGTCAGGCGGATATTGATGGTATGGAGCACCGCCCCCATCATGGGGATGGCAAAAAAGCATTCCAGATACCGATGGGAATCCCAGTCCATGACCGCCACGGTATCGCCGGGTTTGACCCCCTGGCGTTCCAGCATGGCTGCCAGCTGTTTTACCCGCTGGCCAAAACTTTTATAGTCATACCGAAGAATATCCCTGTAGACAATCTCCTGGTCGGGCGAATAAATCAATGGCGTATCCAAAAGGTGCTTGATCAGCAGGGGGGTGTTGTAAGCACTGGGGGTCGGGGTTATGGGTTTGGTTGTCATTCTTTCTCCTTATTTTTAATGATTTTAAGGCGGTTCAATTCATCAAGTTTATATTTCTTCGGTTTGGGGTTTCATGACAAATCCGGGTATTTTCTGGGCCAGCAGCAGAAGATACAGGCCGATGCCGACCCCCATGCCCCAGGCAGGACCGAATTTGGCGATGACCATGCCCACAAAAAAGGCATACCCCTGGGCAGCCGGGGTTTTGACCATGGAGATGGCCACATAGGCGCAGGCAAATCCGGTGAGGATGAGGGTGATGGACAGGGCCACGGCCAGAAGCGGTTTCATGAAGGTGACCACCGGGACCAGGAAGATCAGAATAAAGGCAGGCCAATACCAGTTGAATGTGCCTGAAAAAATAGACTCCATATTTTTCCGCCCGGATTTGTAACGCTCGGTTAAAAACACATGGACACCGGTCCAGATGGGTCCGTGGAGGGGGATAAAGGGGCCGGCCATCAGCAGATGGCCCATGTTCCGGATAAAGAGAATGACATGACTTCGGGTATTGTCCAGTTCAATTTTTTCGTCGGTTCTTATTTTTCCGGCCTGTTCCAGAAGGGTATTGCCAAGGACCAGGTCGCCGAAGATAAAGATATAGATCATAAGGGCCAGGGGAAAGGCTTTTAAATAGACGGCCATGTCAGGCCATCCCACGAAAAAGGGGGAGACTGCTTTTATATATGCCCCGATCTGGGGAATGTGCCAGCCCATTTGGATATCAAAGGAGAGCTCTCCTGACAGGGGGCCCACAATGGCGGCCACTAAAAAGCCCACCAGCAGCGCCATGGAGCCGACAAGATTCAGGACGCGGTTGTTTTGTCTTGCCCGGGTAAACCAGATGGAAAACATGAGCAGAAAGACCACGGCCCATACAATGGGAAGGGTGATGGGCATTTTGTCCAGGCGGCTGAATTCGGTATTAAAGGCGGCAATGGATCCGCCAAAAATAATGGCGGCCCGAAGCTCTGTGGGCACCCATTGGAAAAAGCGGTTGCCCAGGCCGGTGATGGCGAAAAACAGAAAAATGACCGACACGCAGACCGTCACCGCAACCATGGCCTGGATGGCCGGCACCCCGGCTTCATAGGTTCCTAGGAATGCCATGACCAGGGGAAGGGCCGGGGTGATCCAGCCCGGCGCATAGGGTTCGCCGCAGATCACCGTGGGCACGACCCACAGCCAGAACAGCTGGATCAGGACCACGGCCCAGGCCACTTCAAAGGGAACCTGGAAAAATTTCATGGTCAGGGCGGCCACCACACCGCCGGTGGCCGTGGTCAGCAATCCGCCCTGGATAATCTCAGGCAGGGAAAAGTTCACATGGATCCCGGGAATGCGGGTGGTAAATTTCCCCCAGCCAATACCCGGCTGGGAGGCGCCGTCTTCTCTTTTCATGGACATTTTTTTCTCCTTTGTTGGGATGAGTGGATAAAGACCTGTTATAGGTCATAGGTCATTTGAGCAAAGGAAAAAATCGGCAGGTTCCCCATAAAGGAGTATGGAAAAATCTTAATTTTTTGTAGGTGGGTTTCCTACACAAGGCTTTTTCAGGCAGGTTCTTTGAAAACCCCGGTCTCCACCCAGATCACGGCATGGCGGACCAGTTCACTGGCATTGTTCAGGTTTAACTTCTCCTTGATCCGTTCCCGGTAGGTGCCGATGGTTTTGATACTGATGTTGAGCTGGTTGGCAATTTGTTTGGAAGACAGCCCCTGTCCGATGAGCTGGAAAATTTCAAGCTCCCGGTCCGTGATTCTGCTCAAAGGGGATTTATGGACAAGGCCCGGCTGTTTCTGGAAGGAGTTGAGGATACGGCTCATGATCTTGGGGCTTACATGGATATGGCCGTCCATGATCCTGCGGATGGCCGTGACAACGGATTCAGAGGCTTCCTGCTTCATGATATACCCCTTGGCGCCGGCCATGATACACCGTTCCGCATGCAGAGCTTCGTCGTGCATGGACAGCACCAGGGAGGCGGTTGGCTTGTGGCGGGCACAAATTTCTCTGACCAGGTCCATGCCGTTGCTCTCTTTTAATGACAGGTCCACAATCACCAGATCCGGTCTGTGGACCCCTATAAGATCCAGGGCATGGTCTACCTCTTCGGCATGCCCGCACACACACATGTCCGGTTCATGCTCGATCATCTCTTCCATGCCCATTCTGAAAATGGGGTGGTCCTCCACGATCAGGATTTTTAAACTGTCTTTTCCCATGGGGTCTCTTTTTCTAGGGTGCAGGTTTTTATAAGTTCCAGTCGGACCCGGGTTCCGCCCGTCGGGGTTTTTTCAAATCCAAGGGACGCGCCGATCCGGCTGGCCCGGTAGGACATGATCCGGATACCCATTCCCGGGGATGTATTGCCAAGGCCAATGCCGTTATCCTCAATGGTGAGTGTGACAATTTTGCCCAGATTCGTCAAGCAGATCTGGATAAGATTCCCTTTGGAGTGCTTGATGGCATTGTGAACGGCCTCGTGGGCAATATAATAGGCATGGGTGGCCATTTCGTTGTCTTTAAAGGCCTGGGACATGTCCCAGGAGAGGGTGCAGGAAATGCGGAACACCTGTCTGACATAGGCGGCCAGCTCTTCAAGGGAGGCATCCAGTCCCCGGTCCGCCAGGTTCACCGGTGACAGCCCCCGGGAAAGGCCCCGGGTTTTTTCAATGGCATCCCGGATCAGGGTTCTGATTTTGCCGGCACGGTCAGCTTCCCAGGCCATTGGGCCCTGGGGTGCTTTTTCCTTAAGCCGCTGCTGGAGCATCTTTATCATCACTTCAATGCCGATGAGCTGGGGGCAGAGGTCGTCATGGAGATCCATGGCAATTTTCTGGCGCTCCCGTTCACCAATGGTCAGGATTTCACGTTCCAGGCGCCGGGCATCGGTCATGTCTTCGATGGCGCCGAGTATGCAGGGTTCGTCCCACAGGGTTATCTGTTCAACGGAAATCATCCCCGTCCGTTTTTCTCCGGAGGCCGTGTAGAAATCAATCTCTTTTTTTTTATCCCCGGGTTGGCAAAAGACCCCGATGGTTGTCAATTCCTTGCCGATGAGGTCAGGGGAACCATATCCGGTGAGTCCGAGAAAACTATCATTGACATTCATAATCCGCAGGTCTTTTAGCGCTGCGATGAACATGCTCGACGGGCTGCTTGTAAACGCTTTTGAGAACATCTCCTCTGAAAGACGGAGGGCCTGGGCTGTCATCTTGTGCCCATTGATTTCTGATTTAAGGTGGGTGCTGTAGCGATCCAGCCTGTCCATGAACCGGTTGAAATAGTCGGCCAGCTTACCGATCTCATCGGTTGATTCCACGGGCATCCGGATACTAAAATCTCCGGATGCCCCCATGGAGAATCGTTTCATGAGGGTCTGCAAAGGCAAAATAACGGTGGTGTTCACCCACAGGGAGGTGGAAAAAACCAGGACACAGATCAAAAAGGCAATACTGAAAATGATATTTCGAATGGTTTTCAGGGGTGCAAATATTTCATCCAGATAGCTGGCAGAGCAGACAATCCAGTCATATTCGGGAATATATTTGAAAATAACCATTTTTTCCCGGGCAAGGGTTTCTCCGGGATTTTTCCAGGTATAAACGGCTTTTCCGTTTTTTAGGTTGCAGATATCCCGGACAAAAAAACGGCCGTCCGTGTCCCGGGAATCATAGTAATTGCCGGTCATGAACGGGTGGACAATGAGATTGCCAGCCGTGTCGTTGATATAGGCGTATCCGGTCTTTCCAAAGCGCAGGCTTAAAATAGCGTCCCTGAAATCCGAAATATGGATGAGGGCGTTGAACTCTTCCCGGTAGGTTGAGGCGGCAATGATCCAGTCCCAGGGTTCAAAATAGGACATATACATGGCCTTGGGCTTTAATGCCGCATCTTCCGGATTTTTCCAATTGTATTCCAGGTACCCGGTTTTCATGCGGATCATGTCATGGACAAATGGATGGTGTGCAAAATTTTTTCCTGCCACCCCGGGGTTGGGGTGTTCAATGGCAATGCTGTCCGAGTTGGCACAAAAAATATACCCGGTTTTGCCAATGGTCTGGCTGAACAAAATTTTCCGGCACAGGGCCTTGGCCTCTTCCTCGGTTATCAGACCCGAGAGAAAATCCTTGTAAATTGCCTGGACAATCTCCTTGTTTTTTTCGGCAATGGCTTTGAGGTGGTTTTTTATGGAGGTGGCGGCGGCCGTCCGGACCATGTTCTGAATGGTTTCGGTGGCCGTGGTCAGTTCACTTTCAATATTGGCTTCAATGGTGGCACGGACCTGCTGGTAAATCACGGCTCCTCCCACAAGTGTGGCCAGGACAAAGATCAGGGTATAGCCGCCCAGCAGCTTGGACCGGATCTTAAGATTTCTGAAAAACTGTGACATTTGGGTCATCGGGTCTTGGCCCGGGTTTGCATATAGGTTTCCTGGATGAAGGCATCGGCACTGGCCCTGTGACGGGTCAGGTCGATTTCAATGGGATAGCTTGCGGAGCCAAACCCCGATGCTTCCACATCTACAATAAACGGCCGGAAATTTTTTTCCATGGAGTTCCTGTTTTTAATACGGAGACAGAAAAAAAAGTAGCTTATAAAACACGCATATCCTATGCAAACAGGCAGACAAAGTCAAGATCAGACATAAGGCCGGTGATATGCACCTGATCCCTGCATTTAGGACAGATCAGCAGATCCACCTCATAAATTTTCTGAATAAGGCGTGCCCAGTTCTGCCGTGACTCTTTGGTTGTTGTTTGGGCCATGAGGTAACCGGTAACAGCGCAAATAAAAACCGGGGCGCATCCTTGACACGGATATGGCCCGTGACTATAGTTTGTCGCATAACAGCGGATATGTTTAACCCCCTTTTAGGCTGACCCCATGATTCAAAGAAAAGCAAATGTTACCTTAGGACTGGTGATGTCTCTGCTATTGGCGGTCAGTTCCCTCCAGGTCGCTGTGGTGCTGGATGCCTATGCAGGACAATCCCTGCAGAAAAACCCCCTGACAGAACGGCTGATCCCTGCTGTTCTGGGTGAGGCCTTGGGGTCTGCCACCATCAACCGGCAGTCCCAATTCAAATCCTGGGACCGGTTCTGTAAATATGTCCTGATCTTTAGCCCGCTCCCGGCAGATGTCATTACACGCTGTGTTGCGGCCCTCTGCCAATTCAACCAAGGGTTTGCCCCATCAGCAGACCAAAAGATCTTTGCCAGCCGGGCGCCTCCTGCCTGAAACTCTGAATCAAGGTAATTAATTGATCTTTGTCCTGGCAGCCCCATGTCCGGGGTCTGCCCATGCTACCAAAGGAGGCGTTATGAATTACATGAATCTGCCCGGTACTGAAAAGAAATCCTTGTCCCCGTCAACCAGTGATTATTCTCCCAAAACCTACACCGTGGGGGAACAGATTTTTTTCGGCATCAAAATGTTTGCCATCGGCGGTGTTGTTTTCTTCTTGTTTTGGCTGGTTGAAAAACTGCACCTTTATTATTAAATTTCCGGAGTCAATGGTTTAAAGCTTGGGATACAGGTCCGGGAGCCAGGGTTCCCGGACCTGTACCTGCCATGGCCGTCAATTGTTTTCACCGGAGGCCCTGGTGGTCATTGATATAATAACTCAAGGTTCGGACTTCGGCGTTGCGGGAACGGGTCAGGCTTTTTTTGTTGTGCTTTTTATCAATATTTCAGTATCTCCAGGTTGATGGGCGTTTCCTGGAAAACCATGGGAAGAAAAACAAATTGACATAATATAACGACTGTTATATTATGGGCGTTATATGAACCTTTTCATGGAGGAAACATGCCGCCCAAGCAAACCATTACCAGGGAAATGATTGTTGAAGCCGCCTTTGTGCTGGTCAGAAAAAAGGGCCTATCCGCCCTGTCGGCGCGAAATATCGCAAAGGCGCTCAATTGCTCCACCCAACCGATCTATTCCTGTTATAAAACCATGGAGGCCCTTGAACAAGAGGTCATACAAAAAGCCGTTTCTTTTGTTGAAAGCCAGTTTTTCCTAAAAAAATCTTTGTCGGATAACAATTTTAAACAGATTGGCCTTGGGTATATCGCCCTGGCCCAACAGGAGAAACACCTGTTTGACTTGCTGTATCTGTCAGGCCGGGTGGTCCTTGATTTTGAAAACCATATTTTCCCCATCGACAAGGTTTTGCTTCTGGATCTCATGCGGCAAGACCCCTATCTTGAGCCCCTTGCCGAAGAAGATTTGCTGGAACTTCTTTGCCACATGTGGATTTATACCCATGGGCTGACCGTATTGACCCGCACCAACCCGTCTGTTTCAGAGACTTTTGTTCAAACCGCCCTGGACAAAATGGGCAGTCTGATAATCAAAAACAAACTAATGGAAAAAGGAAGGTCAGACTATGAAAATAGTTGTGATTAACGGCAGTCCCAAGGCCGATCAGAGCATTACCCTTCAGCATATTCGATATTTTATGGAAAAGAACCCGGCCCATGATCTTGAGATCATTCCGGTGGCCGGTCCGATTGCCAGAATTGAAAAAACAGAGACGCTTTTCAGGGAAATCACAGAAAAAATGGCTGGGGCGGATGCCGTGATATGGTCTTTTCCCGTGTATTATGCCCTGATCCCCTCCCAGTTAAAACGATTTGTTGAGCTTTTGTTTGAGAGATGCCGCCCGGATCTGTTCAAGGGAAAATACACCACCTCATTTACCACCTCCATCAATTTTTTTGACCATACGGCCCATAATTATATGCAAGGGGTTTGTGAACAGCTGGGGTTTGCCTATGTAAAAAGCTATTCAGCCCACATGGATGATTTTTTTCATGAAGACAAGCGAAAAAGAATGCTGGGTTTTTATGAATGGTTTATCCAAATGGTGGAAGAAAAGATTCCTGTTGCCAGAAAATACAAGATCCAGGTTCCCAAACCCATTGTTTACGAGCCCGGCTCCATGGATCAATTTCCTGTCGTCTCGGATAAAAAAGTGCTGCTGCTGACGGACGCAGGGCCGGAAGATACCAACCTTAACCGGATGATAGATCAGTTCCAGCGAACCTGTTCAATGGAAGTAAGTCTTAAAAATATCCATGAGATCCATATGAAACAAGGATGCCTCGGGTGCTGCACCTGCGGGTATGACAACACCTGCATCCAAAAAGACGGGTTTGCCCGGTTTTTTAACGACAACCTGAAAACAGCCGATATCATCATCATTGCCGGCAGCGTCAAAGACCACTATCTTTCCGCCACATGGAAAAAATTTTTTGACCGCAGTTTTTTCAACGGCCATGCGCCGGTTCTCAAGGGCAAGCGTTTGGGATTTATCGTATCCGGTCCTTTGAGCCAGATTCAGAATTTACGGGAACTTCTGGAGGGGTTCGGAGATGGCTGGCACATGAAAAGCGCGGGGTTTGTGACAGATGAACACAAATCATCGGAAGATATCACCACCCACATCCGGGCCTTTGCCCAGGAGCTTGTTCTGGCAGAGGACCGGGACCTGGAATTCGGGGCCAGATTCTATCGGGTGGGCGGCGGAAAAATATTCAGGGATTTTGTGTATACGACCAGTGCGGTTTTCATGGCCGACCACCTCTTCTACAAAAAAATGGGCATGTACAGGGATTTTCCCCAGCAGAAATTCAAAAAAAGAATTTCCAATGCTGTTTTTTTACTTTTTGTGAAGATCCGGCCCATGCGAAAAAAGATCCACCAAAGATTTATCCCGGGTATGGTGGCCCCCTATAAAAAGGTGCTGGGCAAACTATCTTCCCATAAATCATAGGGCCCAAGGGCTTTTGGATCAAGGCCGGGAAAAAAAGAGTGTTTTTTTCCGGCCTTGACCTGGGTTTTTATTGTCCGGGACTAGAGCATTTCAATGGCGCAGGCCATGGCCACACCGCCGCCGCCGCACAGGGTGGCAAGGCCCAGTGAATCGCCCCGTTTTTTCATGGCATACATCAGGGTGGTCATGATCCGGGCGCCGGTGGAGCCCACGGGGTGACCAAGGCCGATGCCCGACCCGTTGACGTTGGTGATCTCCCGGTTCAGGCCCAGCTCCCGTTCGCAGCCGATGTATTGGGCGGCAAAGGCTTCGTTGACTTCGACAAGGTCAAAATCGGCTATGGAAAGGCCAGAGCGCTTCATGAGATTTTTCACGGCCGGAACCGGGGAGATGCCCATGATGGTGGGGTGGCAGGCGCCCATTCCCGTGGCCCTGATTTTGGCGATGGGGGCAAGGCCCAGTTCTTTGGCCTTGTCCGCCGACATGATGATCATGCCTGTGGACCCGTCATTTAAGCCCGAAGCGTTTCCGGCGGTGACCTTGCCGGTTTTGGGGATAAAGGCGGCCGGCAGGGCTGCCAGTTTTTCCAGGGTCATGCCGGGCCGGAAGTGTTCGTCCTTGTCAAAGACCAGGGGGTCTTTTTTGCGCCGGGGCACGTCTATGGCCACGATCTCTTCTGCAAAAGACCCGTCATTGGTGGCCCGTTCCGCATTGTTATGACTTCGCAGGGCCACTGCATCCATCTCTTCCCGGCTGATGCCCAGGTGGTGGGCCACAAATTCGGCAGTGTGCCCCATGATATAGGGTTTGCCCATGAAAAAGCTGACCGGCGCTTCTGCTGTGTTCAAAGGGGTTGTGCTGTCGAGGGGCATGACATGGGAGCCGCAGTGGAGAGCATGGATCATGGCATCCACAAAAACGGTGTCCTGGAGGCGGCAGCCCCACCGGGCCGAAGGCACGGTATAGGGAACCCCGGACATGTGCTCGACACCGCCTGCCAGGATGATGTCGGCCATGCCGGCCTGGATCATGGCCATGCCGGAAAGGGCTGCTTCCATACCGGAAATACAGACCCGGTTCACGGTGGCTGCGGGCACGGTATCGGGAATCCCGGCCATGAGGGCCGCCACCCGGGTGGTGTTCAGGGTATCGTGGTGCTCAAGGCAGGTGCCGTAACGGACATCGTCTATGAGGGCCGGGTCAATACCGGCTCTTTTTACGGCTTCTTTCATGGTCACAGCCGCAATCGTGGCGCTGTTCATGTCCTTTAAGGTGCCGCCGTAGGCACCGATGGCGGTTCTGCAGGCCGAAACAATAACAACTTCTTTCATTTTTATATCCTTACATTAAGTGTGGTTTGTTTTTTTCTATTTTGTCCCAAAGGCATCTTCGGAAATATCCAGGGCGGCCGTGTCCCCTGCCATGATGGCTTCCATTTTGCCCAGGGAAACGGGCAGGACGGAATGGATGAAAAACTGGGCGCTTTTGACCTGGCCCTCGTAAAAGGGGACATCTTTCTTCTTGGGAGCCTCGGCCAGATTTTGGACGGCAATACTGGCCCGCCATAACAGCATCCAGGCCATGAGAACATCACCGGTCACATCCAGGAAGGGATGGGCCTGGGCAAAGGCGGCGGATATGTTTTTTCCCATCACGGTCCCTAAAGATTTTGCCGTTTCCATGAGGCGCATAACGGCTGCATCCATCCTTTCTGCCAGGGGGCTTAAGGCCTGGATCTCCTTGGCCGTATCAATTGTTTTTTGGACTTCAGCCAGAAGGTCGGTAAAGGCGCGTCCCTTGTTGAGGCCAAGTTTTCTGCCCAGAAGGTCCATGGCCTGGATTCCATTGGTGCCTTCATAGATCTGGGTGATTTTGCAGTCCCGGAGCAATTGTTCCTGGGGGTATTCCTTGGTAAAGCCATACCCGCCGAACACCTGGACCCCCAGAGAACACATCTCAAAGGCCCGGTCCGTGATATAGCCTTTGGCCACGGGGATGAGCACGTCGATGATGCCCTGAAAGCGCTGCTTGTCCGTCTCATTGTCAGAAACATGGAGCATGTCTTCCATGAATCCCACATAATAGAGCAGGCTTCTCATGCCTTCGGAATAGGATTTCATGGTCAGAAGGATGCGCCGGATGTCCGGGTGCTGGATGATGGGAACGCCTGGAGAGCCTTTGGGGGCTGTGATTGCAGATCCCTGGACCCTTTCCCTGGCATAGTTCAGGGCGTTCAGATAGGAGGTGGATGCACAGGCAAATCCCTGCATGCCCACGTGGAGACGGGCCTCGTTCATCATTACAAACATGGCGCTCATGCCTTTGTTGGCCTGGCCCAAAAGCGTGCCGCGGCACTGGCCCTTGCCCCCCAGGGCCATGGAACAGGTGGGGCTGCCGTGGATTCCCATTTTCTCTTCGATCCCCGTGCAGACCACGTCATTGAACTGGCCCTGACTGCCGTCGTCGTGGACCCAGAATTTGGGAACCAGGAACAGGGAAATTCCGGCGGTTCCGGCGGGTGCCCCTTCGATTCTGGCCAGTACCGGGTGGATGATGTTTTCTACCAGATCGTTTTCTCCGGAGGAGATAAAGATCTTGTTGCCAACGATGGAATAGGTGCCGTCGTCGTTGGGAACGGCCTTGGTGGTCAGGGCCCCGACGTCAGAGCCTGCTTCCGGCTCTGTCAGGAGCATGGACCCGCCCCAGACGCCGGTGTACATTTTTTTAAGGAACAGCTGCTTTTGTTTGTCCGTGCCAAAGCATTCCACTAGCTTGCCGGCCCCGTGGCTCAGGATATTGTGGAGCATGAACGGGTAGTTGGCCCCGTTAAAATAATTGTTGGCCGCCAGGGCCACGGTGGCGGGCATTCCCTGGCCCCCCCAGCGGGGGTCGTCGCACATGGCAATCCACTCGCCTTCACAGAACAGTCCATAAGCCCTGTGGAAGGCTTTTGGCACCGTGACCTTGCCGTTGTCAAAGGCACAGCCTTCCTCGTCTGCCTCCTTGAGATAGGGAAGCAATTCCTTGATGGCCAGGTTCCGGGCTTCGGAAACCACCATATCAATGGTTTTTTTATTAAATTCCTCAAACCGTTCAAACCGGCTTAATTGCGCCACATTTAATTGTTCATGGAGAACAAAATCCACATCCCGTCTGTCTGCTACCACCTGGGCCATATTTACCTCCGAAGGATAAAAGTTTTAAAAAACATGCGTGTTTATTTTGTGTGATCGTAAAAACCCTTGCCGCTTTTCCGGCCCAGATAGCCTGCCCTCACCATTTTTCTCAGCAACGGCGCAGGCCGGTATTTGTCTTCTCCAAGTTCCCGGTGAAAGCCTTCCAAAACCAGGAGGATGGTGTCCAGCCCCACCATGTCGGCCAGGGCAAGGGGACCTATGGGGTGGTTGGCCCCAAGGGTCATGCCGTTGTCAATGTCTTCGGCTGTTGCAATTCCTTCGGCCAAAACAAAGATGGCCTCGTTGATCATGGGGCAGAGGATGCGGTTCACGGCAAAGCCCGGTGCCTCTTTTACCTCAATGGCGGTTTTTTTGATTTTTTCCACAAAGTCTTTGGCAATATTCAGGGTGTCGTCGGAGGTTGCAAAGCCTCTGATCAGTTCCACCAGACGCATGACAGGCACGGGGTTGAAAAAATGCATGCCGATCACCTTTTCAGGGCGTTTGGTCACGCTGGCCATCTCGGTGATGGAAAGGCCCGAGGTGTTGGAGGCAAAGAGGGTCTCTTTTTTACAGATATTGTCCAGTTCCTGGTACACCTGCTTTTTGATGTCCATGATTTCAATGATGGCTTCAATGACCAGGTCTGCGTCCTGGGCAGCCATAACAAGGTCGGTTGTGCCCGTGATCCGGTCCATGACCCCTTCGGCTGCAACCTGGTCCATTTTTCCCTTGGAAACGGCCCGGGCAAGGTTGCTGCGGATACCGGTGATTCCGTTTTCCACAAACCGATCTTCCATATCCCGGATGGTGACTTCAAATCCTGCCTGAGCAGCGGTCTGGGCAATTCCTGCCCCCATGATCCCGGCACCCAGTACACAAATCTTTTTAATTTCCATTTAATATCTCCTGTTGATAAACGTGTTTAATCTCTATAGGTACCGCAACAATCATGCCAGGCTCGAAGGGGCTTAAGTACCGGGCATTCTTCAAAAAAAGAAAGGGGAGGCTTAGAATTCTGTACCATGGGAAAGAATTTTCTGTCTTATTTTCCGGTTTTATTATATTCTGTCAAATAGAATAGAAAATAATGGAGGCATTATGGGTGTTGACGAAAAAGATTTTTTCAGGGAAGCCACCTTAAAATTGTGTTCCAGCCTGGAGATTGAACGGGCCCTCCACCAATGTTTGCTGTATATCCGCAGGTTTATCCCGGCAGGACAGGTGGGATTTCATGTCTACCACAGGGCTGAAGGAGTCGTGGAAACCATTGCCCATGCGACGCCTGCCGGGGGGAACGCCGCCTCCATGCGGATCGCCCTGTCCGCCAGGGGAAAAAGACAAATCGAAGAGCGGCGGCTGGTAAGGGTCCGGCTCATAGAGCGACTGGGGGATGACCCTATCACAGGGCCTGTGGCCGATCGTCTGGAAGCCTGGGACCTGTCTGCCGTGGTCATTGACCTGGTATTGGAAAAGACCCTCCTGGGAATTTTCAGCGTGTTCAACAATGGCAAGCAAAGGTTTTTACCCGAACATGTCCGCCTTCTCAGTCTGCTGGACAAGCCCTGTGCCATTGCCCTGACCAACAGTCTGCGGTTCCGGGAATTGAAAAATCTCAAGGAACGGCTGGCAGACGACAACCGGTATCTCCAGGACGAATTGAACAAAATGACCGGCGAACAGGTGATCGGTGCGGGCCAGGGACTCAAAGAGGTCATGGAAATGGTCCGCCAGGTATCCCCCCTTGAAAGCCCGGTCCTGCTGTTGGGGGAAACCGGCACGGGCAAGGAGGTGATGGCCAATGCCATCCACAATCTTTCCCTTCGAAAGGACGGCCCCTTTATCCGGGTAAACTGCGGGGCCATACCGGCTTCTCTTCTGGACAGTGAGCTGTTCGGTTATGAAAAAGGGGCCTTTACCGGGGCTGTTTCAAGGAAGCGGGGACGCATCGAGCGGGCCCAGGGCGGCACCCTTTTTTTAGATGAGATAGGAGAATTGTCTGCCCAGGCCCAGGTCAGGTTGTTGCGGGTGCTCCAGGAAAAGGAGATTGACCGGGTGGGGGGATCTGAAACCGTGCGGGTGAATATCCGGGTCATTGCCGCCACCCACAGAAATTTGGAAACCATGATGGCCGAACAAAAATTTCGAGCAGATCTGTTTTTCAGGCTGAGGGTCTTTCCCATTTCCATTCCCCCCCTAAGGGAACGGAAAGCCGATATTCCCGCCTTGGTCCGTCATTTTATTCTGAAAAAATCCAGGGAAATGAAGCGCTTCCAAATTCCTTCCCCTTGTCCGGATGCCATGGCCCGGCTTATGGCCTACCACTGGCCCGGCAATATCCGGGAACTTGAGAATGCCGTGGAACGGTCTTTAATCCTGGACCGGTCCGGGCTTTTGTTTTTTAAGGAGATCGGTATGCAAAAGAGCCTTATTGCGCCTGTTCCCGGATCTGTTCCCAGACAATCCACCCATGAACCGGAGGTGTTTCTTGGGCTGGACCAGGTCATGGCTGCCCATATTCGCCATGTCCTTGACCAATGCAAGGGAAGGGTGGAGGGGGAAAAAGGCGCTGCAAAACGCTTGAAAGTCCATCCATCCACCCTGCGCAAACGCATGAAAAAGCTGGATATTTCATTTGGCCGAAATCTTGTTCCTTCCAATGGGCCCCTGGCTTAGGATCACCCCGACAAAGACCAGGCCAGATGCCGTATATTGGACGCCGGTAAACTGTTCGCCCAGGACAAGGGCACTCATCACCAGGGTAAATACCGGTATGAGATTGATAAATGCCGTGGCCTGGCTGGCAGGAATCTGGCTCACCCCGTAATTGTAGCATCCGTATGCCCCCAGGGTGACGGCACTGCCCAGGTAGAGAATGGATAAAAACGGCAGGGGCACAAATTGGACCGGCAGGACGGTGCCCGGGAAAAAAAGAATGGGAAAAAAGAAAACAGCCCCTGCAAAGGCCTGGAGAAACGTGAGAAACAGGGAGGAATAGCGGGCTGTCAGTTTTTTCAGGCACAGGGCATATCCGGAAGCACAGACCATGGCCATGAATTCCAAAAAATTGCCCAGCAGAGGATTGGGACCATGCTCGGAGGATTCCGAGGAAAGGCTCAGCCACAGGGCACCCGTTACGGCAATCAAAAAACCGAAAAGGGTTTTCAGGGTCAGCTTTTCCTTGAAGATTCCCCTGGCGCCAATGGCCACCATCAGGGGCATCATGGTGGTGATCATGCCTGCCTGGGATGCAGAGGTGTGCACCAGGGCCTTGGCTTCAAATACAAAGTACAGGCAGGGTTCGCAGATGACCATGATGGCCATGTATTTCACATCTTTAAACCGGAAGGGGATGTTCCGGAAGACAAAGGGGAAACAAAGGGCGCACAGGCTTGCCACCAGCATTCTCCCAAAAATGACCACCATGGGATCATAGGTTTTGAAGGCCAGTTTCAAGGCAATAAAGGTGCTGGCCCATAATACCATGGCCAAAACCAGACAAATATAAGGGACCATCCTGCTGGGGGATTGGGTCACGCGTTTTTCCTTTTTTATCGGAGTTATAAAAAGCCGCTCAAAATATCATTTTTTGGCCTGGACGGAAACCCCTAATATTTTAGGGGTGGAAAGGTGGTTTTTGGGAAAAAATGTACACGATTTTTTTTTGAATTGGGGGTCCGTATATCCTTGCTTTGTCATTTTGTATTTGCTAAAATCACTAAATACTGTATTTAAGATTTTTCTTCTGGGTTAGTAAAGCCCGCAAATGTTGCAGCGTAGTTATCTATAGCTGGGTTAAACAACTTGGCTTGGCAAATACATTATAC
>VMSR01000204.1 GCA_013792075.1 Desulfobacula sp.
GGGGAGGACAACCGGGAATAAACAGATCCACCGGTAAAATGGTGTCCAGACCTTGGGTTATTTCAGGACTTGTGAGAAAGGGACCACCGGTTATGGTGCAGCTGCCCACCGCAATAACAACCTTTGGATCAGGAACCGCTTCATATGTTTGCAACAATGCTGTTTTCATATTCCTGGAAACCGGTCCTGTCACCACAATCCCATCTGAATGCCGGGGGGAGGCAACAAAGTTGATCCCAAAACGGGCCAGATCGAAAAAGGGAGTGGCCAAAACGTTTAAATCGGCTTCACAGGCATTGCAGCCGGCAGCAGACACCTGACGAAGCTGCAACGATCTGCCGAACAACTTTTTAAAGTGCTGTTTGGAATGCTCTGCAAGGGCCGGCAGGTCCCCATCGGTTATCAGGTCTGCTTTCCGGGCAGTGGCAATTTCAAAATCCCCGGAAAACTTGACAAATTCTCCCTTGGAAATTCGTTCACAGGTTCCGCAGAATATACATCGGCCCATATCAATTTTTTTTTGGGCCACAACAATGGCATCCTGGGGGCAGGCAATTGCACAGGCCTCAATTATTTCAGGGGAAGCTTGTTTTTGGATAATAGGTCTCCCGCGGTATCGTGGAAATACAGCAGGTTTCTCTTTGGGATAGCCACAGGTTCTATACCCCTGTTCATATCTATTTTTAAGTGTATTGAGCATTTAAGACTCTCTTTATAATTTACGCATTATTAAAGATCATACCCGCAATAGGAAAGGTTGAAACTTTTGTTATTTAAAGGAAAATCCGATATTCCCGTATCTCTTAAGGACATGGCCAGACCGTTCCAATTATGGAAGGAGGGATCCTTGACCTTGTATCGAAGAATTTTACCTTTTTCATCGGTCAGAACCAGATGGGAGACTTCCCCCCGCCATGCTTCATTTATGCTGACCACAAAGGCTGAAGGCGGCAGATCAAAACTACCGTTTTCCACACATTGGGTTTCAATGGGCGCATCAATCAGAGATTGAATCATGTTCATGGATTGCAGAACTTCATCATACCGGACCCTGGCCCGGGCATATACATCCCCTGTGGGTTTTGCATTTTCAGGAATCTGGATCTGTCCATAATATTCAGTGGGAAAACAGCGCCTGACATCATAGGCAATGCCGCTGGCACGGCCTGCCGGCCCCACCAGGCCTAATTTCTCTCCTGCGTGATTGCTGACACTTCCGCAGTCCTCAAAACGGGCTCTTACGGTGGACGCACCGAAAAGAAGCTCCAGCACATGTTCCACCTGGGGTTTTAACTCCGCAAGTCTTTCACCAAGGGTTGCCCGAACATCATCGGCCAAATCAAAACGAACCCCTCCGGGGCGTACCAACCCTTTTCCAAACCGGTTGCCGCAGACAAGCAGGGACAGGTTCAAAAAATCCCCCCGAAGGCGGCCAAAATAATTGGCCGGCGGCAAAAAGGCCACATCCCCGCTTAAGGCCCCCAGGTCACCAATGTGATTGGCAAGGCGTTCCAATTCCAGGGCAATGGTGCGGATAATTTTAGCGCCAATATCCGGCTGGACCGATGTCAGAGATTCAACTGCCTGGGCCATACAAAGACTATGGCCGATGGTGGTGTCCCCTGCAATGCTTTCCGCAAGGATGGGCAGTCGTTTGGCCGTAACCTTGTGAAGAAGATTTTCAACGCCTCTGTGCTGGTATCCCAGCTGGATTTCCAGGTGAAGAACCCGTTCGCCAATACAATTAAACCTAAAATGACCGGGTTCTATGACGCCTGCATGGACCGGTCCCACCGCCACCTCATGGATCTCATCACCCTCCACCTGGTAATAGTTATAATTGCCCGGAATATCCTGGTTATAATCATTGCCAAACACATCGGGGGCACCCTGGCAATTGGCATGGTACCGGACCATTTTCAACCAGGGGTGACCCTCGGGCCGTATACCAAATTGTTCGGCAATCTCCCTCTCAAAAAGATGAAAGGGTTCGCAGGTATTCGTGAACGATGGATAGGTTTTGGGGGCGTCACAACCGGCAACCAGAAGGTCGTTGTTTCTTAAGACCGCCATGAGTTTGAGGGCCTCCCCATCTTCATAGGCAAAATACTGAACCACCTTACCCCCCTCTTTCACAATATTCAGGGCGTTTTCCCGGAACTGGTCAAAGGAAAGATGGGGAATTTTTTTTCTTTCGATGGTCTCGCCATTTGATATTTTTAAAAATGCAGTTGTCATTTAATTCCTCCGCCTATGGCAGTCACTGCCTCAATGATGGCTTGATATAAGGTATCCGGAATAAAGAAGCATAATATCAAGGAAGTTAAGAGCAGTATATATTGAGGCCAGACCAGGCTGGCTTTTTCTTTAAAAGGAATTGTCCCGGCCGGGTCAGCTATCTTTTTAGGGTCTGTATTTGCATCATCCTTGTTTATAAAATCAGCAAAGGAAATTTTCATCACCTGGTTGGCAAACCCGGCAAAAATAAAACACATGCTCAGGATAAAAATTCCCGCTGCCACATAGTGACCGGTTTTAAAAGCCCCCACAATAATAAAGAGTTCTCCGATAAAAATCCCAAAGGGGGGAAAACCTGAAATCCCGGCAAACCCTGCAAAAAAAGCCACAAAGGTTTTGGGCATCCTAGCTGCCATATCCCCGGTATTCTCGATCAGTCTGTCTTTATACCCCAACAACATATTGCCCGATGACAAAAACAGGGAGGATTTGATCAGACTGTGGTGGATCATGCAGATCACGGCCCCATAGGCGGCAAGGCCGCCGATACCGGTGCCGAATGCGATGATGCCCATGTTCTCGATACTGGAATAGGCCAGCATCCGCTTATATTCCTTTTGTTTCAGGATAAAGGTGGCGGCTGCCAGAATGGACATCAGTCCGAATACAATCAGAATGGTTCCGGAAAAATCCCCCAGGCCTGCTGCATGCATAATCTTATGGGTCTTAAAAATACCCAGATAGGCACAGTTTAAAAGCACCCCGGAAAGAAGGGCGGATGCGGGACTGGGGGCTTCGCTATGGGCATCCGGAAGCCAGGTATGCATGGGGGCAAGGCCCATTTTCGTCCCATACCCGACCAGGATAAAAACAAACCCGGCTTTGAGCCACATGGGGTCCAGATCCTTGGCAACCCCTGTCAGAGCGGAAAAGGAGAGGGGTGCATCCACGTTCCCAACATCCATGGCCAGCGTAATCAGAACCGTCCCCAGAAGTGCCATGGCAATACCAACGGAACAGATGAGCAGATATTTCCAGGTGGCTTCCAAAGAGGCCGATGTTCTGTAGGTATAAATCAGCGGTGCACTGGCAAGGGTGGTGGCTTCAATGGCGATCCACATCACCATTATATGATCGGACAGGGTGACCATGGTCATGGTGGACAAAAACAGGAGCATGGATCCAGTAAAGATATTTTCTGATTTAAGGTCTGTCTCCTTCAGGTAGGCCATGGTATAAATTGAAATCAGAAAGAACAACAGGGAAATCACCAAAAGGGATAAAAGACCCTCGGGTGTCACTGCAAAATAGTTTTCAAAAATGGGGACAGATCTGTTTTTCCACAAAAGAAGAGAAAGAATCAGATGAATCGCACCCGTACCGACTAAAAGCTGGCGGCCGATTGCCTTTGGAAGGAAAAAAGCAAGGATGCCTGTAACAAAAGGGGCTAGAAAAATAATTTCTACCATGAAATAACACCTATTCCTTTAATGTTCTAAGTAGCGCCGTGTCAACGTCATCAAATGTTTTGTTGATATTTTGAAGTATAATTCCCATGATCATGACCCCTGCCAGCACATCCAGCAGAATACCAAATTCAACAATATGGCGGACATGGGATGAAAATGTGGTACCCACCAGGTAAATACCATTTTCCATCATGATATACCCCAAGACCATGGCAATGGCATTTCTTCTTGCAATCAAAAAGAACATACCCGTCACAAGCAAGGCAACGGCCGTGGGGGTTACCAACAGGTACTGGCTGATGGCCGGAAGATTCAACTGCCGGCTGACATAGGTGGCCCCGACAATGAGCCCAAGCCCGAACAGGATGGAAGCATGGTACCCGACAATGGGCTCCACCTCCCTTCGGATGGCAACCTTTTTAATGGCCAGGTAGATGCACAAGGGGATAATAATCCCCCTGATCAACAGGGTTGCAACGGTGAAAACAACCCCGCCGGCACTCATATCGTGACCGATGAAAAAAGGTACCATGGAGGCCACAACCCCTTGAAAAGCGACTACCTTTATCAGTCCCGGCAACCGGCTGGTGCCAAAGGAAAATAAAACAGAGAGTAGTACAAGTGACAAAAGCGTATCGACTGGATGTATCATTTGATAAACTCCAAACTGATAATGATTGCAAAAAAGGCCAGGGCAAAGGATGTCAGTACAAATTGAGGGACCTTGTCCATTCTGTAGCGGGCAATGACCGATTCGGTCACCCCGATGGCCAGATATACAATGAAAAGCCCCAGAACAAAGAGGGCGAACCCGAAGGCCGGAACACCGAAATCAAAGGGCAGAATCAGGCGGGAAATAATGGTGGCGTAGAAAAACAGCTTGCAAAAAGATCCCAATTCAATAAGGCCAAAATCGGGTCCGCTGTGGTCCAGCACCATTACCTCATGGATCATGGTCAGCTCCAGATGGGTAGCGGGATCATCCACCGGAACCCGGGAATTTTCCGTCAAAAGAATAATGAAAAAGGCAATCACGATGAACAATAAGGGAGCCCCTGCCATGTTCCACAATCCCAGTGTGTTGCCGCCGGTAAAAAAACTGGCCAGTTGAAGCTCACCGGTGAGACGGTAAAAAAAGATTAAAATCATGAACATGGCAGCTTCACAGATAATGGGAAAATAGGCCTCCCTTGCAGCCCCCATTCCCTCAAAGGGAGAGGCGGTATCCATGGCAGCGGCAATGGTAAAAAAACGACCCAGCCCCATGATGTACATGATAAAAATCACATCTCCGTTAAAGGAGAAAATAGGGGTGTATCCCGCGATGGGCAGAAACATCAGCACGGTAACAGCCGTTGCCAGGGAGATGATGGGGCCCAGTTTAAAAACCAGGGTGGTGCTGTTACTATAAACCGATCCTTTTTTGAAAAGCTTGATCAGGGTATAATAATTAATCAGCAATGGCGGCCCTTTTTTCCCGCCAAAAAATGCCTTTACCTTAAGGATGACGGCCGAGAAAAAAGGCGCTATTAGTATCGCAAGAAACCAAAGAATAACGGATTCAATCATAAAGTCTTCCCACTTAATTTATTTTAGATAAAAAACAACAACAAAATTATAGCCAATAAGATATAACCAATATACAGATGGATATCGCCATGCTGAATCCATCTTAATTTATCAAAGAAAAAGAGTACAGGCCGTACGATCAAAGTTCCCATGTGCAGTTCTGCAATATCGTTGATACGGCTTTTGTAATCGGTTTTCAAAGGGAAGCGGCCGGAAATTGGCGAATGTTCTACCGTAAGGGGGGCTGCTGCACTGAAAAACTCAAGGATGGAGCCTGCATAGGAGGATCCGGTATACTGCATTTTTGCAGTGGGCTGGGTAAACCCACATCCCCAGGTTCCGGATTTGCCGATTGTTTTGCC
The DNA here is from genome assembly GCA_013792075.1 of Desulfobacula sp. Taxonomy (GTDB): domain Bacteria; phylum Desulfobacterota; class Desulfobacteria; order Desulfobacterales; family Desulfobacteraceae; genus NBML01. Next base: position 5,639 of record VMSR01000204.1, read on the forward strand.
TCTGTAAAAAAAAGAACGAAGGGCAATGACCCCCAAAACAACTGCAAAGAGAATCATGGCAGACTGGGTAATATTGCCCGTCATCTGGTAAAAGGGTTCCAAAGGAATATTTCCATAGGCCAGTCCCAAAGCTGAAACCGCCTTCATGGGCATGTAGATCAAAGCCCCCGGAAAAACACCGATAATAAGACAGGCACCGGCAAGAATCAGCATGGAAATCAACATGGTGGCACCTTTCTCGTTTACATCCACGGCCGCACTGGTCCTGGGTTCTCCCTGGAAAACAACCCCAATCACCCGGGTAAAACAGGCCAGGGCCAGGCCGCCAATAACGGCCAGGCCAACAATCGCAAAAATGCACATGACAAAGGCAGTTTTACCAAGGGCAATCCCCTTAAAAGCACCAAAGTATATGAAGAACTCGCTGACAAACCCGTTAAAGGGCGGCAGTCCTGAAATGGCCAGTGATCCGATAATAAAGGTGGCTCCGGTGATTTTCATATTTTTTAATAAACCGCCCAAAGCATCAATGGAGCGGGTGCCGGTTTTGTGAAGCACCATTCCCGCTCCCATGAATAAAAGAGACTTGAAAAGGGAATGGTTGAGAATATGGAAAAAACACCCGGCAAAGCCCAGAACCGCCATGAGTGGGTTGCCTTCGGAGACACCCACCATGCCGATGCCCAGACCGATTAAAATAACCCCTATATTTTCAACACTGGAATAGGCAAGCATCCGTTTGAGATCCTGCTGCCCCAGGGCATATACCACACCGAGAACCCCTGATATAACGCCTGCCACCAGAACAATGTACCCAAAAACCGGGGTGTTGAAGTCCAAAAGGGAGTATACTCTTATAATACCGTAAATACCGGTCTTGATCATCACCCCGGACATGACGGCCGAAATATGACTGGGAGCCGCAGGATGGGCATGGGGCAGCCACACGTGGAAGGGAAAGACACCTGCCTTTGACCCGAACCCGATAAATGAAAAAATAAAAACCAGATATTTGGCTGTTTCCGTAAGTGATCCCATGGCGGTAAAATCAAAGCTGCCGGTAAGCCCGTAAACAATACCAAAGGCTACAAAAATGAACATGGCGCCCACATGGGAAAAAACAAAATAAAGATACCCTGCCCTTCTGTTTTCCGCTGATTCATAATTGTAAATAACCAGGAAGAAAGAAGAAAGGGACATGATTTCCCAGGAAAACATGAAGGTGATAATATTGGAAGAACACACAACCAGGGCCATGGCAGCGATCAAAAGGCTGAAGAAGAAATAGTTGGCAGCAACCCTTAGGGGCTTTTGGGCATGATCCATATAGTGAAAACTATAGAGGGTTGCCAGGAGGGAAACCAGAAAAATAGCAAAGAGAAAAAAAGCAGAAAGCCCATCCATTTGAAACCCCAGTGAAAAAACCCTTAGAAACGAAAAGGAAGCAGTATAGATATCGGATCCCATGAGTTTTGTCCCGGCGTCTATCACCCCCAAAAGACAACCGGCACTTAATGAAAAAACCGCAATAAGTTTCATTAATTTAGCTTGCCTGGCTAAAAGAAGGGCCAAAAAGCCCCCAAAAACAATTATCAGTATTGCCATAAAAAATTGACTCATAAATTCCTCAATCTAAATTTATTGTTTTGTCTATCGGTTTTTAAAACCGGTGCAACTATTGTGTTTAAAAGTCCTATGATGAACGCGTTCTCATTATTTAAGATAAAGTTACTATGATAGGGATTTGATTTTGTCAAGGTTCTGTGAATTAAAAAGTTATTGGAATACACTCAGAAATCAAAGTTCATCCTGGCTTCCAAGACCCTGATACCCATTGATAAAATTTTATACAAAATAAGCAGATTCCTTTCTCCCCTGCCCTTTTTCGTCCGCCTTTTTGTTTGATAATTCAACCCCAAGGTGGTAAGTGTCACACACAGAACAGACAAAAAATATAAATTTCAAATAAGACAATGCCTTAGAAAAACAAAGATGAAAAAACCAGCTCTTCCCCATATTAACGGCCTGCTGCGAAACCCACTGGATTTCGTTCATCTGTTGGACGAAATTCCCCTGGGTATTCTTGTCCTTGACAAAAACCTGCGGGTGGTGCACCTGAACCGGGCCTTTGAAGCCATGTCAGGTGTGTCCATTGCCAGGGCTGTCGGCATCCATTGCCGACATATGCTCAGAAGTTCCGCCTGTGTCAGCAATTGCCCGGTTCTTGCCATGAACAGCAAAAAAAGTGCTTTGTCCTGTGAAAGCGACATGATCAATATGGACCGGCAAAAGCTGCCCATCCGGATAACCGCCGCTCCCCTGGTAAATATAGACGGGGATACAACCGGGTTCATCGAAACCATTGAAGACATGCGGATGGTGGAAAACCTTGACCAGAAAAAAAGCGTTGCCTACAGCTTTGCAAATATCATTGGCAGAAGCCCCCAGATGGAAAAAATATTCCAGACACTGCCTGTACTGGCCCAGAGCGATGCATCCATCCTGATCACCGGCGAAACCGGAACCGGAAAGGACCTGGTAGCCGAAGCCATTCACCAGACATCGGAACGCGCTTCAGGGCCCTTTATTAAAATCAATTGCGGCGCCCTGCCTGAAACCCTTCTGGAGTCTGAAATATTCGGCCATCAAAAAGGTGCCTTTACCGGAGCCGTTGATAACAAACCCGGCCGGTTCAAGCTGGCCCACAACGGCACCATTTTCCTGACGGAAATCGGTGACCTGCCCCTTGCCCTCCAGGTAAAACTGCTCACCTTTCTGGATGATAAGATTATCTATCCTCTGGGCAGTACCAAAGGGTTTAATGTGAATGTGAGGATGATTACCGCCACCCACAGGAATCTGGAGCAAATGGTAAAGGCGGGCCGGTTTCGAAAGGATCTTTTGTTCCGGTTGAATGTGGCAAGAATTCATTTACCGCCCTTACGGGAAAGAGAAGGCGATATCCGGCTGCTGCTGGACTATTTTTCCAACCATTACAACCGCCAGCTGGGAAAAAAAATCAATGGATTTGCAAGTGCTGCCCTGGCACGCCTTCTAAGCTATGATTACGAGGGAAATATCCGGGAACTGAAAAACATTGTGGAATATGCCGTCAATGTGGCAAACGACAAAAAAATAGAAGCTGAAAATCTGCCCTCTTATCTTTTTGATCCGGCAACCCCGAGAACACCGCTTCCCCCTTCCATTGACCACCCCATGGATATGAGTGATGCGGATCCGCCACTTGCCTATGAAAGAAATGTATCCCAGGGGGACAAACCGATGGAAACATGGTCCTCCGTTCAGAGAGGGATGATTCTGGATGCCCTTAAACGGGCAAAGGGCAAAAAAACGGAAGCTGCCATAATTTTGGGTTGGGGCAGAAGCACTCTGTGGCGGAAAATAAAGCAACACAAAATTGACCTGTGAGCTTAAGGAAAAATCCCCTTCATCATGATACATAAAATAATCATTCCGGTTCACCAAAAAGATATTGCACCGCGCTTTGACCTGGCAACCGAGGCGTTAATCATACTGATTTCAAACGGTTCGATGGTTGAAGAAAAGAAGACCATTGTTCTGCCCAGGTCATCGGCAGACGAACTCTGCCATCTGCTTTTGTCGGAAAATGTAAACACATTGATCTGCGGCGCCATAGAAGATGAATATTATCAATTCCTAAAATGGAAACAAATCCACATATTTGATTCAATTGTCGGCGACTGGTCCATGGCCTTCAACCGCTGGAAGGAAAAGAACCTGACCTCTGGTGATATTTTGTACGACCGGATGATTGAGGGCAAACATGTTTAAAAATTCACCCCCCAATGGTATCTGGCCGGGAAATTATTCATGAACACCCCAAAGATTAAAATCCTCCTGGTTGATGATGAAGAAGAATTCATTTTTGCACTTGCAAGAAGATTGGAATTGAGAGGATATTATTGTAAGACTGCTGGAGACGGAGAATCCGGCATTTGCATTATGGAAAATGAACCCTTTGATATTGCGCTTATCGACCTGATGATGCCCGGGCTTAACGGCCTTGACACCCTCAGGCAAATCAAGACAATGAATCAAGACTTGCCGGTTATTCTCCTGACAGGAAACAGACCTGTTAAAGACGGCATGACAGGCATGCGCATGGGAGCCTTTGATTATCTCATAAAACCCCTGAACATAGATGCTTTGATTGATAAAATCGAATCTGCACTTCTTTCCCCATCCAGCACCCTGCCATCGTAAAAAAATAACGCACACCCCTAAGGAAAACAAACTACACAGAAACCCCCTCTTTCATGTCCTGAACAAACAAAGAATTTTTTGTAGTGTTTTAATTTGTTCCAAAATGATTTGTTTAGATGGTTTCATTTTGTTTCAATATGTCGCAATTGTTTTGTGTCAAATTTTTAACCCACTCATTTTATGGCATTTTTAACATTGGCACACCCTTTGCACACAGATCGATCCGGAGCGACACCGCCATGATAACAATGGAAACACCTGGGAATTGATATGCCAATCATCGCCATAACCAACAAATTGTACACCGGTTCGGGAAAAATCATCCAGGCCCTTGTTGAAAATTTTGAAGGTTCACTGGTGACAGATGTGGATATCATGGAAAAAACACATCAAACCTATCCTGTCAAGCTTGCAACCCTCAAACGCGTCGCCGAAAGCAAACAAATTGCCTTTAATAATTTTACCCATGAACAAGAAAAATGCCTTGCTGCCCTTAAAAAAACCCTCTCCGACCTGGTGGGTGAAGGCAATTGTGTTTTCGCAGGACTCCTTGCCCACCTCATTCCCAGGGAGATCACCCATGTGATGCGTATACTGATAAATGAAGACAGGGTAAAAAGACTTCACCAAGGAATGACAGCAGACAACATCACCAAGAAACAAGCCGAAAAAAGAATGGATCTTTTTAACATGAAGGCCTTTTCATGGACCCAGTCACTTTTTGGAAAAAATCCATGGGATGAGACACTTTATGACAGAACAATCCACCTGGCCAAATTTGACCCGGAAACCGCCATTCAACTGGTTTCAGAATATTTTGTTTCCTTTGCTGACAATGACAAAAATCCCATCCAACAAAAGCTTATTGATTTTAAATTGTCGGCTGATATCGAACTGGCCTTAAGTGACATTGGCCAGGGCCTTCTGGTAAAAGCCGGCAACGGCCATGTAATGGTTACCATAGACAAAAAAGTGAAAAGACTGACAACATTCCAGCAAAAAATTATCCAGGCAGTGGAAGCCTGCCCCGGTGTGACCCTGGTCGAAACCAAAATTGGCAAAAACTACTACAAATGATCAAAATACCTGGAAGATAAAATTGACAAGGACGGCAGTTTTAAAATAAAGAAAGATTACACAATAAAAAGAAACAGGTTATGGATAACACTGTTTCATGAAGCGCAAATGATACTAACAAAAAGTTTCGTTGACTAAAACCGGAAATAAAATTGTATTGTAAAGGAGTATAGAATAGCATGACAACCCAAAGCACGACGCTACCCGAGATGAATTGGGACTGGAAACGAATCCTGTTTATTATGATAGGGGTGATCCTATTTGCAATTGTAAATTTTTCCCCGGCCTGGCCCGATGCCATTGATCCCACTGGAAAGCATTTTATCCTAAGCAAAGAGGCAAAGGGTGCACTGGCGGTTTTTCTTCTGGCAGGCACCTGGTGGGTTTTTGAGGTTGTTCCCATAGGGGTTACCAGTCTGGCCATCGGTGTATTGCAGGTGCTCTTTATGATCCGGCCGGCATCAAAGGCTTTCACCGATTTTATGACGCCTTCGGTCCTCTTTATTTTTGCATCCCTTGTCATTGGCATGGTCTTCACCAAAACAGGACTCACCAAGCGCCTGGCCTATAAAATGCTGGTCATTGTGGGAGAAAAAACCAGCATGATCTATCTGGGCTGTTTTGTGGTAACCGCCGCTCTCACCCACATCATGGCCCATACCGCCGTTGCCGCCACCATGTTTCCCTTGCTCATGACCATCTATGCCATGTATTCAGAGGATGACAAACCCACCAAATTCGGTAAAGGGTTGTTCATGGGCATGGCCTTTGTGGCCGGTGCAGGCTCCATTGTCACACTGCTGGGAGCCGCAAGAGGAGCCGTTGCCCTTGGTTTTTACAAAGACATTGTGGGACGTGATGTCAGCTTTTTTGAACTCACCTTTTATATGTTTCCCATTGGATGGGCCATGACCTTCCTCCTCTGGGGATTTTTCATGGTGTTTTTCAAACCCGAACAAAAAACCATCCCCGGCCTCCGGGAAAAAGCAAGAAGGCTCAGCAAAGAAATGGGCAGTCTTACCAAGGATGAAATCCTTGCGGCCATCATCATTTTTTCCTGCATCTTTATCATGTCCATAAAACAATTTATTCCCGCCTTGGATGTTCTGGACAAAAACGCCATCATTCTGGTTTCCACCATCCTGTTTTTTGTGTTCCGACTTCTGGATATCAAGGACCTGGAATCCGTGCCATGGAATATCATGCTCCTTTTCGGCGGCGCCATGAGCATTGGATTTTGCCTGTGGCAGACCGGGGCGGCTGAGTGGCTGGCCATTAACTGGCTGACCATATTTAAGGAATCCCACTGGTTTGTTTTTGTCATGAGTATTGCCTTTTTCATCATGATAATGACCAACTTTATAATGAATGTGGCAGCCATTGCCATCTCCCTGCCCGTTGCCCTGGTTGTTGCGCCCTACCTGGGGGTTGCACCCGAGGTAATTTTATTTGCAGCCCTGGTAACGGCCGGAATGCCCTTTTTGCTTCTGGTGGGTGCGGCCCCCAATGCCATTGCTTACAACTCCAAACAATTTACAACCGGAGAATTTTTTCTCTATGGAATTCCGGCCAGCATCATGCTCATGATTGTTGTTGGTCTTGCGGTCTATGTTATCTGGCCCATCATGGGAATGCCCATATTGATAAAATAATTACATTAAGGACACTTTAAAATGAAAATAAGACGTGTTACGGAACTCATGGTTCCATTATCGGAATATGCCGTGGTTAATGAAGATGCCACCCTGAAACAGGCCATCATCACCCTTCATGAAATTCAGACCAAGCATGACCCCATGGCGTATAAACACAGGGCGGTTCTGGTCTCTGACAGCAACAAGGATATCGTGGGGAAGGTCAGTGCCTTTGATGTGCTCAGGGCCCTTGAACCCAAATATTGCCAAATCGGAGACTCCGAGCAATTGAGCCAGATGGGGCTGTCCAGATTCGGTGTGAGCAATGATTTCCTGTCATCCATGCTCACGCAATTTTGCCTCTGGGATGAAAGCGTTGAGGAATTGGTAAAAAAAGCGTCAACACTTAAAGTCAAAGAGATCATGTATTCTTTGAGCAAAGGAGAGTTTGTGGATGAAAATGCCACCCTTGCAGAAGGCATCCACCAGCTGATTCTGGGCCATCACCAGTCCCTGCTCGTATCAAAGGACAAAAAGGTTATCGGTATCCTGAGACTCTCGGACGTGTTCAAGCTGGTCTGTGATATCATGATAAAATAGATGTTTATGAAGGCCGGCCGGAGTAACCCGGTCGGCCTTCTTTACGTTCTTTACCTTCTTTACCATAGGGATACAACGCTTGGCTTTTAATGGCGGTAGACCAAGGGCCGGCCCTCGGCATCAATATCAATACCGATGGTATCACCTGTCTTAAACCCCAGACGCATAAAATCCCTGACCACTTCATCGTGGCGCTCAACATTCCAATATGCCGACCAGAGGGGATTTCGCACCGAGTCAATCCCATATGCGTCATGGCTGCACAGGTTGATTCTGAATTTATGCTTGGCAATCAAGGTGTCTGCTTCAGCCAGAAAAATATCAATTTTGTAAAGATTGTTGTGAAGGGCTTTTGACAAGGCTTTCTGAAGCTCCGGCAAATCATCCAAATAATGGCTGGCAATTTGGTAGAGCTCAGTGGGGTCCTGGATGGCAAACCCGAGAACGGCAAATCGCTGGTGTCTCAGGGCAAAAGACTCAAGCTCTTTTTCATATGCCGCTATGCTGGAGATGACGGTTGCAATATCCGGTTTTTGGGCCCCATTGACAAGATCTTCACATTGGCTGATGATATTGATGTAAAATGATTTGTTATCCATCACATAAACCGGCCGTTCCCTGTAATTTCTACGTTTCCGGATGCGGCGGATGCCGTCAAGTTTTATGAACTGCTCGCTTTCTTTGTTTTCAAGGGTCTCAATATCTGAAATATCCTTGGCCTGGACCACATGGATTTCACCGTCCGTGGCAATAATATACTCAATCTCGCATCTGAACCCCAGGGCCTTTTGTATGTCCTTTGAAAGCTGTACCAATCTGCGGTCATGGGGGACCTTGGTGATATAAGGCTCGCTTTGAACCTTGTGGGTGCGATCCCTGCAATACCCGAATTCCCAGTCACTGCCGATCATCTTTGCCATGACACTGGAACCGTTGACAAAGGGCATGACAATGACCCCCATACCCTTCACATCGATCGCGGGCGCATGGTTGAACATCTGCTGCCGCCGGATGGACAATTGTTTGGAAGTTTGGGCAATCTTGATCATGCGGTTTCGGGCATATTGTATTCCCCCGATATCTGCATAGGTTTCCAGGGAATCAAAGGTACCGCCTTTATATTTAGACTCCAGGGGGTGGGCACTTCTTGCGATGACCTTATAGCTTTCCCGGTGGTTGTCCAGAAACAGACCCAACGCCTTGAACTCTTTGGTGTCAAATTTCTCAGCAGGTACATAAATAAAATCAGGAACCCTGAATCCACTCTTGCGGAGCTTTTCCAGTAATCTTGCCTTTTCAGGTATTTGGATTTCCATGTTTGGCCTTGACATTTATAACAAATTTCTTTAATTGATAAAAACCGACCGATCATTCGGTTGGTATTAACTTTTAGGTAACATATGTCAAAAAGAAATGCAATACTTGTCGCTGCCACCCAACTATTTTCAAGAAACGGATTCCAGGGAACTTCAATGGCCCAGTTGTCGAGACTGACAGATGCCGCCAGGGGAACCATCTTTCATCACTTTACAAACAAGGAGGATCTGTTCCTGAACATCCTTAAAAACGTTCAGGAAAACATCCTTACAGCCTTCAGGCACCACAAGGAAACCACCTGCTATGAAAACGGCATGGAGATGGTGGAAGGCGTGGTTACCTTTTATTTGTCCCTTGCAGGGGAGAATGAAGATCAATTCCTTCTGCTCCACCGTCATTATCCTTATCAGATGGCAGAAACAAACCCTGCTTTCAGGTCATACCTTGAGGCAGTCTATACTTGCCTTTTGGATATTTTTGAAGAGGGGATCTCCATTGGCATCCTTGACGGATCCGTAAAGGCTGAATCCCCGCGCAATACCGCCATGGTATTATTTGCCATGGTGGATGGCGTGGCAAGATTCAATACCTATAATTTGTACCAGGCCGGTTCTTTGTACCAGGACCTTATAACATCCTGTCGAAAAATATTGGCCCCCGGGAGTTGAAAAAATGTCAGTGCTAACCCTATTCAGCGGTATCTTTTGCAATGAGGCAGCAGTGGTCCGTGATCTTGTGGAAAGCACAGGACTTGTGCTGATCACAGATGAAAAGATCATTGAAACAGCGTCTGAGCTGTCGGGCATGGAAAAAAGCAAACTGGCAAAAGCATTTTCCGCCAGAACATCGGTTTTCAACAATTTCACCCATGAGAAAGAACGCTCCATCGCCTATCTGAGGCAGTCCCTGGCAAAAATATTGGAAAATGAGAATTGTATTGTTTCAGGATACTCAGGATTGTTGATTCCTTCAAACATCCGCCATGTATTGCGGGTTTGCCTCATCGCCAAAACCGAATTCCGGCTGGCCTTGGCAAAAGAAGAGGGGCAGCTTTCCGACAAACAAGCAACCCAGGCTATCCTATACGAAGACCGTGACAGATCGGCATGGACGGACGCACTTTTTTTTGAGCCAGATCCCTGGAATCCGACCTTATACGACATGGTGCTTCCCATGGGAAAAACCCAGCCTGCCAAGGCTTCTGCTCTGATTGAAGAAAATCTCCTGAAAATGGCCCTCCAACGGACAAAAGACTCAAAAGCTGCGGTTGACGATTTTCTGCTTGCAGCCGACACGGAAGTGGCACTGGCCAATGCCGGCCACAATGTCAGGGTTCGGGCCCAAAATGGAAGGATTGTCCTAACCATCACCCGACAGGTTCTCATGCTCAGTCGTCTGGAAGAAGAACTGAAAGCCATTGCCCAAAAGGTGGCAGGTGTCGTATCCGTTGAGACCCTTGTCAATCAAGAAGACCCGCATTCCCCGATTTATAAGCGGCACAACTTTGAACTGCCGTCTAAAGTTTTGCTTGTGGATGATGAAAGAGAGTTTGTTCAGACCCTTTCCGAACGGCTTCAGATGCGGGATATGGGGTCTGTGGTTGCCTATGATGGAAAATCAGCCCTGGATCTTGTCCAAAATGACGAACCCGAAGTGATGATCATTGATCTGAAAATGCCCGAGATCGACGGTATGGAAATTCTCAGACAGGTGAAACAGATCCGGCCCGGGATACAGGTGATTGTCCTGACCGGCCATGGATCGGAACAGGATCGAAAAACCTGTATGAATATGGGTGCCTTTGCATATATGCAAAAGCCGGTTGATATCAATTTGCTGAGTGAGACCCTGAAAAAAGCACATAAGGGCTTCGTGGCACAAGGAAAAACGCCAGTATAGAAAGCCTTTTTCAATGGGACTGTCAAACCAATGAGACGATTGAATAAATTTAAGCCGGCATTCTGGAACCACCGGGATATTGCCGGCGATCACTCCCAGGCAACCTTCAATTTCAAGCAAAAGTGGAAGTTGCTTGTATTGTTTACCTCCTTTATGGCCCTGCTGCCCCTCTTTGTCATGACCCTTGTGGACTTCAGCCTCACCAGACGGATAATCGAAGATGAGGTAAAAAGCAGCATGTCAAAAAGACTGAACCTGACTGCCGCCTCCATTTCTTACGCCCATGATCGCCAAAATGCTGCCTTAAACTATAGTTTCCTTCTGGATTCCAAAGAGGGGGATGACATCTTTGTTGTCAATGAAGAAGGAAGCTTGCTCACCGCCTCTTCTTATTATGGCAAACCCGGAACCGCCACTGCCTTTGACACCCGCCTTTTCAAAAGCCAGGCAGCAATTGTGGAGCATGTGACCCCGGACAAAACAAGGGTCATCATCGGGTATGCACGGATTAAGGATTCTGGCTTAACCATCGTGCAGGTTAAAAGCAAACAATGGCTTACAGATCTCTGGTTCAAACCCCGGCTCAAGCTGGTCTGGTATCTGGCCGTCAGCATTGTTCTGATCCTAGTGTCCATAATGGGGACTGCCACCTATCTTGTGGGCCGCATCCATTCAGCCGATCAAAAAAGGATCGAAATCCTCCACCATGCGGGATATGCGAACAAATTGGCATCCATAGGACGACTGGCATCCGGGGTTGCCCATGAAGTCAATAATCCTTTGGCCATTATCAATCAGAAAACAGGATTGATGGTGGATCTGCTTACTCTCAGGGAAGATTCTCCTCCAGATCCCCGTTTGGTTCCCCTTGCCAACGATGTTCTGGAAGCTGTAAAACGATGCAGCACCATCACCCGGCGATTGCTGGATTTTGCCAGACACATGGAATCCAGTATACAGCCGGTGGATCTGGGAGCGGTCATCAAACAAACCCTGGCCTTTCTTGAAAAGGAAGCCCAGCGCCGGGGGATACTCCTATCAGTGGACAATAAGACCCCTATCCCCGGGTTTGAGTGCGACAGGGGCAGCCTCCAGCAAATATTTTTAAACCTGTTTAACAATGCCTTTGCTGCCATGGAACAGGGCGGTCAACTTAAAATTCGCGTCAGATTCAAGGCAAAAAAAACCGTAATCATAACCGTTTCCGATACCGGGACAGGTATTTCACCCGAGGATATTCATAATATCTTCGAGCCTTTTTATTCATCAAAAAATGCCCATTGGGGTACCGGCCTTGGCCTGTCCATTACCTATGGGCTGGTCAAAGAGATGGGGGGGGATATCATGGTAAAAAGCCAACCGGGAACAGGCACCTGCTTTACCCTTGTGCTGCCTGTTGCACCGGAGAAAAAACACAAACCGGATCATGGTTCCCAGACAGTGTCTGATCCTGATTTGAATTCCGGAGTTAAATGACTATGAACAACAAAGCCAAAGATGCAGATGGTGCCCAAATTTTGGCAGCCGCAGGGATGCGGTTTTTTGGCAGGATGTCGGCCTCTGCAACCCATGAGATTAAGAACACCCTGGCCATTATCAATGAAAATGCAGGGCTTCTGGAAGATTTGACCCTGATGGCAGAAAAAGGACACCCCCTTGCCACGGAACGGGTCAAGGATATTTCACAGCGGTTGGCAAGACAAGTGCACCGGGCAGATCTGATATTGAAAAAATTGAACCGCCTTTCCCATAGTGTAGACCTGACCAGGGAACTGGTAGATCTTGAAAAAGCGGTGATTTTTGTTCTGGATTTGGCCGGAAGACTTCTTGAAATTCAGCAAGTGACGGTGGAAATAACACCTCCCCTATCCCCCATGGTGGTTGACACAAACCTGTTTTATCTGCAAAATGCAATATGGCTGGCCATTGACATGGCCTGTTGTTGTGCTGACCAAGAGAAACAGGTGAAGATTTCATTTGGAACCGATTCAACCATCCCTTCGGTCTGGTTTTCAATGGGACGGGCCAATAAAGACAAGATAGAGAACACCATAAAGGATCTGTTTGAATCAAAGGAAGACCAGGCACTGATGGCATACCTGGGAATTACCATTGAGAAGAACAACAAAAATAACGGGTTTGGCCTTTTGTGGACCAAAAGCACTTAACCCCTTACACCTATTTTATATATTAAAGACACCCTATATCAAGGAGAAAGAAAATGTCGGAAAAAGTATTGCTTGTGGATGATGAACGAGAATTTCTGGAAATTATGTCCGAGCGGATGCGGGCAAGGGGGATGATAGTGACCACCACCGAATCTGCAGACCAGGCCCTGTCCATTATCGAAAAGGAATCATTTGATGCCATTATCATGGATTTTCAAATGCCGGAAATGGATGGAATGGAAGCATTAAAGGCCATTAAAAAGAAACGGCCCGAACTGCAGATCATTCTGCTTACCGGCTATGCCACTGTTGAGAAAACAGTAGAAGCCATGAAAATCGGGGCAACGGACTTCCTTGAAAAACCCGCAGATCTTGAAGCGCTTGTGGAAAAAATCAAAACTGCAAAAACAGAAAAAATGCTATTGGTTGAAAAACAGACAGAAGAAAAAATCAAGGATATCCTCCAGCGGCATCGATAGGTTCCTTTGACACTGATCCATTTGGGTTCAGCCACCGCTGACCGGGGATAATCCGGTCAGCGGTTCACTTTTTAATCCTGTTATCCGGTTAATCTGAAACTTCGGTTTTAAACTTAATTTTATATTTATCGATTTTGGCATGGAGGGTCGGTCTTGACAGGCTCAATATTTTTGCCGCCTGGGAACGATTGCCATTGGTCATGTTCAATGCTTCGGTAACAACAAGGTTTGAAATAATATCTATAATCGTGTCAAAATTATATTTTTCACTGGTCAATCCTTGCCGAACCCAGTCCTTGATGGTGTTTAATTCTATTTTACCGGCGATTTGAACATTTTCCCGCTTGTCAATGATCTGTTCCAGGTCTTCGGTTGAAATCGGAGCCCCTCTGTTAAAAATAAGCACTTTGTGGATCAGGTTTGACAACTCCCTTATGTTTCCGGGCCAATTGTAATGGTTTAACAGCTTTAGGGCCTCTTTTTGAATTCCAGGCGCATCAATGGCCAACTCAGTACAAAACTTAAACATAAAATATGAAATCAATCCATTGATATCCTCCTGCCGCTCTCTCAGGGGGGGCAGTTCTATGGTCACCACTTTTAAACGAAAATACAAATCTTCCCTGAATTTCCCCTCTTCAATGGCCTGTTCCAGATTTTTATTGGTTGCCGCAATAATACGAACATCCACCGGGATGGTATCAACACCCCCCAGCCTTTCAATGCTTTTTTCCTGTAGCAGCCTCAGTATTTTGGCCTGGATATTTAAGGGCATGTCTCCGATTTCATCCAAAAAAACCGTGCCGGTGTTGGCCTGTTCTATCTTGCCAATATGTCGCTGGGAAGCACCGGTAAACGCGCCTTTTTCATAACCGAACAATTCACTTTCCAGAAGGGTTTCCGGGATGGCCACGCAATTGATGATCAAAAAGGCCTTGTTTGAGCGAAGTCCATGCTGATAGACCGCCCGTGCCACCAATTCCTTGCCTGTTCCCGATTCTCCCTGGATCAAAACACTTGCATCGGTTTGGGACACCCGGCCTATTGCTTTATACACCTTTTGCATGGGTTTGCTCTGGCCGATAATGGCATCTCCAGACTGTTTGTCGGGAGATGCATCCAACTCAACCGGAGATCGCATAAAATAACCGGCTTCAATTGCCTGTTTGATTAGATTGAGCATTTCCGCAACATCAAAAGGCTTCAGGACATAATCATAGGCACCCAGCTTCGTGGCTTCTATGGCGATTTCAGTGGTCCCGAAAGCGGTCACAATGATTACCGGGAGTTTTGAATCAATATTTTTTATCCGTTTATAGGTCTCCATCCCGTCTATTCCAGGCAGGCGCATATCGAGGATAATGAGGTCCAAAGGATTCTGTTTGACCATTTCAATGCCCGCTTCTCCCGACGCCGCACCCAGAACCGAATATTTTTCTTCTTTTAGCAACTTGCAAAAACTAATTCTTAACTGGTCATCGTCGTCTATCACCAGAATACGATTCATTTTATACGTCCTTTATGGGCAGTGTAATCACAAAAGAGGCTCCCTGTCCCTCTTCACTGGTTACATCCAACCACCCGCCATGCTCGCTTATTATATTAAAAGCAATGCTTAATCCAAGACCTGTTCCCTCTTTTTTTGTGGTGAAAAACGGATCAAAGATCCGATCCTTTACATCCCCGGGAATTCCCTCTCCATCATCTGAAATGCGGATCACATCTACTTTGCGTAAAGGTTCCACATAGGCCTCTTCTTCGCGGATAGTGATGGCCCCCCCCCTGCCCATTGCCTCGCACGCATTGATGATGATGTTGACAATCACCTCCTTGAGCTGCTCCGGATCCACCATTGTTTCGGAAAGCATCTCTTTGCGGATAATTTTTGTGGTCACATGATAGGATTTCAGTCTCTGTTCCAGAAGGTAGATGGCACTGTCCACAACGACTGAGGGGCTCATTCTTTTAATAATCAATTTAGGCGGTCTGGCAAATTCCAAAAAATTTTCAACAATTTTATTAATCTGCAGGATCTCTCCGGAGATGACATTAAAATCCTCCTGCTGGGACTTTGAAAAAGTACAGCTTCTGTTCAACGAAAAAAGCCTCATTTTTACAGATGTCAAAGGATTCCGGATACTATGGGAGGTTCCGGCAGCCAGCTTGCCGACCAATGCCATTTTTTCAGACTGCATCAACGATTCCTGGCTGCGTTTTAATTCCAGGTGGGTTTGTTCCGAATCTTCTATGAGACCCAGAACACTTTGTTTCAATGCAGCCACTTCATTGGAAGCTTTTCCTCCCCCCCCCAGCCTGTCCGCCTGCACGGCCAGCTCTCGAATAGGCCCCAATATATGCCGGGCAAAAATATAATTTACCAGGAGGCTGAGCAGGATCACACTGACAATGGCCATCAATGCAATATACCGCAATTGGTTTGCTTCCCGCTGGCTGATTTCGATTGCTTCTTTCATCATGTTTTTATGGACAGATTTAAAATGATCACACATTTCATATATTTCAACAAAGATATTGCGGATCTTTTTGTGCAGGGCAAACCCGTTTTCCCGATCCCCGGCCTTGTACATGCCGATCACCTTGTCTTTGCTTGCAATATAAAACCGATACTCTTTTTCAATCTGAACAATGGCCTTCTTTTCCCAGGGCTCATCAACCAAAGAATTGAGAACTTTTAAATGGTCATCAAATTGCAGGCGGTATTTGCTCAATTCATCAAGCCAATCTGGATTGCTGTCCAGCAGATAATAGGATAAAAACCCTTTCTGGTTGACCAGGGCTGTCCCCAGGGCCTCGGCAGACTGAAATATAACCAGGTTTTTGTTGATGATGTCCTTAAATATTTTTTCTATCTTATAGGTATACCAAACCATCAGGACTGCGCCGATCAGGGTAATGCACAAAAGGATGGCATTTACCAGATAGACTCTGTTTCGAAGGCTCAGATGGATATTATATTTATCAAACATGCCGATGACTGTTTTCCTGTAAACCTGTTAATGGATTATTTTTCTTTTCTGGCGGTACATATTTTCATAAACACATCGGTCAGGCGCAATATTCCGACAATCTCTTCCCCCCGGCTCACCAGAAGGGATTGATGATGGCCCATGATCAACTGGTGTACGGCTTCATTCAACCCGGAATCTTCCTTGACATATTCGCCCTGGGTAAGCTTGTACATCACATCGGTGGCCTTTTGTCGGCCGGCTTTGGCACAAATATCCTTTAGGGGCTCATACCATAATTCATACTGGTCTAGAATAGATTTCATAAATGTGGGACTGAACCCCAACCGGGAGGTAGCCCCTTTTTCTCCCAGCAGATCATATTTGGGCTCCAGGGCCCGGATAACATCCATTTGGCTTATTTTACCCAGAACCTTGTTGGTTTTTTTCTCACACACAAGGATGGCCCTGTGCCGGTATTTGCTCTTATCAAATTGGGCCTGGGCATTTTCCAGGGCATCTATGGCATCCGACAGGGTGGCATCTTCAAAAACTGTTGCATATTCGCCAAGGGGCACCATCAACTCTTTGACTTTTATTGTTTTCATAATTATATGTCTCCACTTCTTCTGAGCAAAAGCCTTACTTCAGCCTTCCGGATGCGTTCTTCCTGTTCGTCCTTTCGTTTCCTGGCATTTTCCAGCTTGAGTTTGATCTCATCAAAATCAGCCGGTTTCATCAAATAATCAAAGGCACCCAGTTTCATCCCTTCCACGGCAGTCTCTGTGGATCCGTGGCCGGTCAGCAGAATAACTTCAACAATGGGATATTGTTTTTTGATTTGTTTTAAGGTGTCAATTCCATCCATCCCCGGCATCCGGATATCCAGGATGACCACATCAATGGGCACCTGTCCCAACAGGGTCAATGCTTCCTTGCCGCTGAAGGCTGTAGACACTTTTTCTCCCTGGGCCGTTAGGCGCAGGGAAAACATTTCAACAAAATCTTTTTCATCGTCAACTATCAAAACTTTGGCGGGTATTTTTATCATCTTTGCTCACTCCTTGACTTGTTCTTCAAAATTTTATTGATTATATCTGCTCCCCGGCTTTTCTTTCAAAAC
>VMSR01000049.1 GCA_013792075.1 Desulfobacula sp.
AATGGATCTCAACGCCCAAAAGCTTCGGTCGCCCGCGAAAATAAATTTCATTTGCACTTAAAACCAGTTTTTCCTCAGCCGTGTAATGGTCGAATCTAAAGGGGCCGGTTCCCACCGGGTGTTGCATATAGGTCTCATAGCCGGACATCTCTATGGCCCGCTTGCTGAGAATGAACCCCCCCTTTCGATTGGCGATCCGGGGCAGAAAAAAAAGGGGGGACATGGGTTTTTCCAGGACAATCCTGAGGGTGTGGGCGTCCACCACTTCAAATGCCATGCCGTCATATTGACCGGAATAGGCACTTCGCTCAGGGTCTGCTGCTTTTTGCAGGGAATAGACCACATCTTCTGTCGTCAATTCATAGGCCCTGGAATAGGGGCTGTCATGGAAGAAGATGCCTTTTCGCAATTCAATGGTCCAGATTTGTCTGTTGTTCTGAATTTCAAATTCAGGAATTTTTAGGGCGATATCCGGCTCCAATTGGGAAGAATCCCCTGGTACATACCGCAGAAGACTGTTGAAGACCAGGTCTGCAAAGGTTGCATCCTCTGAGCCCTTGGCAAAATCCGGATCAAAATTTCCAATTTTGGAAGTGTGGATGCCAAACCGCAAAACTTCCCCAGACCCTTGAATTTCCTTTTGAGATGATCCGCCCACAACAGAATCAGAAGCTGTTGCCCCCGTGACCCCAATCGCCAGAAGAAACACCCCCAAAACAAAAAACGATAGCAGCCGATGATATCCCATCAGAACACCCTCCCTTTAACTGGATATTTTTTTACTTTTAAGTGATTGAAAAAGAAAATACAACCCCTTTATAAACTCGGATAAATCAAATCTTCCAAAATTAAGACCCAAATGAAAAGCCCCTATTCAGGTATTCTGAAAAAACTTGAGCAACAGATCGGAGCTGATGATATAATAAGCGGTTCCAATGGCATCTGCTGTATTTTTATCCATGATTTTTATTTCGGAATTAAATTTCACCGTGGCAATGACGGCCGGTGCCTTCTTGTTTTCTTTGGCCATGTCAAACTGGGCCGCCGTAAACTTGCCTTTTTTCCCCCAGGCCCAGTAGACCACCTTGTCATGGGCCGAAATCGTGGGGTCTTCATAGGCCATGAACAATTCTCCCACCATGGCCTGAACTTTTTGCTGGGAGAGGTTTTCAAACTGCTCATAAATGACCAGCACCCGGTTCGTCTTTTTGTCCGCAACGATATTCAAGGCCTTGTCTTTAAATTTAAACACCTGTTGTGAGAATGCGTCCATCGGGTTTTCGGCAGCAATTGCCAGCTGGGATTGGGTCAATTTGGCTGCCAACACATATCCCTGACGCTGGATGTTTAAATTCTCCACCTGGCTGAACAGGGATTGCAGCTCTCCTGCAGCCCCAAGGCCTGTCAGAAAAAACACCCCTGAACATACGGCAATCACCGCGTATAGTATTTTTTTCCCCATAATATCCTTTGCAAAAATACGCCAGGCAAAAAGAGAGAACTTTTCGGCCTGGCGTATTTCATTTGTCCCCAAACACACAGCTTTGTTTATTGGTTATACCGCAGCTTGTTTTCTGCTTCAATCAGCTTCATGGTCTCGGCAGAGCCCCCGGTTTTTATCCAGAGATGCTCGGGCTTTGCCAGAAGTTCTTTAATGTAGTTACTGTATTTTTCACCCTTACCGGCATGATCGGCCAGCTCCTGGACCTCGGGTAGAAATTCCTGGTAGAAATTTCTGGAGACCTCATACATGCCGTGCCAATGGGTGTAGTCCGGTGCAAACATGGCCGCTGCCATCCGGGCCCGTCTGCCTTCGTGGTGCCAGATTTCAAACCAGGTATACCCGACCTTGTGCTGGAATCCGGTATTTTCCCAGATTTTGTCTTGTTTGAGCATTTGGACAAGTTCACTGCCGGGTTTTGCAAACTTGTCATTGTAAAGGGTTACCAGGTCATCCAGCTGCAGATAGAAATCTTTCACATGATTGATGCCGTGGCAGGATTTACACACTTCCTGCATGGATTCCCGTCGCTGTTGCCAGGACACAACCGTTTGAATGGTTTTTTCTTCAACCTGTTTTTTGAGTTTGTCTCCCGTTCGCACATAGGATTGTGCCTGGGCCTTCTGGCCGGCCCGGGGAGCTATATCCCCTGTAATGTCCGTGACACTTCCGTCGGTAAAGGTGACCCGGTTCAATTTTGAGGAAATGGGTGCTCTCAGGTTCCAGGAAAGCCGATCTCCCACATTGTGGCTGTTTTTCGCAACCGCGCCGTTGAGCTTGACATAGGACCCCATGTGGCAGGTGGAACAGGTGGGGGCAGTATGATAGTCATCCCCCAGTACCCATAAACCATCCTTGTAAATGTTCATGCCATTGGGCGTGTTTCCTTTTTCAGCCGTAAAAAAAGCAATCCCGTGTTTGGATTCTTCATAGATTTCTTTTTGGGGATGGTCCGGACCCAGATGGCATTTACCGCAATTTTCCGGCTGCCTTGCCCGGGAGGCACTGAAATCGTGCCGGGAATGGCAGGCATTGCAAACGCCCTTGCTGCCGTCGGGGTTAATCCGGCCGATCCCGGAATTGGGCCAGGTGTTGTAATCCATTTGGGGGGCATCGGTTTTAGATCTCAGGGACTTGCCGTCCTTGTCCCGTTTCAGGGAAACAATAGACCCGTGGCACTGCCAGCAGCCGCTGGCCATATTGGCCTTGTTGGCGGGCATCCCGCCGACCACTTCTGCCAGCATATTGTCCAGGGATGCCATGATTTCGCCGGCAGTTGCATGGTGGGAAATCGCCATTTCCTTTGCTTCCGGCTCATGGCATTTGGCGCAATCATTGGGAGACAGAATCGCTTTGATAAAGGCGCCTTCATGCTGGTAGCCCATTTCATCACCCGCCTCGGCCGCATGACAATTGTAACAGCCCACCTGACCTTCTTTGGCTGCTGCATGGGCAGAGGTTTCCCATTGCATCACCAGGGATTTGTTTTCCTTTAAATGACAGGTAATGCATTTTTTGTTCATTTCCTGATTCTTGGGGTTTTTAACGTCAAAGGAGGCGTCTGTGAGTGCCATCGCCGTCCCTGCCGTAAAACCGCACAAAAGTGTCGCCGCCAATAATGACCGCCAAAAAACCATAAGAATATCCTCCAAAATAATAAGTTTACATCAAGGTCAGGCGTGTGCTTTTAAACTGGCAACAAACAAAGCCTGCCCCCATTTTATTTATTTTCTGGTGCCCAAAAGGGGAATATTTTGCCCAGAACAAAGAGAATGGCAAAAGGAATGGCCATGACAATGATCACGGCAATGATGCCCTCTTTATCGAACCACAAAGGATGGAACTCGGTATACCCCCTTGCGCTCTTGCTCATGAGTTGACCGCCGATCACCACATTCCATCGCATGATCAGCACCTGGACCAGCAAAATTCCAGACACCCCTGCGGCCAGAAAATTATACAGATAGGATCTTAATTTAAAAATCCCCATTATCCCCAGGACCAGCAGGGGAAGTACAGACCCGATCTTTACCTGCCAGAACCAGAAGGAACTTGCCAGGGGTCCGTTCAAAAGACCTTCCACCATGTGATGGTACCCGGATTTTAAGTAAGAATGGGAAAAAACTTCCAGCATTTCAAAGGAAAAAGCCAGAATAAAAAACCCGGTCAAGGTTTTGACCATGGTGATGATGCACCCATGGTCAATGGGCTGATCCGCTAATTTCCGGATGACAATATAGGCAAGAATGACGGCGGATATGCCCGATACACAGGCTGAAAACAGAAAAATTACGGGCATCAGCGGGGTGGACCAGGTGGGGTTGGCCTTGACCCCGCCGAAGATAAACCCCACATATCCGTGGAGGACTGCGGCAACGGGAATGCCGATGGCCACCAGGAAACGAATTATTTTGGCATCCAATTCAAGGGCTTTTTCCGACACATCAATGGAGTCAAGGGTGATGACCCGGTACAGCACCTTCAGCCAGCCCTGGGAAGTGGATCGAAGTTCCACCAGCACAGGCCGATAGACCAGGAGAATAATAAAACCAAGCACCCCCATGGACACGGCATAAATATAGCCGAACCCGGCCATGGCCGAGCTGGGGTTGGGGGTGAGCAGCATGTTGAAATTGCGCTCGGGCCGTCCCAAATGGAGCAGCAGGGGCAGGGTGGCGCAGCATAAAAAAGCCAGGGCGAACAAAAGAGAAAACCGCGCCACGGGGCGCAGGCTTTTGACGCCAAAAAGATAGTAGAGAGCCGCAATGATAAACGCCCCGTCCACAAGCCCTGTGATATAGGGATAAAGCACGATCATCATGCTCCAGTGGACATGGAGATCATTGGGAAATACATAATTGGACAAGAGCATGGTTGCCGAACCGATTGAATCGGAAGCAAACGCTGTGGATGCAAGTGCCGTATTCATCAAATCACCTCCATTCTTGCGCCTTTGTAGTACAATGCAGGCCAGGTACCCATCTCTTTTCTCAGGACCGTCAACACCCCCGGTCCTTTTAAAATTTTATAAACCTCAGAGGTTTCATCTTGAAGGCTGCCGAACTTCCGGGCACCCGTTGGACAGACATCCACACAGGCCGGCAGCAATCCTTTTCGGATCCTGTGATAGCACCAGGTGCATTTTTCAACCACCCGGGTTCTGGGGTGCATAAAGCGGACGGAATAGGGACAGGCCTGGATACAATAGGCACAGCCCACACAGCGTTTCTCATCCACCAGGACAAACCCGTCGGGCGTGGTAAAGGTGGCTCCCACCGGGCATACCTGGACGCAGGGGGCCTCTTTGCACATATTGCACAGCTTGGGCACAAAAAAGGTGTCCCGGATCTCTTCTTTGATGTCGCTTCTGGGGGTCTGATATCCATCGAGCCCGCCGTTGGGGCAGTCCACATATATCTGATCGGAGAACCCTTTCACATACCGTTCCACCCAGGTGCGATAATTGCCGTCCGGCACGTTGTATTCCTGTTTGTCGGCCACACAGCAGGACCCGCATCCGATACACCGGGTGATATCCACGATAAAGGCAAACTTCCGGGCGTGAATATCATAGGCATCCCGAACCCCCGGAATCTGCTCTGGCCACTCAAAGCCGCTGGAATTCATGGGATAAACCAGATAAAGAGAGCCTGCAATGGTGCCGTTTAATACCTTTTTCAAAAAAGACCTTTTCTGCATATCCGGCAATGGATCTTTTAGTTTCATTATCCTTTCTCCATAAGCCCTGTGATCTGTTTTGCCCGGTTGATATATTTGAGCGGCGCATGCACATGGTGGCATTGATTACAATCATGGGTGAGTTTGACCTGCTGGTTTCTGAGATGGTCCGGCATGGCAACGGTCTTGATGACTTCTTCCGACCTTGCCATTATCTGGGTGTTATGACACCGCAGACAAAGGGTGGTGATCTGTTTGCCGGTTTTCACCGGCAGGGTGCCTGTTTTTTTATCCACCGCCACATGGTCGGCATAGGGTCCGTGGCAAAATTCACAGGAAATGGTGCTGTGAAGGCCTGCTTTGTGGATTTTGGCTTCAAAGGG
Source organism: Desulfobacula sp. (assembly GCA_013792075.1). Lineage (GTDB taxonomy): Bacteria > Desulfobacterota > Desulfobacteria > Desulfobacterales > Desulfobacteraceae > NBML01. The sequence continues at coordinate 5,563 of VMSR01000049.1, forward strand.
ATGGCATTTAAAACAGGAACTATTTGTGCCATGGCGAACAGGCACCTCAACGGCCTCAGTGATGGCGTCGGCCCGAAAGTGTCCATAAAGACCAAAAGAATCCGGGAGCAATAGACTCTTGAACAAAAACCCGACCCAGGCCATCACAAAAATGCCCAGACATACGAGGATGAGACGCATTTTATAACTAAACCCCACACCTACCTCCTGTAAGCTATGCTGCCGAATACATATTACTATACAATAACAACCCGATAAGCCTTTGAAGACCGCTGCCTGTTTGTATACCCAGAGAATGAAGTTGCATCAAGAAACGTTTGTGTAACAATTGCAACAATACCATTACATAAATTTTGCCGCAAGGAATAACCCACTAAAAAAAAAGAAAAGTTTCCGCCTGCCAGAATTGAGATTGACTCAAAATTAAATCCCGGGCATACTAAAGTTAGTACATATAAAATTAAAACAAAAGGAAAATCATGTCTTTTTTAATCGCAGACAAAAATAAATTCAAGCTCACATTGGAAGTTGTTCCGCCGGCGGGCGATGACGGCCGGGCACTTTTGGATAAACTTGTCGGCCTTGCCGCTCTTGCCTTTGACGGATTCAGCGTGGCCTCCAACCCGGTTGCAAAACCCAGGATGTCCGCCATGGTTTTTTCCCACCTGCTCCAGGAGCGGACCGGCAAACCCGCCATTCTCCATTTCACGGTCCGGGATCACAACCGGCTGGGGCTCCAGGCAGAAGTCTGGGGTGCCAGGGCATTGGGTCTTGATACCATCATTGCCGTCACCGGAGATCCGTCCGCCCGAAACACTGAAAACACGACAACAACCGTCAACGATCTAAATGTCTTTGAACTTATCCAGATGGCAAGCGCGGCAAATCTTTGCACCGGTGCCGTTCTGGATTACCGGCCCGAGGTAAACGGGCTTGAAAATGAAATAAAACGAATTGAGAGAAAAGCTGCTGCCGGTGCACAATTCATCGTTACCCAGCCGGTGTACGACCGTCAAACCGCCCAAAATCTTCATGATGCCCTAGGCCACATCAAGGTTCCTGTTATCATGGGAATTTTACCCCTGCTTTCCCACAAACATGCTCTTTTCCTCCACAACAAGGTGGCAGGAATTGCTGTGCCCCATGCACTTCAAAAAGAAATGGCAACAGCCAAAGATCCTGTTGGCGCCGGCATAGAACAGTCCAGACAAATGCTTGCACTGGCCAGAGAATTGTTTTCAGGGGCCTGTATCATGCCTCCCTTTGACCGGTTTGACATATTGCCCAGGATTCTTTAATGACCGAATATCTCCGGGTTAAAGAAAAAAAAGACCTATCCTTCTTTACTGGCGTCACCAACCACCCGGATGAGTTCTTCCATAAATATTTTTTCTGTCACCGGTTTAACAATATAGCTGTCAACCCCTAAGGAAAGTGCTTTGTTCATGGTTTTCTGAATTGCCTCAACCGTGAGCATGATAAACCGAATATCCCGGGTATGGGGATTTGCCTTGATCTGTTCCAAAAAGGCCATGCCATTCATTCTGGGCATGTTCAGATCGGACACAATCAGGTCGACCCGGGTTGACGCAATGGCAGCAAGGGCCTCAACGCCATCGCCCGCCTCAAGCACTTGGGTGATTCCGTTGTTTGCCAAAAACTTCACAATAATCCGCCGCATGGACAAACTGTCGTCCACCAACAGGATCTTAAGCTCAGCGTTAGGTTTTTCCACACGTCCTCCCAATCACAGGATGCCCGGCCGGAAAGCTTTCAGGTCTCTAATTTTAAACGAATAGGCGCCCTGTTTTCGATCCAGGAAAAAATCAACCAGGGTCTGCCGTATCACCTCAAAGGCAATTTCATCCCAGGGAATTTGCGCTTCTGTGAACAAGCGCACCTCGCAGCTTTCACTGGTGGGTCCAAACATCTGATCGCCAAGCTCTGCCCGAAACATCAGATAGATCTGGTCCACAAAGACAATATTGAACAGCCGGTAGGGATCAATGATTTGGACATGGGCTCCTGTCTCCTCCAAGGTTTCCCGAACAGCTCCGTCCTGGACCGATTCCTTGTTTTCAAGGTACCCGGCCGGCAGGGTCCATTTGCCTTTTCTGGGCTCAATATTCCGTTTACACAAAAGAATTTTGTCCTCAAAAATCGGTATACAGCCCACCACCATTTTTGGATTTTCATACTGCACATGGGGACATTTCGTACACACAGCTCGTATATGGTCATCATCAACGGGAATCTTTTCTTCCATTGGTGCGCCACAGGAACTGCAAAAATTTATCTTTATCCCATTGTCTTTCATAAACACCCCATACAGGAAATTTACACTCCAGACAACTAAAATTCAAATCCACAGGGCCAACGCATGTAATTTATAGAGGTATTGTTGTCCATGATACCTGCAACCCGGCCAGGGGCAGAAAGGCGCACCGACCAGAACGGGTATACGGCTGGTTATTAAAAAGATAGATGCGATTGCCCTGTTCAAATCCACAGATATTCTTGACAGGAATGAGAAAATCCTATATTTTTCATAGCCGCTATGAATGCTCACAACACCCTTGATCCAAATGCAACCGACAATGGTAAAAGAATGCCGGAGACTTCTGTACAAAACATTTTTGGCAGAGAAAACAAAAGCCTCATCAGCCTGGCCATCAAGTGCCGCCTGATCCCCCTTGACCGGGAAAAAGACCTGCTAAACAGCCTTGCAGAAAAAAGGCGGCAGACACCCGGCTATTCTGCAGTTGAACTTTTCAGACAGTCAGAAATTCTTTCCGATGAAAACATTGCCTTTCTCTTTTCCGTCAGGGATCATCTGGAAACCAAAATGCTGGATAAAAAATTTGGGGAACTCGGTGTTGCGAACCGATTTATCCAGCCGGAAAGTGTTAAAAAAGCGTTGGACAGACAAAGTGCCATTTTCAAGGAAACAAGTCAAAGCCGGCTGATCGGTGACATCCTGCTGGAAAACAAGGAAATTTCCAAGGAGAACAAGTCTGCTATACTGCTCTCCCAGGACCGGGTAAAAGATGAATTTCTGGCAGAGGCCATGAACGACATCGCCGCATCAGAGATAGAAAAAATCTCCCTGAACATGCGGTTCGGTGCCATTGCGGTCAAAAAGGAACTGATTACCGTTAACCAGTTGAACCAGGCGCTTTTGGCACAGAAAACTGCTGCAAAATCCGGCCAGCCCAAGCAATACCTTGGCGATATTCTCAAGCAATTGTTCAACCTGTCAGATACGGATCTTCAGCATATTCTCCAAATTCAAAAAGAGATGGAAAAAAAGAGACTTTCCCTTGAAAAAGCGCTGTCGCTCTACAACAGTGAAACAAATACCAACAAGCGCCTTTCAAAGCTGTTCGAATATCGATTTTCCAAAAACAAACTGGCTGCATTTCTCAGGAAAACAGATGAGAGCTTTCAGGGAATCCAGGTCCGGGATCTGATCACCTGGCTCAACTCCATTGGCATCACCTGGGGCATCTGTCCGGAAGAAACCATCAAGCAATTTCTGGCCGAATCAAAAATCGGCATGGAGCTCCAGATTGCCCAGGGCCTTCCCCCGCAAAATGGAGAGAACGGATCCAATGCGTTTTTCTTTGACACGGACCTGCTTCCATCCGAGAGCGAGGATCAAGACATCCTCTTGCTTGTAAAAAAAGGCGATGCACTGGCACGGATGATCCCCCCCAAAAATGGAATCCCGGGTAAGGATGTTTGCGGATTCAGCATTCCTGCCCCCAGTCCACGAACCATGCCCTTAAATTGCGGGGAAGGGGTTGTCAAACAGGAGGATTTGTTTATTGCCGATACAGACGGAATGCCCTTGTTGTACAAAAACAGAACCCTGTTTGTCAGACCCCGGGAGCAGGCCATTCCCACAAAATACCATACCGGCTCCATTGATACGGACCTGGGCAATCGCTACCTTAAGGTCAATCTCAAGGTAGAGGGCTCCATTTCTCAAAAAGGAAAAGTCAGGTGCCAGGGCATTGAGATCAGCGGGGATCTTCTGGGTCAGGTATCGGCAGCCGGAGAGATCCGGGTGAAGGGTCACATCGGTCAACCCCAGTTGCAGGTGGATGACCAGGCGAAAATACGGGCTGAAGGTGATATCCTGGCAAACAAATCCATTGTCAATGCCATTATCGTTACCGCCAAAAGCCTCAAGGCACCCAATGCAGACCTCATATCTTCTGCCGTGCTTGCATTTCAGGATATTTTCCTGAGAAATGTGTCGGATAACGGCACCAGGGCCTCGATTCTTCAAACCGGGAAAAATCCCAATCTCAAGGCAGAAAGTCTGGACAGCCTTATTCAAACCCAGACAGCGGAATTAAAAAAGCTCCGCCACCAGGAAGAACTGGACGAATTGGAAACAAAACTGAACACAAAGTTAGCGGTAAAGGAAAATTACCTCAAGCAGCATGAAATCTGCAAATATCTTTTGGCACTGACAGAGTGCCGGGATCTGACTGTCATTCCCTCCATTGATCAGAAACTTGCCCTTGTCAAAAAGGATCCAGATGCCTTTTCCGGCTTGCCCATAAGACCGTCCCTTGATGAAAAAGACGCATCCGAATTTCTCAACCACTTGCTTGGGGAGATCGCTTCAATGGATAGTGCATCCCTTGGCGCCCATCTCCAGGAAATGGTAGATGTCAAGTACGGCATGTACCGGGCAGCCGTAAACGCCACCCGGCGGCATCAACATGAATATGAGGCAGAGACAGAGCTTGTTCATAAAAAAGTTGCCTCCCAAACAGCTCAAATTCTAAAAAAAGAAGAGACCATCAAAAAGCTGATGACAAGAAAAGATACCCTTTTATTGAGCCAGGGATACCTCACCCATCCGGTTCCCCCTGCCATCAAGGTCAAAAACCTCGTACAGAAAGGCACGGTGATCATGGGTCAGAAAGCCCGCCTGACCGTTGAGCAGGATATCCATGGGGTCAAATTCATGGAAATACAAAAATCTCCTGCAGAAGTGCCTGCCATCACCATTGAGGGGTTTTATGAATAATTCCATTTCCCAAGGAAAATCAAAAAAAGATACGGCTCATCACCGGAATTGTGCCTGATCTTTCAAGGGATTTTTCGCACCTGGCCGGCCAGGGTCCAGAGGGCCTGGACCTTTGGGTTTGTCAAATTATTCTGGAGGGTGCACAACCCGATCTCATAGGGCAAAAGTTCGGGCATGGCGTCCAGGACACCGATTTCTTCTGAAAACGGGCTTTTTTCCAATACCAGCCTGGGGACAAGGCCCATGCCGCAGCCAAGGTTCACCAGGGCGATGATAGCCTCGTGTCCTGCCACCCGGGAATAAATGCGGGGCACCAGCTGATTTTTGGCAAACCACAGATCCATTCGCTCCCGGCTCAAGCCGGCCTGGGCAAGGATCATGGGGGTCTTTTCCCAGTCCATTGCGCCGTTTTTGTAAACAATGGTGTTGGGAAATCGTCTGGACATGATAAATACCAGGGGGCTTGTGACCATTTTCAGGAAAATAACGGCTTTCGGCATCTTTTCAGGCAGGGCGGCAATAACGGCATCCACATCCCGGTTGACCAGCCGGGACAGGGCTTTTGCAGGATCTCCCGTCTCCAGCTTGATCTGGACCCGGGGATGAACCTTCCGGTATTGGGTGATAATATCGGGCAGAATACTATAGGCCGCTGTTACCGAACAATATAAGGAAAGTTCCCCGGAAAGCACATCATCTTCGGAAAGTTCTCCCTGGAGGCGGTCCCACCGCTGGATCACATCTTCTGCATATTTTTTAAAAGCAAGACCTGCAAAGGTCAGTTCCACGGACCGATTGTCCCGGACGAACAGCGGCTCTCCCACGGCTGCTTCCAGGCGCTGGATCACCCGGGTCAGGGCTGAAGGCGTGATGTTGCAGGCCAGGCTGGTCCGGGCAAAATGAAGGGAGCCTGACAAATGCCTGAATAAGTGTAAGGTACGGATATCCATGTTCCCTCCTTTTTTTAATATCTCCTGTATTTTTAGCAGTTTGTTTCGATTTATGCAATACCATGTTGCAAATGATTCATTTGACGCAACGCAAAAAATAGGTCATTTTAGAAAAACAACCCTAAAATAGTGAAAAAAAATACTTTATACGGTCAACCAAAAGGAGAAAAAAAATGGGAAATAATTATTTTAATACCTTGCCCCTGCGGCTGCAGCTGGATGAATTGTCCCAGTGCCGGTTCATGGATGCTTCGGAATTTAACGGGGTAACTGCCCTGAAAGGCAAAAAAATCGTGATTGTGGGGTGCGGCGCCCAGGGACTTCACCAGGGACTCAATTTAAGGGACTCAGGACTTGATGTCTCCTACACCCTCAGGCCGGCCGCCATCAGCGAAAAAAGGCAATCCTGGAAAAATGCCACTGAAAACGGATTTGCCGTGGGCACCTATGAAAACCTCCTTCCCACGGCCGACCTTGTGATCAACCTGACCCCGGACAAACAGCACACCCCTGTCATCAAGGCCATCATGCCCCTGATGAAAAAAAATGCCTGCCTGTCTTACTCCCACGGGTTCAACATTGTGGAAGAAGGCATGAAGATCCGGGAGGATCTCACCGTGATCATGGTGGCCCCCAAATCCCCGGGCACCGAGGTGAGACAAGAATATAAACGGGGCTTTGGCGTGCCCACCCTCATTGCCGTGCACCGGGAAAACGATCCCAGGGGCGAAGGCCTGGAACTGGCCAAGGCCTATGCTGCCGGCACCGGCGGACACAGGGCCGGCGTGCTCATGTCTTCCTTTGTGGCGGAAGTCAAATCCGATCTCATGGGCGAGCAAACCATCCTCTGCGGCATGCTCCAGGTGGGCTCTCTGCTCTGCTATGACAAGATGATGGAAAAGGGCATGGATTCAGCCTATGCCGCCAAACTGGTCCAGCACGGCTGGGAAACCGTTACCGAGGCCCTCAAACACGGCGGCATCACCAATATGATGGACCGATTGACCAATCCTGCCAAAATCATGGCCTTTGACCTGTGCGAACAGCTCAAAGAAATCCTGGCCCCCTTGTTCAACAAGCACATGGACGATATCATGACCGGACATTTTTCAAAGACCATGATGGAAGACTGGGCCAATGACGACATCAATCTGCTCACCTGGCGGGCCGAGACCGCCAAGACCCCCTTTGAGACCTCCATTGCCCGGGAAAAAGATATCCCGGAGCAGGAATACTTTGATAACGGCATCCTCATGGTGGCCATGGTCAAGGCCGGTGTTGAGCTGGCCTTTGACACCATGGTGTCCGCCGGTATTATTGAAGAATCCGCCTATTACGAATCCCTGCACGAGGTGCCCCTCATCGCCAACCTCATTGCCCGGAAAAAACTCTATGAAATGAATGTGGTCATCTCGGACACGGCCGAGTACGGCTGCTACCTGTTTGCCCACAAGGCCGGTCCCCTGCTGGCAGATTTCATGAAAACCATTGATACCACTGCCATCGGCAAAGGCCTTGAACGAAAGGACACCGGCTGCGACAACCTGCGTCTGATCCAGGTCAACCAGGCCATCCGCGGAACCTGTGTGGAAAAGGTGGGCAAAACCCTGAGAACCTATATGAGCGCCATGAAACCCCGTCTCTAAACTCCCCGGCCGTTGCAGGCACGTCCCTGCAACGGCCAATTTTTTTGCCCATGGACAATTGCCGAATAAAAATGATATCCGTTTCCATCCATAAATTTTTAAATACCGGGCATCCCAATGACGTTTATCAAATCAGCGGTTCATAAAACACACGGCACCCCGACAGCCTATTTTTTTATTTTTTCCAATACCGACATCCTGGTCAGACAGATATCAGACACCCAGGTGATCATCCCCTGTTGGGACCGCACTTTTTTGGACACAAACAAAGTTGCAGATCCCTGCTTTTTCGGCAGCTTTCAAAATATAGACTGTTATTGCGGCAAACTTTCTGAAAGCCGCCTTCCCCCAGGCCACGCCTTCATTAACATACGCTCCCTTTACAACAGGGTGCAAGATTGTTTCTGGCACATGGCCGGCTATGCCCGGCAGATCCATGACTGGAACACAAATTTCAAATTCTGCGGCCGCTGCGGCACCCGAACCCTCAAAAAACAGACGGAACACGCAAGGGTATGTCCGTCCTGCAACCTGCAGCATTACCCGCGGATTTCATCTGCCATCATCGTCGCCATTGTAAAAGACGATCAACTCCTGCTGGCCAGGGGTGTCAATTTTCCCGATAAAAAGATGTTCAGTGTGCTGGCAGGGTTTGTGGAACCCGGAGAATCCCTTGAAGAATGCGTCCGCCGGGAAGTTTTTGAAGAGGTGGGCATTCAGGTCAAAAACATCACCTATTTTAAAAGCCAGTCCTGGCCCTTTCCCGACAGCCTGATGGTCGGATTTACAGCAGACCATGACAGCGGGCAGATCTCCATAGACCCTGAAGAAATCCTTGAGGCAGGCTGGTTTGACGTGGACCATCTGCCGAAAACGCCTGCAAAATATAGTATCTCCGGCAAACTGATCGACTGGTTTGTCCGCAGCCGGGGGGCCAGGTCCCCGGCCAAATAAACCTTTATTCAGAATCCGGACTTGTCAAATTTTTCATCTGCGTTCACCTGGGCCTATCTGGGTTTCCTACCCAAGTTTTGCCGCCGCAAACACATCCTCCCTGTTCAACCATTGGCCTGAGGCATTTTTGTTTTTTAACAAAATTTCAAAGGCCTTTACAAACCCCACCTGATAGGAAAAAAATCCTTTTTCAGCCAACACCTTCGTAAAAATGCTGGCATACATGTCTGTGGTGGCCCGGTACAAAGGGAAACAGGGAATCAGGGTTTCACGTCCCTGTTCAAAGCCCTTCTGGCAGGCGGCAATCTCTGTGGAATGGTATGCCCGGCAGGAAAAGGGGCGCAGGGTGTAAATCATGCACAATTGGTTCTTATCAATGTCCAGAAATGGGCAGGGGGTCCGGGTGGAAAGCCAGAAATCCTCTGTCAGGGTATTGCCCTTTGCCGCAACTTCCAGCACCCTTTCTTTTAAAAATTCAAACCCTTCCGGGGTTGTCTGGGCTGCCAGTTCATTGTAAATCACCAAAACTTCCGGGATGGAAACCCCTACCTTTAAATGGCAGCAATAGGCACACCCTTGCTTGCAGGCAGTGCCTTCGGGCAGATCAAACACCGATTTTGTAAACTGCTCCATGGCAACCCCGAGAACCGGCAGGCTGATACCGTTGCCGTCTAAAAATGCGGTCAGCTTGTCCAGTCCCTGGGCCATATAGGCAGCCAGCAGATGCTTGGAGCGGTCTTCGGAGGATTCTGGCGGGTCGTTTTCCATTTGGTTCCTTGATAGGGTTCCTTAATTTTCTCTAAAAATGCAATTGCATGGGATTCCGCCCATTGGCAGAAAACTTTTTTCTCTGGTTATAACAGATATCACCATAATTAAAGACAATTTTTTGGGCCGGGTCAAGCGTGTTAAAAACGTCCTTCCAAAAACCAGACCCCGGGGAACTATATCCTGCCCCGGGCACTTTGGAGAAAATCACCTGTTCTTCCGGGGTTTGGCCCTGTTTGTCGGAACTGCCGACAAGGGATCTTCCGGCCAATAATGCTTGGGATATCGTCCCATCAAGTCTTTCTTGACCGCCGTGTAGGTGGTCTTCCAGAAACTTGCCAGATCCTGGGTAATCTGAACCGGCCGGCCGGCGGGAGAGAGCAGATGAAGGGTGATGGGAATTTTACCCCGGGCAATGGCAGGGCTTTTTGCAAGGCCGAACATCTCCTGGAGCCGGACCGAAAGGACAGGGGAGGCCAGAGGCCCGGTATCATCCATATACCGGAGGGGTATCCTTGATCCCGAGGGCACCGTCACATGGGTGGGGGCATGGGTGTCAAGGGTCTTCTGCTGATCCCAGGCCAGAAGACTTTCCAGGGCCGATGACAGGTCCACCTGTTTTAACCCGGCAGCAGAGGTGATCTGGTCCAGAAAGGGTCCCAGCCAAAGGGCCAGGCTTTCAGACAAAGCAGAATCCGATAGGTCCGGCAGATCCGGGAAAGTGCCGGAATTTTTTAAAAACACAGTTCGCTGCCGGAGCTGCTGGAGCCTGGCCGTCCAGGGCAAGAGCGTCAGGCCGGATTCCTGGATTCCCCGGATCAGGCAGGCACGGACAGCTTTAGGGTCCGAAAGTTTCGCCATTGTCTCGCAGATGACAAGCCTGCCATAGGTACTCTTGGAAACCGCCCTCACCGAAAGGGTCTGTTTATCCCAGAATAGGTGTTCAACGCCCTTGATCTGGTCCTTGAAATCTTGTTCCAGATCTGTTTGTGCATAGGGGGCTGCCAGAAAAATAGCAGCATTGCGCGGGTTGCCGTCCAGGTGAACGGCAACAATATAGGAAAGAGACGACAGGCTATTGGCGGACCTGAAAAACGCCCCGCTTCCCGATGCCATGAGAAAAGAATGGTCCTGGTTGTTCCGGTTTTTGGCCACCCGCTCGGGCCAGGCCATGGCCAGCACAGAACCGCATCTCCCAATGTCCGTTCCCATGGAACCGATGTCCAGATCTTTTTTGATCCGGCCGGCATTTTTCAATACGGTCCGGGCCAGGGGTTCATTGAAACCAAAGGCGCTGTCCATGGCAGACAGGGCTTCCAGGCGAAGACGGATATCCGGGTCATACGCTCCTTGTTGAAACGACAAAATATCCCGTTCCCCCAAAAGCGCCGCAAGCCTGCAGGCCAGAAGTCCCTGGCCCATCTTCTCTGCTTCAAGAACCATGTGGGCCAGGCGCGGGTGGATGCCGGCAGACACGATCCGTTGGCCGTGATGGGTGATACGGCCCTGGTCATCCAAACACTTTAATTGCATCAGCAGGGATCTTGCCTGGTCAAAGGAGGCTTTTGACGGCAGGTCCAGCCATTTAAGGATTTTGGGATCAGACACCCCCCACAGTGCCAGATCCAGGGCAAGGGAAGTCAAATCAGCCGAAAGAATCTCCGGGCGGTTAAAGGGGATCAGTCCCTGGTCCTCATGCAGAGACCAGAGTCGATAACAAACCCCGGGGGCGGTTCTTCCAGCCCTTCCCTGGCGCTGGTCTGCCGATGCCCGGGAGACACGAATGGTGTCCAGTATGCCCATGCCCGTGCCCGTCGAAAACCGCGGTACCCGCATGAGGCCTGTATCCACAACCACCCTCACCCCCTCTATGGTCAGGGAGGTTTCCGCAATGGATGTTGCCAGAACAATTTTTCGCCGGCCGGCAAGGGATGGGGCAATGGCTGCGGCCTGTTCTGACCGGGACAAATTGCCGTAAAGGGGCAGGATGGAGATCTTCGGGCCGGTTTGTTTAAAGGGTATCCGGGAGTTTAATTTTCGGGCCAGGTCCCGGATCTCCCGGGCACCGGGCAGAAACACCAGGATATCCCCGGATTCTTCGGTCAAAGCCTTTTCAACAGCCGACAGACAGGCCGTCCGGATGCGGCGGTATGGGTCCTGATTCAAGGAATGCCTCCCCCTTGCCGGGGTGGACGGCTCCGGCGGCAGATAGTGGGTGGCAACCGGATGGATCTTCCCCTGGGAGGCAATCATGGGGGCGTTGTCCATGAGGACGGACAGAGCTGCCATGTCCATGGTGGCGGACATGACCAGAATCCGCAGTCTTGGATTAAAGACCCCGGCCGCCTCCAGACAAAGGGCCAGGCCAAGGTCACCGTGGATATGACGCTCATGGAATTCATCAAAAATCACAAGGCCCACGCCTTCCAGGGAGGGATCATTCTGAATCCGCCGGGTCAGTATCCCTTCTGTGATCACCTCAATCCGGGTGGCAGGGGTGATGCACCGTTCCATGCGGATCTGGTACCCGATTGTCTGGCCCAAGGGTTCTCCCAGCATTTCGGACATGCGGGCGGCGCAGGTTTTGGCAGCCAGGCGCCGGGGTTCCAGAAGGATAATTTTTTTCCCTTCAAGCCAGGGCTGATCCAGCAGGGCCAGGGGGACGAAAGTGGTTTTCCCTGCCCCTGGAGGGGCCTGGAGCACAGCCCGTTGACCCGTTGCCAGAGCCAGGGCAAGCTCGGGCAATACCTTTGCCACGGGCAGGTCTCCCCCGAAAAGGGTCTCGGCTTTAAAGGGGAAATCGGATGTCATTTCTTTTCTTCCAGGATTAGATGCTCCATAAACGCCCGTGATCAGAACCCGGGCCAGTCAAACCCGGCCCGGACAGGATAATGATCCGAAGGAAACCGGCCTGAAAAAGAATCAGACACCACCTGTTGGAAAACAGGTACCAATCCCCCCTGGTAGAGTATCCAGTCAATCTGTTGTCCGGTCTTTCTTCCGTCAAATCCATGGAAGGTGGTGATCGGTTCATTGTCAAACACACCCTCAAATCCACGGGCTTTAAACAGCGAATGGGCCGGGGAGCCGGGGTTGGCATTGAAATCGCCCACAATGACCACAGGAAGGCCTTGGGGGAAGTGCGATACAAAATCCAGGACCAGTTTGGCGCTTTTTTCCTGGACCAAAGGGTCAAAATCAAAATGGGTATTGACCATTAGAATCCGGTCTGCTTTTTTCTCAAACAATCCGATCACGCATTGCCGGGGCCATCTGGAGCCCGCAAGTTTGGACATAACCGTTGGGGTATCACTCAAAAAATAGTGGTTTTGTTCCAGGCACTGCCAGGACGGGTGGAAAAAAATCAAGTTGCTCTGCCAAAGGTTATTGGCTTTGTTGTGCTGGCCCATGACCCCGTACCCGGGCAAGACCTTCTTTAAAAAATCCGCCTGGAAATGGTTGACCTCCTGTACACCCAGAAAATCCGATGGATACTTTTTGAGAACCTTCTCCACCAGATCCTTGCGATGCTGCCATCGGTTTTTTTTGTCCGGGGCAAGCCCAAACCGGATATTCAGGGTCATAATGGTTGTTTGCGCCTTGTCTTTTCCCATTGCTTTCCTCCCTGGCGCTAAGAATGCGATATTCCCATGGTCCTGTCAACACCCGGCGGGTTCCGGGCTATTTCTCTGTTGTCCTGGAGTCCATTTTGGGATACATAAACCCGTATACATCAATTGGTAAAAAGGAAACTACTGCCATGGCATCAGAAAAAAAAATCCGTATCGTTCCAAAGGAAAACGCCGTGTTCTGGATGGACAAAAACGGGACCTGGCACAATGAACACGGAAAATTTGAGCACCCTAGAATTATCCGGCATTTTAACCTGGCCATCCAAAAAGATGACCTTGGATACCATCTCTCCCAGGTGACGGACGGGGTTGAGGAAAAGGTCTATTTTCCCCACGAAGACGCGGTCTTGTTTGTGGTAGACATTTCTGAATCCCAGGAAGTGACACTGACCTTGAACACCACTCAAACAATGACCCTTGACCCTGAACAATTGTTCACCCGGGACGACAACCTCTATCTTCAAACCCCTGAACACTGCATCAAGTTTTCCCAGCACGCCCTTGTTAAATTATCCAGGCACATGGAAGAAACAGACGGCAATTTCTGCCTGGTGCTGAACCACATTTCCCACACCATTCCTGAAAAACCCCGACAGACCTGAAATTTGTTTGTCCGTCACGGGTGAGACCGACCCCTTTCGCTTTTTTCCCGGCACAAAATACCGGTCATGCACCCCATGGCGCCATTGGCTTTCCTGAGTTCATCCACGGGGATCAGGATGCATTCCATCCCTAATGACGCATAATAGGTCAGACTCTTTGGATTCCTGGCTGCCAGCATAATCTTTCTTGGGCCCATCACCACAAAATTAAAGGCCATGTTGGCCATGGACTCTTCCACGTCCGGCAGTGGCAGCACCTGGTATCCTCTTTCCCGGAGCAGCGTTACCAGAGCATGGGGCGTCCTCCGGGGCCAGACAAAGGCCAGATCCCTGTCAACCATTCTGAGCATGCCCATAAAATGCATACACCCATAGGGCAGGTCAAATGCCAGGGTGGTGATTCCCATTTCATACAGCAGCGTGGTGATCTGGTCAATGGCAGCCTGGTTGGTCCGCAACCCCCGTCCAATCACAGCTGTTTCGGGATCCACCCACATGAGATCTGCCCCCTCAAAAGTGGCGGTTCCGGTTAGGGTCTTCAATATGGGTATCCCCATGTTTGCAAGGGTTGCCGCCACCCATCTTTCCTCACCAGCCCGGACGGTTGAGGCCGGCCGGGCAAGGATGGCTCCCTGGGGGTCATGGCAAAAAGATCGGCACAATACAATTGATTGGGGGTCATCCCGGGATTGGGGTCCAGCACATGGACGCACACCCCGTTTTCCCGG
>VMSR01000029.1 GCA_013792075.1 Desulfobacula sp.
CCCTTGTTCAGCACGCTGCCAAATTCCGTCATCTTCTCAAAGTATTGTCGCATTCTTAAACTCCCGGTCCTCTTTTTTGGGTTTCACCGATACAGGCCATCAAAACACACCCCGATTCTTTGAGACAGGGTGGTATTGCCGTGGCCCTTCCGGTCCATATACTGACTTGACTTTAAATATTTCTTTAAGTATAGACCTAAACTATCTTGTTTAAAAAAAGTTTGTTTTTTTGCTGACAACCCATCACTTATCTTTTGAACCAAGGAGAATCGAATGAGCACAGAAATTTTAGCCCCCATGCCCGGAACCATCATAGAAGTCCTGGTGAGCCCGGGAGACGAAGTGGTTGAAGGCCAGGAACTGTTGATCCTGGAAGCCATGAAAATGGAAAATCCCATTGTTTCAACCATTGATGGAAAAATCAAAGAAATCAATGTAGCGGTTGACGACAAGGTGGCCACCAAACAGGTAATGCTGACCATTGAATAAATATCCAATGTCTGCGTTCTGACATTTTTCTCTGCAAAGGGCCTTGTTTCTTTGGCTGGGCTCTTTGCAGGATATCCCTGCCCATATCTCGTTTGTTCCATTTGTTTTATTAAGTTAGAATCCCATAACCATTCTATATGTTTATATTTTTCCAGATTCAGGTTTGTTCCATAATGTAAAACACTGTTCTATTCATTTAAAATAGAAATAATATAAACCCTTTGTCAAGAAATTTTTTAATCATATTTTTAATCATATTTTATCTTGACTTTGGAAGGGATTTTTAGTTTAGTTGAACCCATTATATGAAACGGTGTTTTAATAGGCAAGACATAAACAAAAGATAAGATGATGGTTGATCCGTGAACACAGGCACACCAGAGAACAAAATAATGTCACTCGCCCAGGCCATCCGCAGGTATGTGGTAGCGGGTTGCCATATTTCCCTGGGCGGATTCACCGTGAGCCGCAATCCCATGGCGGCCGTCCATGAAATCATCCGTCAGAAAATCCGCGGCCTTCACATCTATGCCCACTCCAACGGGCAGGGACTGGACGAACTTATCGGTTCCGGGTGTATCGACCGGGTGGAGATCGCCTATTCCGGCAACGGCCGGTTTGCCCCCACCTGTATCTGCTTTAAGCGCCATGTCGTTGAGAACAAGATCGTGGTGGAAGATTATAGTAATTTTCAGATGGCCCTGCGATTCCTGGCAGGGGCCATGGGCGTTCCCTTTTTGCCCACCTATTCTTCCCTGGGAACCGACATTGTTGAAAAATGGGGATTTGACCCGGCCCTCCGCAACAAGGAGGCACGACTGCCCAACCAGAAACTGGTGGTCATGGAAGACCCTTTTTCCCAGACAGACCCAAAAGAAAAAATCGTATTGGTGCCCGCCATCTGCCCGGATATCACCATCCTCCATGCCCAGACAGCAGACGCCACCGGCACCACCCGCATTGACGGCCTAACCTTTTGTGATGTGGACCAGGCAAAGGCAGCCCGGCACGTGATCGTCACCTGTGAAGAAATCGCACCGCCAGGCGCACTTAGCCAGGCCCCCCAGAACAACCAGCTGCCTTCTTTTTGTGTGGATGCCGTTGTACACGTGCCCTTTGGTGCTTACCCAACCGCCTGTTACGGGCGATATGATTATGATGTTCAATTTTTAAACTGGTACAAGGAGGCGGCCGCAGATCAGGCGGGGTTTGACGCATTTATATGCGATTATATTCTATCGACAAATGACCATTCCCAAGTAGTTGAAAAAGCCTGCGGCCCAAGGGTTTCACAGATTCTGGCAGACCCTGTAACCGGATATTCCGACCGGGTAAAAAGAAAATAATGGACTATTCCGCCCAGGAAATAATGGTGCTGTCTGCAGCCCGCCTGATCAAAGACAAGGATATTGTCTTATGCGGTACGGGCCTATCCATGCTGGCGGCAGTGGCGGCCAAGCATATATACGCACCCGGATGCATGGTTTTTTTCGAAAGCGGGGCCATTGATTCCCGGCTGGAAAAACTGCCCCTGGCTGTTTCCGATTCCCGGGTAATGTACGGGGCATCCATTTTTTGTTCGCTTGTGGAAGCCTTTTCATTCATGCAAAACAAGAAGACAGGTGCCAATATCGTGGGCATCATCGGTGCGGCCCAGATTGACCCCTATGGGAACCTGAATTCAACCATGATCGGGGAGTATGGCCATGTAACGGCACGATTTGCCGGCAGCGGCGGCGCTTGTGATGTGGGCTCTTTTGTGAATACCAAAATCATTTTTATGAAACTGGAAAAAAGAAAATTTGTGGAGAAACTCGCCTACATGACCAGCCCGGGCTGGATGGAAGGCGGCACCAGCCGGGCCCAAGCCGGTATTGCGGCCAGGGGTCCTTCCGTTGTTATCACGGACATGGGTATTATGGGATTTGAAAAGACAAGCAAACGAATGTTTCTCAAACATACCTATCCGGGTATAGACCCGGAACAGGTGAAAGAAAAGGTAAGTTTTGACCTTGATATTTCTTGTGCCACCCAATTGGCAGACCCCATGCCCAGTGAATTAAAAATTCTGAGAGAAAAAACAGACCCGGAAAGATTGATACTATAGCCAAAGGAAAACCATGCTTCCAAAAGATCCCAAAAAACTCAATGCCATTGAAAAGGCCCTTGAGATCATGCTCAAATTCCAGGACACCAAACCCAGGTGGGGTATCCGGGAACTTTCTTCGGAACTTGAATTCAGCCCGGCAACGGTGCAACGGATACTTCAGGTGCTCAAATCCTATGAATTCATCCGCCAAGATCCCAAAACCCGGCAGTATTATATCGGCAATATCTTTTATCGGTTCCTTGAAAACCTGAACACCTCCAACAACCTGACCGGCATCGGTAAAAGCTATATGGAAGAAGTGGCAAAAGCCACCCTTGAAACCGTTCACCTGAACATCATTGAGGGCAGTATGCGTATCTGTATCGACACCATAGAATCCCACAAAGTCCTTAGGGCAGGTATGCCCATAGGAAACCAGTCGCCGCTCTATGCCGGGGCCTCTGCCAAATGCCTTCTGGCTTTTTCTTCGGATGCCTTTAAAAAAGACTATTTTCAAGCCACAAAACTTTTGCCCCTGACAGAGAACACCATCGTTGATCCGGCCAAATTGCAGGATGAACTGGACAAAATAAAACGCCAGGGATATGCCATAAGTCTGGGAGAGCGGACGCCTGGACTTGGCTCCTTGAGTGCCCCTGTTTTTAATTATAAAGGTGACATTCTGGCAAGCCTGAGTCTGGCCATACCGGAAATAAGGATCTCTGCCCAGGATCACCTTTCAAATTGTACGCGCATATTAACGGGTGCTGCCCGGTCTTTTTCACAGGCCATGGGCAAGACCACCCCCTAAATTTATAGTTACCTGACACCTAACCGATGAGGAGGAAAAATGGATTTTAAATTATCAACCGAGCTTCAGATGCTCCAGAAAGAAGTCCGGAACTTTGCAAAAAAACAGATTGAACCCTATGCAGACGAATGGGATGAAAAGCACTATCTGCCGATCAAAGAGGTCATGCGCCCCCTGGGAGAACTGGGATATTTCGGTACTGTTATTCCCGAAGAATACGGCGGAGAAGACATGGGCTTCATGGCGGCCATGATTGTTACCGAAGAACTGGCAAAGGTTTCTTCCTCCTTAAGGGTCCAGGTGAATATGCAGGTATTGGGCTGCGCCTACACCATCTTCAAATACGGCAATGACGCGGTAAAGAAAAAATACGTGAAGAAACTCTGCACCGCTGAATATATCGGCGGCTTCGGCATCACAGAATCCGATGCAGGCTCTGATGTGATGGCCATGGCCTCCACAGCAGAAGACAAGGGGGATCACTGGCTTTTAAACGGATCCAAAACATGGATCTCCAATGCCAATGTGGCCGACTGCCTTCTTTATTATGCCTATACAGACAAGTCCGCCGGCTCCAAAGGGCTTTCCGCCTTTGTCATTGAACCCAAAAACTTTGCCGGCATCAAAACCTCATCCCTTGACAAACTGGGCTCCCATTCCTCCCCCACAGGAGAACTTTTCCTGGACAACGTCAAAGTTCCCAAGGAAAACATTCTGGGAAACCCCGGTGACGGCACAAAAATTGTTTTTTCCTCCCTGAACCAGACTCGGCTTTCAGCTGCGGCCGGTGGTGTGGGACTCGCCCAGGCCTGCCTGGATGCCGCCACCAAGTATTGCAATGAAAGAAAACAATTTGGCAAAAAAATCGGCGAGTTCCAGATGAACCAGGATATGATTGCCCAGATGACAACGGAAATAGAAGCCGCCCGCCTCCTGGTGTACAAGGCCGCCTGGGCCAAGGATCAGGGCAGACTCAACAACGGGTTGGATGTGGCCATGGCCAAATACTTTGCAGGAGAGGTGGCCACCAAGTGTTCCAATTTTGCCATGAGAATCCTGGGCGCCTATGGATATTCCACTGAATATCCTGTGGCCAGATACTATAGAGATGCCCCCACCTATTCCATGGTGGAAGGCTCTGCCAATATCTGTAAAATGATCATTGCCCTGGATCAGCTGGGTATCAAAAAAGCCAACAGATAAATCAATCAATGGGGTCAGCACCAATGGGGTCAGGCTTGTGTTATTGGGTTTTGGATAAAACCCAATAACACAAGCCTGACCCCAAACTGACCCCACCCCCCTTTTAAACGGAGGAATCCCAATGGATCCCAAAGAAATTGCCAAACGAACAGGCGAAACCGCCAAGCTCTATTTTTCAACGGTACGTGACGAGGACAAACCCTATAATTTATGGCGACATTTTGACAAAGACCTTGCAAAGGACATGTCCCTGTACATTACCGGCCAGATGTATGCCAGAAAAAAAATCCCCCATACCACCCGCCAGCTGATCACGGTTGCAGCCCTGACCGTCCTTTCCAAGCCCGATGAACTCAAGCTCCACACCCATGCGGCCCTGAACGTGGGGTGCACCAGGGAAGAAATTGCAGAGGTGATCTTCCAGACCAGTATCTACGGCGGTGTGCCGGCAGCCAACACGGCATTGAGCGTACTAAAAGAAGTATTAGAGGAACGGGGGGAAGCATAAGCCAGCAGGCGATTAAAATGATTATCGTCACAGGTTTAATATGCACTTGCCTTAGACTTGCATAGCTGATACACATCAAAAATACATGTTGCCGATAGCGCCATGGCAAAAGATGAAAAATATAAACAATTCATTACGGCACGCACCCCTATAGCGGCTTTGTTTTAACTTTTTATCACTCCCAAAGGAGATACAAATGAAACTATTTCCCAAATTGCTACTTGCCCTTGCCTTGATCGTTGGCGGCATGGGAATGCCTGCTTTCGCGGGTGACACTGACCCGCTGTTTGTGAATCTGACCACCGATGATTCGCACAGAGCCAATATGGCGATTTCCTTCGGAAAGAATCAATTTGAACGTGGACATCCGCTTACAATTTTTCTCAATGATAAAGGGGTGAATATTGGTTCCAAGGAGAACTCCGCCAAGTTTGCCGACCACCAGAAGGCTCTGGGCGAAATTATGAACAAAGGGGGCACGGTCCTGATCTGCCCCATGTGCATTAAGCACTACGGTATTAAGGAAGCCGATTTGTTGACAGGATTAAAGGTCGGCAACCCGGACCGCACGGGAGGTGCGCTATTCAAGGACAACACCCAGACGCTTTCCTGGTAAGTTCGGCCGAACCATTCAGATATATAGCTTGACCTAACATTTGCCCAGGAGGGTGTTC
Organism: Desulfobacula sp.; assembly: GCA_013792075.1. Lineage (GTDB taxonomy): Bacteria > Desulfobacterota > Desulfobacteria > Desulfobacterales > Desulfobacteraceae > NBML01. The sequence goes on from VMSR01000029.1 coordinate 5,775, forward strand.
CAGATACCGTCGGGACATCGCCTTTCAATGACATGGACTTTTTTTGCAGAAAGGGATGCCATGATCTTGGTGGTCTCTGAATTTAAAAGCCCGGACAGGATAAACCATTTTTTTCCTAGAAAAGAGGGATGTGCGATCAAGTGCTGCATAACATCATAGTGGATATTGGCCACCAACAGGTCGCAGGGGATGGAGATCACCTCTTCCCCCTTTGCCTGGAAGGCAAGGATTTGATTTTCAAACCCATTGAGGCGTATATTCTTTAGGGTGGTTATCACAGCCAGCAGGTTGAAATCACAGGCCAGAACCCTGTCACACCCAAGGGCGGCAGCCCCCAGAGAGAGAATCCCCGTACCCGTACCAATGTCCAGAACCGTTTTAATCTTTTCCCGGGTACACAGCCGATGGACCAGTGTCAAACAGTCTTCCGTGGTCTGATGCCGGCCTGTACCGAAAACCACCCCCGGATCTAAAAGGATTTCCCGAAATTCAGGTTTTGCATCTTTTCCAGGGCGATCCCAGGGCGGGGCAATGCAAAAATTTTCCACAAAATAGGGTTCGATCTTGTCCCCGTGCCATTGCTCGCAGGTCATTTCATAGGTTTCAACCAGTGTTATCTGGGGATTTTTGACCTTTATCTGTTCAATCAGGGAGGCTGCCTGGCTGGAAAAAAAGACAAAGGCAGTCTCTTCCTCCACCCAGGTGCCCAAGAACCGTTCATCCTTTTCCACAAGACCGTCAGGTTCCGGCACACCGTCAAAATTATAAATTATCAACTGGGCATATGGATTTTTCATTTAGAATTCTCTAAGAAGATTTGCTTTCCAGGGCAGGCAGATAAACGCAGAATACGCTCCCCTCTCCCGGCCTGCTGTCAACGGTTATTACGCCCCCGTGATTCTCCGTAATACCGAATACAGCTGCCAGACCCATCCCCGTTCCAACCCCCATCTGCTTGGTGGTAAAAAACGGATCAAAGATTCTTGGGAGTATCTCCTTGTCAATACCCCGGCCCTTGTCTTCTAAACAAAAAAGGACAAATCGGCCGGACACCACTTTTTCCAGGGAGACCGGCTTTTTATCAAGAACCACATTCCGGGTTTCCACACGCAAATCCCCTTTTCCCGGCATGGCCTCGGAAGCGTTGAGCAAAAGGTTCATGATGACCTGCTCCATCTGGGACCTGTCCGCATGAACACTCCACAGGTCAGGGCTATAGACCGTCCTGATCACCAGGTCTTTTCTGCTGCGGCTAAATATGCCCAGGTTTTGCCTGAGCACCTCGTTAAGGTTCAAAGGGCCCGGGTCGTATTTTCCGCTTCTGGCAAACCCCAAAAGCTGCTGGATGGACTGGGAACCTGTATCAACCAATTTACGAATTTTTTCCGCTTTTTCAATATTGGGATGACCGGTGTCTGTCAATTTCTGGATCAGGGAAGCATATCCGGTAATGGCCATGAACAGGTTATTAAACTCATGGGCGATCCCGCCGGCCAGAGTGCCTATGGCCTCAAGCTTCTGAACGGTTAAAAGCCTGGATTCAATCTCTTTTCTTTCCCGGATCTGGAGGGTTAATTGTTCATTGATTTCATGCAATTCCCTGGTTCTTTTTTCAACCTTCTGCTCCAGGTTGTGCTGGTGGTCCTCAAGCTGATCCCAACTTGAGACAAACAACTCCCGGATATTATTAAAGGCCAGTTTTAAATTCCGGACCTCTTCTACTTCTGTCGTATTCCCCTCCAGGCAAATGGATGCCAGATTGGTCCTCAGATTTTTCCCGTCATGGCTCTGGCGGAGCATGGACAATTGTCCCACAAAGGCTGCCAGAGAGGACATGTTTTTCCGAATCACCAGAAAAATAAGGAACAGGGTGATCAGGAGCACCAGGAATCCGGTTCCCAGCATAATGCCCCCCAGCATCCAAAGATGCTGTTTCACATCCTGTCTTGAAAACCCCACGCGAAGTCTCCCCATGGGCTCTCCCATATAGGTGATTTCCCAGATGGCATCAAATATCATTTCCTGATTCCGGCCACGGACAGATCCCTTGTCAAAGATATCTGCGGTAAGTGTTGACACATAAATCTTAAACACATCCCGGCTCATATCCTTTTTCACCCGATCCGTATGGACATACAAAGGGGTATGTTCGTCCATGATCCTTGCCAGGGGGAACTGGTTCCGGCCGATAAAGGTCTCATTGTCTGCAATCAGAATCTTTCCATTTTGATCGGTGAGTACAAAATACAAAATAGACGGATTTGCCTCTTTTGCATTGGACAATGTCATCATCAGATACCGAAAGTTTCGACCATACATCATGTGTCCCAGCCTTTTTTTCATGGCATCGGTTTCATAGTAGATCCGATTCAGTTCCGTCTGCTGAAACTGCTGCTTTACAATAATGGTCACCATTGAGGTGATTGAAAGGATCATGAGGCTTACAATAATAAAGACAGAAACCAACAGCTTTGTCTGGAGTGTTTTTCTAAAGGGTATTTTTTGTAAAAATTTCACTCAAATAGCTCACTCAACAATGATTTTCCCCAGGAAAAAAAGGGCACCGGATTCCGGGACCAGGTCTTTGAGCCCAGGGTATTGTTCGACTGGAAAAATAATGGAAAAAGGCCCGCCAAGGGCCGGATGGAGGGCTTCTTTGCCGCAGCTGATAATGACAAAGGCCGGATAGTCCAAAATTTCCGGCTTGAGTATCATGGGGGCGCCGGCAAAGGGAACCAGGGTGACCCGATTGATGTTCGCCAACCCAGGGGTTTTGATGAGAGAAGAAAAGGGAACCGCATAAATGATCTTATCCGACTGCTGATACAAGAACGCGTTCCGGCACCCCTGGGGGATTGAAAACATACTGGATTCAAGTTTTTCGGCAAAGGGGACCAGATCTTCCCGGGTATAGGAAATCGTTTCCCTCCCCTTTATCTGAACGGTCAAACTCGCCCGGTCCATGGGCCCTGCCATGAGGGTATCCACATACCAGGTATAACAAGAACCATGTACCTTTGCCTGGTCCGGAAAAATTATTTTCAATGGACCGCCCTTTAATTGCCCCAGGGGCTGGTCGTTCATTTCCCAGGCCAAAAGGGCAATATCCCGTGATACCTGCTCTTTGGACAAAAATCCCACATATTGGTCTGCCCCGATAACGGTGATGCCGTTTTCATAGGAAATTCCCGCCTGGTCAAAAAGGGTCTTGACCCCCACACCGGTAAAGGCTGTGATGCCGTCGTCCTCGAAATTCGGATCAAGGGCGCGGATGGTCCGGGCATGGGGTAAAAGGGATTTCATATCCACACGAAAGGATTGCGGCCAGGTGAACTTGCCTCCCATCAGCTTGATATCTGCATTGGCAAAGCTGTGGGATGCGGCCAGAAAAAAAATAAGGACGCCTCCAATGGTATTTGCTATTTTCTTATTCATAATTCCTTTGTTCAGACATAATACTATTTGACAATATGGCGAATTTGCAAAATAATTCTTTTTTACAAAAAATTCAAGAAAGACTTATGAAACATGAAATTTAAAAAAATTACAATTGCATTTGAGACAAAAAATATTGTCCTGGCCGAAGAACTGATTTGTGACATTTTTTTTTCCTTGAACCTAAAGGGCGTGGTCTGCAACATCCCCCTGGAAGAGCCGGACGAAGGATTCGGCACCCACACCCTGCCCCTGCCGGACCAAAATTCTATTGTGGGATATCTTCCGGATATTGATGCCTCGGATATTACCCTTGAAAAAATCAAAGCACGGGCAAAGGATCTGGCCCATTTGGATATCCAGGTAAAAACCCAGGTGGAAATCGTTGATGAAAAGGACTGGGAAGATGCCTGGAAAACCTATTTCAACGTCACCCGCATAACGGATAGGATTGTGATCAAACCGGAATGGAAAGACCATGAACCGGCCCCGAATGACATTGTCATTCATCTGGACCCGGGTATGGCCTTCGGCACGGGAACCCATCCCACAACCGCCATGTGCATCCAAATGATAGAAAAATTTCTTATCCCCGGATCAGATTTTTTGGATGTGGGGACCGGATCCGGAATTCTCATGGTTGCGGCAGCAAAACTTGGGGCCGGAAGGCTGACAGGCATTGATACAGACGAAGTGGCCATCGGAATCAGCAAAAAAAATCTGGACAAAAACCAGGCAGATCCACTGGTGTTCACACTTTCCTGTGCCACCCTGGATCAGACACCCCAAAAAACCTATGATCTCATTGCGGCCAACATCATTGCCCAGGTGATTGTTGATATCATGCCGGAACTTGAACGCCGGATGGCCCCAAAGGGAATGGCCATTCTTTCGGGAATTATCCGGGAACGCAAACCCGATATTGTGGCAGCCCTTCAGGCGAACGCGCTTCACATCGTCCATGAAACAAATGAAGGAGAATGGGTGGCCCTGGCGGTTACAAGACAAGAACCCTTTTTATAACAAAAGCCTGCGTTCCGATTCATACCTTACCTGTTTTTTTGAGACAGGGTCCGTAAATTGTATCTTTCTGGCCAGCAGCTGGAGGGGGGCTGAAAAATCATCCTTGCGCTCGGGCAAAAGCTTGGGATAATACCGGTCATTTAGGATGGCAAATCCCAGCCCGCTGAGATGGAGCCGTAATTGATGCTTTTTGCCGGTGACAGGAGACAATCGGAAAAGCGCTCTGTTTCCCCTTGATTCCACAAGATCTATGTTTGAAACCGCATTGGGTGTACCCGGGACCGCTTTCATCCGAAACCAGGGATCTCCCTTGATGATCCTGTTTTCAATGGTCCATGATGTTCTCTTTGGGTCCCATGGATATGTTGTGACGGCATCATAGGTTTTTTGTACCTTTCCGTTCATGAACAGCGCCTGGTATCGGCCCCGGGTTTTGGGGTTCATCGAAAACAGAACAAGTCCTGCTGTTTCCCGGTCGATCCGATTGATGGGCGAAATATTTCTATTGCCCGTTCTTTTTTTCAACCGATGGAGCAGACATTGATTCACATAGGGTCCTGCCGGGGTAACAGGAAGAAAGTGGGGTTTACAGGCCACAAGCAATTCATCGTTGCAGAAAACAATTGTTTCGGTAAAGGGGATGACGGATTCTTCAACCACCTCCCTGAAATACCGAAGTCTTTTTAAGGGCTGATAAGCGGTTTCCAAAGAGATGGGTTCTCCGTCTTCGGTCAGAACCTTTCCCGAACGAATCCTTGCTTCCCAAATCTGTGTGTCAATACCGGGAAATCTTTGGATCAAAAACGCCAGAATTGTAGGAAAGGGTTTTTCCATCCCGGGCATTACCACAATGGAATGATATTCGGAGATTACCATTTACAACTCCTCTGGCGCAGCCATCGTTTCCTTCCAACAAAAATCCAAGATAGGCCAGTATAACAAACCCCGGGCCGGATTCCCATTGATTCCTTTCCGCATCTGTGGTTATTATGAAAACCAGGACAGCACAAAAGGCCTCAACCCTTTGCCGCGACGGCAGACCGGCTGCAAAAAGAATTAAAAAAGGAAAACATCTAGTGAAATTTAGACCCTGCATTGACCTGCGCCAAGGGAAAGTGGTTCAAATTATCGGCGGAACCCTGAAAGATTCGGACACAGAACTTCCGGTCACCAATTTTGAAACCGAAAAATCCCCTGCCCAATTTGCGGCCATGTACCAAAAAGACAAGCTTGCGGGCGGCCATGTCATCTCCCTGGGACCCGGGAACACAGAGGCGGTCCTGTCTGCATTAAGGGCCTATCCCAAGGGACTGCAGATCGGCGGCGGCATCACCCCTTCCAACGCGGAAACTTTTCTGAATGCCGGTGCCAGCCATGTGATTGTTACCTCCTATGTATTTTCCGATGGCAAAATAGACCTTGCAAAATTAGACACCCTGGTCCGCTGTGTTGGACGAGAAAAGCTGGTTCTGGACCTAAGCTGCAGACAACGGGAGGGGGAATTCTGGATCGTTACAGACCGGTGGCAAAAATTCACCGATGTTGCGCTCAACCCAAAAACCCTTGCCCAGCTGGCCTCCTCTTGTGACGAATTTCTGGTCCACGGGGTGGATGTGGAAGGGATGATGCAGGGAATCCAGACAAACCTGGTAAAACTGCTGGGTGCCCACTCTCCCATTCCCGTCACCTACGCCGGCGGGGCCAGTCGTTTTTCCGACCTTGAAACGGTGAAGGAGCTCGGCCAGAACAAGGTGGACCTCACCATCGGCAGCGCTCTGGATATATTCGGGGGAAGCATCTCCTACCAGGATGTGGTCCGCTGGCACCGGGAAAACTGCCAAAACCATTGAATGGGGAATCGGAAATTCTTTCTGGCAAACGCTATAATTCATTTTGAAAGGGTTGAAACGTGAATTTTGAAAGGCTCAGAATACTCCTGATTGCGGCATTTATGGCTGTTTCACTGGTGCCCCTGGCCGCCCTGGGATACAAAGTGATATCCCAGGGGGAAAACCTGATCAAAGAAAAAGCATCCTCTTACTTAGAAGGTTTGTCCACAAGAAACGCTGACGTAATAAACGGATTCATGACGGAAAGAGCAGATGATCTGAAAACGCTTTCCAATATTATTTGTATTTTTGGCTTTAATTCCACAATGCTAAAAACGCATTTTGAAGAAATGAAGGAGCAGTACAGCCCCTATCTTGGTTTTTTTGTCCTGGATAAATCTGGAGAGTGTGTTTTCTCTACGACAGGCGTTTCTATAGATCCTGCAAAGCTACAGGCCATCGATGAACCGACACATTCAGGTATGGATACGCATGTTAAAGAAATCTTTATGTTTACCATAGGCCAGGATCAAATTCCGGCCTTGCTGATTTGTACCTCTATCTTGGATGGATCTAAAGAAAACTGTGCACACTTATGTGCCCTGGTTGATTTCAGACTTGTTGACTCACTGCTTAGAAAAAGCAATATAGAAATTACCGGAGAAGTCTACCTGGTAGACAAAACCGGTAAATTTTTGTCTGCATCACGATTTGGAGCAAAAGCGCTCAAAGACAACATTTCCATGAATTTCATAGCCGGAAAGAAACAAGGCATTTATGAAACAATTGATTATAGAGAGGAACGTGTATTACAGGCATATCAAAAAGTTGATGGTTTCCCATGGTATGTTATCGCAGATCAGGACATGGCGGAAATTTTGAACCGTATCAAAGCCCTGGGAAGGGAAGCTATTGTTTATGGCATGATGACGGCAATGGTTGTTTTTGGACTTGCCTTTTTTATTTCAACACTAATTGTAAATATTTTAAAAGCCAAATACCAATATGAAAAAGAACTGGAATTTCAAGTCATTCAAAAAGAAAAACTCGCATCTCTTGGTCTTCTTACATCAGGGATTGCCCATGAATTAAATACACCCCTTGCCAATGCGTTACTCTATACACAGATTGCCAAAGAGGAACTCCATGAAGCAGGAATTGAAAATAGTATCATCCAGCAAAGACTTTCCACAGTAGTTGATGAAATCAGACAGGGAAGTAAAATCATAAAAAACCTTCTTGATTTTTCCCGGCATACCCAGAATGATGCACGAACAACGGATGTCAACAAAACCCTGATAAAATTGATGCGTATTGCCGGGCCCCATTGTTCATCCAATAAAATTAAAGTAGAAAAAGAATTGGAAAACAATATGCCGAATATAAAAGCGGATGCAAGCACCCTGCAGGCCATCTTGACAAATCTTGTTGCAAATGCCAGTGAAGCCATGCCAAATGGCGGCATATTAAGATTAAAGACCCGGTATGTGCCGGTTTTAAAAAAAATAAAAATTGAAATTGCAGATACCGGACCAGGAATTCCCAAGGATGAACTTAACAAAATATTCAACCCATTTTTTACAACAAAAAAACAGGGGGAAGGAACAGGCTTGGGGCTTTTTATCAGCCATGAGATGGCAAGAAAGTTGGGTGGAGATATCAAAGTAATCAGTTCAACCGTGAATGATTCAATCAATTCCGGCACAGTGTTTACCGTTGAATTACCGACTGAATAGCTTTTTTATCATAGAATGGGAGATCCTATGAAAGGGTACAAAATTTTAATTGTTGAAGATGATCAAAAAATGAACCAGGGATTGCTCCATGTTATCTCAAAAGAGGGTTATATCGCAAAAGCAGTTGATTCCGGAGAAAAAGCCCTTGAAGAAATCAAGAACACCCAATTCGATTTAATCATATCCGACTTCAAACTTCCCGGTATAAACGGAATGGAGCTTTTAAGGGCCACAAAAAAGTATGATGTTAATATCCTTTTTATAATAATTACCGCCTACGGTACGATTGACACGGCTGTTTCAGCCATGAAACAAGGTGCTGAAGATTATATTTTAAAGCCATTTGATATGGAAGAGTTGCGGCTTGTCGTAAAAAAAACCATGGAAAAACGCGAGCTGTTTTTAAATAATATCCGTTTGCAGCATCAACTTGAAAAAAAATATACATTTAAAAATATCATTGGAACCAGTGAACCCATGATGGCTGTTTTCAAAACCATTAACCGTATCAAGAATTCAAAAGCGACCGTCCTTATCCATGGAGAGACCGGTACAGGAAAAGAACTGGTTGCCAGGGCAATACACTTTAACAGTGACAGGGCTTCAAAGCCTTATCTTCCGGTCAACTGTGCAGCACTCAGTGAGAATCTTCTGGCAAGCGAATTGTTTGGCCATGTAAAAGGCGCTTTTACCGGTGCAATAGCCGACAAGATGGGTCTGTTTGAGGCTGCAAGTGGCGGAACTATATTTCTTGATGAGATCGGGGATATCGGGTCAGGCCTTCAACAGACCTTCCTTCGGGCATTGGAAAACGGGGAAATACAGCCGGTGGGTTCTTTTGAGAGGAAAAAAGTTTGGGTAAGAATTATTGCGGCAACAAATAAAAATCTTGAAGCCATGGTTGAACAGGGCAGTTTCAGAAAAGATCTCTACTACCGATTGAACGTTGTGATTATAGATTTGCCGCCTTTGAGAGACCGTAAAGAAGATATCGGGATACTGGCATACCATTTTTTAAAACAATATTCAGCTCAAAACAATCAAAGCATAAACCGTATTTCTCAAGAAGCGCTCCGACTGTTGGAAAAATATAACTGGCCTGGAAATGTGAGAGAACTTGAAAATATAATTGAAAGGGCAACGCTTTTTGAAGTGAGCAATGAAATCACGATAGACAGCCTTCCGTCAGCCCTGACAATGCCCCCTTTAACCTCAGATCTAAAATCTTCCCCCAAAGATATAGAATCCCTGGAACAATTGAGTAAACATCACATCATGAATGTGCTGGAAATGACCCATCAAAATAAAACACAAGCATCAAAGCTACTGGGCATTGACCGATCCACCTTGTGGCGTATCATGAATCGTTTGGAAATGAACTAAATTACAATGGCCCAATTCAAGCAGCCGGGATAAACATCTTCTTGCGGTGCAAAGTGCAACAGTTGGTGCACTTTGCACCGCATCGTTTTCTAACTATCGAACCGTTTTTGTCCATATCTCCTGTAGTTACGACACCTTACCCTTGCACCCTCTCCATGGCACACTCTTTGCTCTTGCCATTCCACAATGAGATAGCCTGCATCTCCATATGATCGGCATTGCAGGGCTAAATCATATACGTTTTATAACAGGAGAGGACTTATGAAAGATTATATTTTCGGGAATTTAAATGACTGGGGAATCGTTTTAGAAAAACTGGAAAACCTATCACAGACCAGGGAACTGGATCATTATCAAGATGAATTAATCCGTCTGCTACGTTTTGACCAGAATTGGCGCTTGCGTGAAGCCGCAATTGAATATTTGCCTTCTATAAAGAACCCGAGTCTTACGCTGGCAAGGGAAGTGACCGCATTAATAAAGCGAAAGGATCTTTATTATGATGTCAGAATACTGGCCACTGACGGTCTTGAAAAACTGGCAACAACCATTGTTGGCAATAAAGCCTTTGACAAAGACATCTTGAAACAATTCATCCAGGGAATTGTGAAAGACATGGATGATTTGCTGGCCTCACCTGAACCGCCAATCTTTCACGATGCTTTGCAAAACTCAATGTGCCAGGTCAAAAAAATTGAAGCACAAATTTAAATAAAGGTCCGCACAAATTAATGGATAGTAAAAATACAAGAGGAGTCTGATCATGCTGATTGGAATACCCAAAGAAATAATGCACAAAGAAAACAGGGTTGCAGCACTTCCGGAAACCGTTGCAAAATTTAAAGCTCTTGGATTTAATGTGATTATAGAGACAACGGCAGGGACAGGTGCCTTTACGGATGATGAAGCTTACCTAAAAGCCGGGGCTGTAATTGCAAAGGATGCTGTCGAAGTTTTCGACAAAGCAGATATCATCTTAAAGGTTAAGGAACCCATGTTCAATAAGCAGTTCGATAAGCATGAAATCGATATGTTAAAAGAAAACCAGATGCTTATCACCTTTCTGCACCCGGCAGCGCCTTCAAACCATGGTGATGTTAAAAAACTGCAGGACAGGAACATTACGGCATTTACAATGGATGGAATCCCCAGGATTTCAAGGGCACAGCGCATGGACCCCTTAACCTCCATGAGTGCCATCACAGGATATAAAGCCATCATTATTGCTGCAGCTAATTTTCCAAAATTTATTCCCATGATCGGCACATCCATTGGAATGATAAAGCCGGCCAATATTTTGGTGATAGGTACCGGTGTTGTAGGACTTCAGGCAATTGCAACGGGAAAAAGACTGGGAGGGGTTGTAAAGGCCATCGATATCCGGCCGGATGCCAAAAAAGAGGCAGAAAGCTTAGGCGTCAAAGTAGTGGGTTTTGATGCACCGCCGGAGCTTGCAGTTGGAGAAGGAGGTTATGCCAAAGCACTTCCGGAAGAATGGATTGAAAAGGAAAGACAAGAACTGGCACCTTTGGTTGCAGATTCTGATATCATTGTTTTAAGTGCTCTTGTCCCGGGTGAAGTTGCCCAGCATTTGATCACTAAAAAGATGGTTGAATCCATGAAACCCGGATCTGTCATTATTGACGTATCCATTGATCAGGGAGGAAATTGTGCTATGACCGACCCTGGAAAAGAAATAATTCATGAAGGCGTTTACATCTGCGGGATTAAAAATATACCCGGATCACTGCCGGTTCACTCTTCCTGGCTCTACGCCAATAATCTTTATTACTTTGTTGAAAACCTGTTTAAAAACGGCTCAAATGAATTTGATCTGTCAGATGAAATCGTCAGGGGAGCTCTTGTGACACACAAGGGCAAACTATATCATGAAGGCACGCTCAAGGCCATGGGTCACTAATCACTAAAAAATTTCCAGGAGCAGTTCCATGACAAATCTTTTATTGATGGCAGGTGTTTTTCTATTCTCCTTTGTGGTGGGGTATTTTCTCATTTCCCGGATTCCCACATTGCTTCATACACCACTGATGTCCATGACAAATGCCATCTCTGCCGTCACCATATTAGGCGTTTTGATTCTTTTTTCAGTTTCATCAACAAGGACCGAGCAGATAATTGGGTCAGTGGCATTTATCATGGCCGCGTTCAACCTTGTTGGCGGGTTTGCGATTACCGACCGGATGTTGCGGTTGTTTAAAAAAAAAGGGGTAGCGAATAATGACTGAAACATACCCTGCCATGAACCTGCTCCTGGATTTTTGTGTCATCGCTATCCTGATACTGGGAATCTGGCTGTTTCATTGGCCCCACAGGGCAAAATTCGGCAACCTTACAGCGGCTTTTGCTTTGGCGTGTGCGGCAGCTCTGGTTCTTTATCGAAACGGAAGCATGCATCCCAATATTTTGCTGATATCCCTTGTTATCGGTTCTGTAGCAGGATTCTGGGTGGCCAGGAAAATCACAATGATCCAGATTCCTGCCATGGTTGCCTTTCAGCATGGTGCCGGCGGGGTTGCTGCTTTCTTTCTTTCCCTTGCCGAACTGATGCGGGGATCTCAACACCTTGGAATTGTGAATGAAATTTCCGGCCTCTTAGGTCTTGCAATCGGATCATTGACCTTTAGCGGCAGCATGATCGCCGGTGGAAAGCTGTCCAACAAACTTGGACAGGCCCAGCAGATCCTTCCAAAACATACCTTGCTTGTCCTGGCAAATTTTATCAGCATTGTTGTGCTGATCATCGCAGCAATTATAGCGCCCATGGAAAGCCGAATATACCTTTATATTCTAATTATTTTCATGTCGGTGCTGTTCGGCATTATCTTTTCCATTCGCATTGGCGGAGCTGATATGCCGGTTTTAATTTCATTTTTAAATGCCACAGCAGGTGTGGCTGCAGCCTTTTGCGGAATGATTATCGAAAACAAGCTGTTAATTTCCTGCGGGGCAACCGTGGCGGCATCAGGATCAATATTGACCCATGTTATGTGCAAAGGAATGAATCGCAGCCTTTACAGGGTTTTTGTCCCTGTTCAGAATATTTCATCCAAAAAGAAAATTTCCAAGACGGATACAACTGATATGGAAATTATCGAGCCGGAAACCAGCCATCCGTTCATTGGGAAAGACAATTTTCAAAAAGCACTTGGGTATGCACGGGAAGCAAAAAACGTCATTATCGTTCCAGGATATGGGATGGCTGTTGCACAGGCACAGTTTGCAGTCATTGCGCTTTCCAATATCCTGCTTGATATGGGAAAGGATGTCAAGTTTGCCATCCATCCGGTGGCTGGCCGAATGCCGGGGCACATGAATGTGCTTCTTGCCGAAGCAGGTATTGACTATGATCTGCTCAAAGAGATGGATGAAATCAACCCTGACTTCCCAAAGACAGATTTGTCTTTGGTCATTGGGGCATGTGATGTGGTCAATCCGGCTGCCATAGCGGTTGACGGTTCTCCCATATCAGGAATGCCGATCCTGCACACCCATGAATCAAAACATGTTGTGTGTTGTAACCTGGATGGCAAACCCGGATATTCAGGTGTTGAAAATCCCTTGTATGAAAACAGCAACACAACCCTGCTGCTTGGAAATGCAAAAGAAACAATCGAACGACTGGTTGAAGATCTTTCAAAGCCAGCGTCTGATAGTGATGCGTCTTCAAACAAAATGGATCAGAAAAACCCCTTGGATTTAGCCGTTGCTGCACTTTTGTCTGCCCAAAAAATAATCATCATACCCGGATATGGCATGGCGTTGGCACAGGCACAGTTCAAGGTGGTTCAACTGGCTTCAATGCTTGAATCAATGGGTGCGGATGTGAAGTTTGCCATTCACCCGGTGGCGGGGAGAATGCCGGGACACATGAATGTGCTTCTTGCCGAAGCCGATATCGATTACGACAAGCTTTACGAGATGGATGATATCAATTCTGAATTCAAACAGACAGATGTTGTAATCGTTTTCGGTGCTTGCGACGTGGTCAACCCGGCTGCAATGAATACCAAAGGGACTCCCATCTCCGGAATGCCGATACTGATGGCCCATGATGCAAAAAGAATACTCATCTGTAATTTTGATGCAAAACCAGGTTATTCCGGGGTTGAAAACACCTTATATGAAAACCCTAAAACGATAATGCTATTAGGCGATGCAGCATCAACAGCAAAAGATTTGATAGCGGCATTAAATTGATTTAAAACAAATCAAAATATTCTTTTCCTAGCCGGGTGCCGGCTGGGGATGGTTGGGATAATTGAGTTGATCGGACAATTTTAACTATCCCTTAAGCAGAGGACTCTGTCTTGAACCCACAAGGGCAGAGTCCTCATTGCTTATTTTTTTTAAATCCGGTCTTGATGTCAGCTTTCGACAATGGACTGGCAAAAGGATGTGTTCATTGGAAAAAAATATTTCTAATCATAGATTGTGCCCCTATTTAAAGAGAAAATATGCTTAAAAAAGATCAAAAAATAGAAACCACCCCAAAATGGAAATCATACTATTGTCCACATTGTCAAAAAATTTTAATGAAAGGTGAGGTGAAATATTTGAACATGACTTGCCAGCATTGTTATCGGTTGATTACTGCGGAAGAGGATGAACTTTTAAAGACTGAAAATTAGTATTATTAATAGATACCGCCCTCAAATACTGGAAATAGTAGGCAAAAAAACGGCTTGGGCGTTTTACCAAAACAGCTTACCGCTTTGGCATAAAGGAAGGTTCGGGAGGGCTGTTATTTTTTTTCCTGCATTCTCACCTTGAACTGGCTCATGCAGTCAATGACCTCTTCTGTCTTTCCTTCATCCGTCGACCAGACTACCGTGTCGGGGGCCTCAACTTTCATCAGGCATTCGGGGAAAAAATCATAATAGTCATCGTTGATTTTCAAGACGGTAATCTTATCATCCGGAAATTCGGGATCAGGGACATGGTCAATGATTTCCCATTCATCGGGGATCTCGAACTCTGCTGTTATTTTCACTTCAATGGTTTTCATTTATAGTCTCCAAGACAGGTTTTACCAGTTGTTTTGCATGGGCCCTGGCGGTTTTATTTTTATGGGGTGCCTCGCCTTCAGCCCTGTTATAACTCCCATGGTATCAGTTTTTTTCTGAAAGATACAAGACAAAGATAAAATGTGTAGACGATTACACCACGATAGCGGCCGCCTTTGTTTTTTTGACAAACCGGTTCCCATATATTATAAAGCACCCTTTTTAAAATTTTGCGTGGAGGAATGATGCAGACCGGAAAAGTAAACCAGCGAATCACCTATTTCATGGAACAGCGGAAAATGGACATCCAGGACCTCTCCCAGAAGACAGGCCTTGATACAGGACTCTTGGATACCATGCTCACAGAGGATGTATATCCGCCCCTGGGACCGCTGATGAAAATCGCCCGGGCCCTGGGCGTCCGGCTGGGAACCTTTCTGGATGACCAGGAAAGCTGCGACCCCTATATCGTCCGCAAAACCCAGAGACAGTCGGAATTCAGCGTCCTGGCCGGAAAAAACAAACCAGCCGCCTTGAATTTCTTTGCCCTGGGCAAGGGAAAAACCGATCGCCACATGGAACCGTTTTTTGTTGAAATTCTTCCGGAATCTGCCCGGGAGAAGAAACTCTCCTCCCATGAGGGCGAAGAATTTATCGCGGTTATCAAAGGCAGTATCGAGGTAAATTATGGTCAGGAGACCCATATTCTAAATCAGGGAGATTCTGTTTACTATAATTCCATTGTCCCCCATTATGTCAGCTGTGCCGGGGATGACAAGGCGGAAATCCACGCGGTCATTTATATACCCGAATAAAGGAAAACAAATGGACACCCGAAACGGTTTAAAAGAACTGACACTTGGCCAGATCCTGGACCGGACCGTGGCAAATTTTCCCGACAGCGAAGCCATTGTCTATGTGGATAGAAATTTTAGGATGACCTACCGGCAATTTTCAAGTCAGGTGGATGAAACCGCCAGGGGACTCATGGCCCTGGGGATTGAAAAGGGCGAAAAAGTGGCCATCTGGGCCACCAACATCCCCTTCTGGGTGACCCTCCAATTTGCCACGGCCAAAATCGGCGCCATCCTTTTGACCGTGAACACCAATTACAAGACGGCTGAGCTGGAATACCTTCTCACCCAGTCTGAAACCCAGAATATCTTTCTCATTGACGGGTTCCAGGACACAGACTATGTAAACACTTTATACGAACTGGTACCGGAACTGAAGACCTGCCAGCGGGGCAGCCTTGCAAGCCCTAAATTTCCCCATCTCAAACGGGTGGGATTTCTGGGTCCGGAAAAACACCGGGGCATGTATTCTTTTTCTGAAATCAGGGCCCTGTCGGTCATGGTATCGGATGCGGCTTACAAGGAGCGCCAGACAAGCCTGAGCCCCCACGATGTGGTCAATATGCAGTACACCTCCGGCACCACAGGGTTCCCCAAAGGGGTGATGCTCACCCACTACAATATCGGGAACAATGGATTCTGGATCGGAGAGAACCAGAACTTCACACACGAGGACCGGGTCTGCCTGCCGGTTCCGTTGTTCCATTGTTTCGGCTGCGTTTTAGGGGTGCTGGCAGCCGTCAACCACGGCAGCTGCATGGTGGTTCTGGAGGGGTTTGATCCCCTGCTGGTCATGGCCTCTGTGGAACAGGAGCGCTGCACCTCCCTTTACGGCGTTCCCACCATGTTCATCGCCCTTCTGGACCACCCCCTGTTTTCAAAATTTGATTTTTCCTCCTTGCGAACGGGCATCATGGCCGGCTCCAATTGCCCGGTCCATGTCATGGAGCAGGTCATTGACAGGATGAACATGAAGGACATCACCATCTGCTACGGCCTGACAGAAGCCTCTCCTGTGATGACCTATACTAGGATCGACGATGATCTCAGGCTCCGGGTGGAAACCGTGGGCCGCGCCCTTCCCCACATTGAGGTCAAGATCATTGATCCGGAAACAGGAAAAACCCTTGCCCCGGGCGACCAGGGAGAAGTCTGCTGCAGGGGATACAGCATCATGAAAGGCTATTACAACAATCCTGCTGCCACTGCCCAGGCCATTGACAAGGATGGCTGGCTCCATTCTGGAGACCTTGGCATCATGGACAAACACGGCAACCTGTCCATCACCGGACGTCACAAGGATATGATCATCCGGGGCGGGGAAAATATCTATCCCCGGGAAATTGAAGAATTTCTCTACCGAATGGAAGAGATCAAAGACATCCAGGTGGCCGCTGTTCCCAGTGAGAAATACGGGGAAGAGGTCGGGGCTTTCATCGTTCTCAAGGAAGGGGCAAGCATTGAACCCAGTGAGGTGAGTGATTTTTGCAGGGGAAAGATCAGCCGGTATAAAATCCCCAGGTATGTCCATTTTGTGGACAGCTACCCCATGACTGCCTCGGGGAAAATTCAAAAATATAAACTCACCGAGATGTCCACCCGAATCTGGCCGGACAGACGATAGGGTAAGGGCCGGGGTCTGCCAACGAAGGACAGCCCCGGCAAACTTTAGGTTCAGGAAAAGGCGATTTTTATTTTATCCATGATCCAGTCAATGTCCGCCTTTTCAATGATCAGAGGCGGAGCAAACCGGATGGTATAGGTATGGGTCTCCTTGCACAAAATCCCCATTTCCATGAGGGATTCACAAATGGCCCGGGCACCTCCGGAGGTTCCCTCTTTCAATTCAATGGCCAGCATGAGCCCGATCCCTCTGACCTCCCGGATGGCCGGGTGGTTTATTTTTTTCAGTTCACCTAGAAAATAGGCCCCCATTTTTTCAGCGTTTTCAATCATATTTTCTTCCACCAGTACCTTGAGAGCGGCCCTTGCCACGGCACATGCCAGGGGATTGCCCCCGAATGTGCTGCCGTGCTGGCCCGGCTGGAGAAGTCCCAACACCTCGGCTGTTGACAATACGGCTGACACCGGATAAAAACCGCCGGACAGGGCCTTGCCGATCAGGGTAAGGTCTGCCTGGATACCTTCATGCTCTTCTGCCAGAAGTTTTCCCGTCCTGCCAAGCCCGGTCTGGATCTCGTCCAGGATCAACAGAACATTCTTCTGGGTACAGATCTTACGCACCTTTTGTAAATATCCCCTGGGCGGGATAATAACCCCTGCCTCTCCCTGGATGGGTTCCACCATAAAGGCCACGGTATTGGGGCCAATGGCCTTCTCCAGGGCATCGGCATCCCCAAAGGGAATGGTTTTAAAACCCGGTGTAAAAGGGCCGAAATTCTGCCTGGCATTCTCGTCCGTACTGAACCCGATGATGGACAGGGTTCTGCCATGGAAATTATCGTTGCACACAATGATCTCAGCCTGGCCATCGGCCACGCCCTTGGACTCATACCCCCATTTTCTGGCACACTTGATCACGGTTTCCACAGCTTCTGCCCCGGAGTTCATGGGAAGCATCTTGTGGGAGGCGGTCATTTGGCAGAGTTCCTCGTACAAAAGCGGCAACTGGTCATTGCGAAATGCCCGGGAGGTCAGGGTCAGTTTTTGGGCCTGATCCATCATGGCCTGGTAAATTTTCGGGTGGCAATGTCCCTGGTTGACGGCTGAATAGGCCGACAGACAATCCAGGTATTTATTTCCCTCAACATCCCATACCCAGATACCTTGTCCCCGGGTGAGAACAACATCCAGGGGCTTATAATTTTTTGCGCCAAACCGGTCTTCCAGCTTGATCAGCTCTTTTGCTTTCATTGATATATTCCTTATTCCAGGTTATCCACTCAGTTTTTGGACCCGTGCTTGCTTTTTTAGTATAAACCAGTATTAATGGATGCCGTCAAACGATTTTAACACATGCCATGGATGAAGAAAACTCATGCAACAAAAAAAACACCAGGGCCTGCCTTCCTTAAATGCACTCAGGGCCTTTGAAGCGGCCGCCCGCCATTTGAGTTTTACCCTGGCAGCCCGGGAACTGTGTGTGACCCAGGGGGCGGTCAGCCGCCAGATCAAACAGCTTGAAGACCAGTTGAAGGTGATTCTTTTCCACAGGCGCCATAAACAACTATCGCTTACAGACCAGGGAATGCTCCTGGTCCCGTCTTTAACCCGGGCCTTTAATATGATGGCCGATGCCGTGAACAAACTCAAGAACCAGCAGCAGGACCTAAGCCTCAAGGTCCACCCCACCTTTGCCATCCGCTGGCTGATCCCCAGACTTCACCATTTCCAGACCCTCCACCCGGATATCCAGGTGCGGCTGACCACCTCCGGCGCAAATGTGGATTTTGGCCATGAAAACTTTGACATTGGCATCACCCATTTGGGAAAAGCGTCCCCGGGCGTTATCCGGGAAAAAATCATGACCGAACAATTGATTCCTGTCTGTTCCCCCAAGCTGCTGACCACTGCTTTTCCCCTCAAAAGACCTGGGGATCTCAGAGGCCATATGCTGCTCCACAACACCCCGGATTTAAGGGAATGGGCAGCCTGGGCAGACCAGGTGGGCATCAAAAACCTGTCCCTGGAAAGGGGCCAGGTTTTTGAGGTGGATGATGCAGCCCTCCAGGCGGCAACGGCAGGACTTGGTGTGGCCCTTGGCGACCTCTTTCTTGTCAGGGATGCGCTTGCGGCCGGCCTTCTCGTGGCCCCCTTTGGATTAACGCCCATCAAAACAGGCAATTATTATTTTTCCAGACCCGAGTCTAACAAAGACCTGGGGAAGGTAACCGCATTTCAAAACTGGCTGGTAAGCGCACTCAGACAAACAGGATAGAGAAATAAGGGTTTAAACTTAATCTCTTGTTGACATTTCTTGTTCAGTTTCTATCCTAAGACTATACACAATCTTGATTCACAGCAGACCCAAACCATGGAGGTGCATGCCATGAAAACCGTAGAAAGCCGCAGCATCCGGATAAAACTGGTAGACGGGACCCAAATAAACGGGGAAGTCAATATCAACAGGGGAAACGGCTATGACCGCTTGAGCGATCTTGTGGGGGATTACCAGGAAAACTTTCTAACCATCTTCAATGCAACGCTCTACGAGAAAAATCTTGATCCCCAAATTAAATATGAAACCATCCTGGTAAATAAAAACCACATCCTCTATTCCACCCCCAACGGGCATAAGGACTGACCCTTAAGATGAAAAAAATAGTCATATCGGAATTTATGGACCCAACAGCTGTCAATGGTCTAAAAGATGACTTCACTGTCGTATACGATCCCGGGTTGGTGGATCAGCCGGATCTTCTATTGGCAGAAATAGAAACTGCCGACGCCATCATTGTCAGAAATCGAACCCAGGTACGGGGTGACCTGCTCTCCTGTGCAAAAAACCTTAAGGCCGTGGGCCGCCTGGGCGTTGGATTGGACAATATTGATTTAGACGCATGCAAGGCCAGGCAGATTGAGGTTTTTCCCGCCTATGGCACCAATGGGGCAGCCGTTGCCGAGTATGTCATCGCCTCTATTTTCATCTTATTCCGAAAAGCATACCAATCGACTCTGGAAATGGCCGAGGGACAATGGCCAAGAACCGCATTAATGGGGAATGAAACCGCGGGGAAAGTCCTGGGCCTCATAGGCTTTGGGGCCATTGCCCGGGAGACCTGCACACGGGCAAAAGCAATGGGCATGGCCGTCATTGCCCATAATCCTTCCTTGCCCCCAGACCACCCGGCGTGGCAGGAAGCCCCATCAACGGAGTTTGAAGAACTATTGGAAACGTCAGATGTGGTCAGCCTCCATGTTCCCTTAACCGATAAAACCCGGCATCTGATTGATGCCAGGGCCATTGCAAGAATGAAGAAAGGGGCCTTGCTGATCAATACCGCCCGGGGTGGAGTGGTGGATGAAAACGCCTTGATTGCAGCAATGGAATCAGGACATATCGGCGGTGCTGCCATGGACGTATTTGAAAATGAGCCCCTGGATGCCGAGATGGGCCAGCGTTATAAAGGATTGTCTAATTTGCTTCTGACCCCGCACATCGCAGGCGTTACCATCGAATCAAATATTCGTACCAGTGCTGTAACAGCAGACAATGTTCGAAACGCACTGGCCCGTTAATCTTTCCTGGAAAAAAATTTTGCCCTAAACCAAAGTAGCGGGTTTCTATTTTTTTGACACCGCATCCATAAGATATTGCCCCAATTGGGTATGGTGGAGAACACCGCTAAAAGGAGCCCGGGCGGCATCTGTTCCCTTTGCAAATACAAGGACCGGCGTATTGGTGTGGGCACCGGTATTCCAGACAGCAAGTTGATCCGAAGCCACTGCCAGGGCCAGAAGGGCATGCTGGTTGCTGGTTTTCTGATAAATATAAAATTCGTCTTTGTTGTCCAGTTTGGGCACCGTCTTTGCGTTAAACCTGCGGTCATCTGCCGCATAAAGGGGATTGTCCTCTGTTTCAAGGATTCTTTCGGCCTGGGACAGGGTGATGGGAAAATCGGTATACCGATTCACAACCAGGGCCAGGTTTCCGGGGGTTTGTGCCTCTTTTGACAATTGATAAAATTTGTCAAAAATATCCCCATAGCTCAGTTTCTGGCTGTAAAGCTTATCCAAAACCCCGGGGTCGCCAAAATTATACCCGGGGTTGTAGACGGTATCCTTAAACAGTTTACCGGACAATTGCCTTGCCGCGGGCTGGTCCTTGCCCGTATAGCTGAAGCCAAACCCGCCCGTGGTATGGTCGGCCGTGAGGATGATCAGGGTATCTTCCCGGTTTTCTGCCCAGTTGAGAATATGGTTGACCGTTTCATTGAGCCGGAACATCTCGTGGAGCATGAGCCCGGCATCATTGGAATGGGCTGCCCAGTCGATTTGCCCCGCCTCAATCATCAGAAAAAAGCCCTGTTCATTTTGGGACAAAATCTCAATGGCCTTGGCCGACATCTCCTTTAACGTCGGGATGGATCTTTTAGGATCATCCAGGGTGTTGGACACTGCAATGGCATTGGGAAGGGCTGAATCGGAAAACAGGCCCAGCAATTTGCCGGAGGCAGCGTTCATCTGCGACCGGTTAAAGGCCAGTTTATATCCTTTTTCCCGGGCGGTTGTTAAAAGATTCCGGCTGTCCTTGCGTTTTGAGCGTATGGGAAATGCCCCCTGGGTGAGTTTTTCCAGTTCACCCCTGACCCCAGCCTCTTTGGTATTGGCTTCTTCGGGTATCCAGACATCCAGCCCCCCGCCCAGAAGGACATCAGGCCCAGCCGCCAGCATATCCACGGCAATGGCGGTTTCCATTCCCCGATGGGCCTGGTGGGCGGCAAAGGCGGCAGGAGTGGCATGGGTTATCCGGGTGTCTGTGACAAGGCCGGTAGATTTGCCCGCTTGAATGGCCCGCTCAAGAACCGTTATGACCGGATCCCCGTTATAATCCAGGCCGATCATTTCAGAACCCGAAAAACGGCCCGTGGCAAGCTGGCTTCCGGAAGCCGCAGAATCCGTGACCAGAACATTGTGGGCATAGGTTAAAGAGACCCCCAGTGACCCGTTTTTATCCATCATCCGGTCAAAACAGGTGATCCGGTCTTTGAGTACCGAATGCGGCGCCTGTCTGGCATAGGTCAGCAAAAGCCCCACCTGTTCAGGCCCCATACCATCCCCGATAATCAGGATCACATTCTTGGGTTTGACAATGGGAGAAAGGGGCAGCGTTTTCTGTTTCTGGGAACAGGAAAACGCCGGAAATACGAACAAAATTATTGTAAGTATTGCAACAAGTTTATCTTTCATCTGCTGTTTATCCTTATCTCCTGCCTATATCCCACTGGCGGTTAAATTAAAAAGTGTATTGTTTTTTTTCTTGTTTGTAAACGGATACTTGGTCCTGATTCAGGGCCAACGCATGCACTTTATAGCGGTATAGTTGTCCATGATACCTGCAACCCGGCCAGGGCCTATCCCTCATGGGACACCCAATCCTTTTAATCTTCCACTTCAGCACGTATGTTTTGGAATTAAGATTAAGGTTCCCCTCTGGTCTCTGTTGGTAATATATCAGTTGAGTACATTGCAACTAGTTCCGGTTGGATTGCCTTGGCGGCGCATTTTAGGACAGGTTGTTACAGGCTCTGGTGGACGTAACGTTAAGTGGCGGGAATTGTTTGAGCGCAGCGAGTTTTTCCGCCACAAGTGCAGTCCACCTAGAGCCTGTCACCTGGCCTATCCAGCGACAGAAAGGCACACCGACCGGAACGGGTATAAGGCTGGTTATTAAAAAGCTAGATGCGATTGCTCTGGGTCCTGATTTTCCCTTATCTTTAAAGGGGGCGAAACTGCAACAGATCAAGTCTTAATTATCCGACCCTTTGTTTCCCAATGGGACTTGCATCCAATTCATTTTTTTTTCAGTGAAATAAGCCACTGAAATTAAAAGGAAATAAATATATTATTTTAATCTTTTAACTTTGGCATAGGCCTTGCTATTTACAGCCCAGTAAACTTAAAATCATTTATAGCCAAAAGGTAGGAATATGCCCATTTTTGAATTTAAATGCAAGGACTGTGGCAAGACCTGCGAACTCATAGTGTTCGGGTCCGAAGATACCCCCACCTGCAGTTTTTGCAACAGCCCCCACTTGGAAAAACTATTGTCTGCCCATGCCGCGGTATCCGGGCTGGTTAAACACACCATGCCAGGGCTTGGAGACACCGGTTGCTGCGGATCAACCCCGGGTCAGGCACCCAATTGTGCCGGCCCCGGCAGTTGTTGCGGGAGAAATATGGACTGAGGAGCTGGCAGATATCACTGGAGAAGATGTTCTCAACGCAATTGGCCAGCTGCCTGAAGGGGAACAACTCTGCGCTTTTCTTGCAGCCCAGACCATTCAGGATGCAGTGACCCACTTTATGAATGCCGGTAAATAAACCTTAACCGCATTCTCCCTTTCCATTTTAACGTGTTGCTCTGACTCCGGCTGCCCAAACAGCTTTAAAAAAATCAGAAGAACGGCCTGCCATTGACAGCTCCTGCCGAATCCGTCATAAAGGAGAAAAGTCCGCTTCAAACAGAAAGCGGGCTTTTTTTATGGAGCGTAACAAGGTGTATGGAAAAATATTTTAATCAGATCAATATCCGCTTTATCCGTCTGCTGTTCAAGCTGGCATTGCCCATTGCATTGCAGACCTTTCTGGGGTCCTCCATGGCCCTTGTCGATACATTGATGATCGGGCAATTGAATGAAGCGGCCATTGCCGCCGTCGGCATTGCCAATCAATTTGTCTTTATCTTCATGGTCCTGCAGTTCGGAATTCACGGAGGAGTGGCCATTTTTACCGCCCAATACTGGGGAAGAGGGGATCTGGTCAATGTCAAAAAACTTTCAGGAATAGGGCTAATGACCGGACTTGCCCTGGGGGCCGTGTTTACATTTGCAACAATGGTCATCCCCGATGCCATGATAGAATTGTTTTCAAAGGACACCCGGGTCATTGGTCTGGGGTCTGAATATTTATGGATTGTCGGTTTCAGTTTTGGGATATCGGTATTCACCTTTTCCTATATGAACAATTTGAGAAGCATGGAGATTGTCAAGGCCCCCATGTACGCAAGCTTGATAGCCGTGGTCCTCAATGTGGCCCTCAATTACATGCTGATATTCGGCAAAATGGGATTTCCGGCCATGGGCGTCAATGGGGCTGCCATTGCCACCTGTATTTCAAAATTTATCGAAGGGTTTGCCCTCATGGCCATGGTCCATTGGAAAAAATATCCCATTGCGGCCAGTATTGCGGAAATGCTTGATTTTGATGCGGCCTTTGCCAAACGTGTGCTCAAGACCTGCTGGCCTGTTTTTTTAAATGAATTGGTATGGGTGAGCGGGGTCAGTATTTACAATATCGTTTATGCAAGGATCGGTACAGAATCCATTGCTGCGGTGAATATTGTGGTATCCATTGAAAACTTCATCCTTATTCCGTTTTTCGGCATGTTTTATGCCGGTTCCACCATCATCGGCAACAGCATTGGCGCAGGCAGACCAAAGGATGCCTATTTGTACGGCAAGTTTCTTTTGGCCATTCAATTTTCCATGGGAATCCTGGCCGGCGGATTGATGATCCTGTCCAGGGATACGATTCTGTCATTTTACAATCTCTCGGAAGGCGCTTACCGCAACGCCTATCACCTGATGTTTGTGTCCGGCATCATTCTGTGTGTAAAGATTACCAATTTCACAAATATTGTTTCTGTATTACGGGGAGGGGGAGATACCCGGTTCGGGTTTTTCCTGGACCTGACCGGAGTCTGGTGCATCGGGATTCCCATTGCCTTTTTTGCTGCCTTTTATTTTCACCTGCCCGTTTACTGGGTCATGGCCCTGGTTGTGACAGAAGAAATTTATAAACTGGGCCTGGGAATTCCCCGATTTTTCTCCCGCAAATGGATAAAAAACCTGGCCGACCAAACCTGACCGCCCATGGATCAGGTATTTTTCAGAAGCGTGACCGGTTTTGTGTTCATGACCTTCCAGGAGCCGGTCAGGGCGGTTCCCATGCAGACGCCTGTGGTCAGAATGAGAATCATAAGACAGGCCAGAAGGTCGAATCGCCAGAGGCTGTCAAAAAAATACCAGGCAATGGCCCTGGAAAACCCGAAACTCAAAACAAGGGCAACCAGGGAAGCGGTAAATCCGATAAACCCGAACTCCAGAAGGGTAATGCCCCGGATCATGTCAAAATCGGCTCCCAGCACCTTTAAAAGCGTAACCTGGCGTTCATTTTTCCGGGCTTCATGGCGGACAATGGAGAAAATGGAAACAAGGCCGGCGGCAATGGCCAGCCAGGCCATGAACCGTATGGACAGGGAAAGCCGGTCACTGATATCCAGAAGGGTTCCGGCCATCTGGGTCACATCAATGATGGAAATATTGGGAAAAGCGGTTACAATCTTATTTTTCAAGTTTTGGCGGTCTTCCGGGGCCACCCGTGAAATCGCCGCCAGATAGGTCTTGGGTGCATCATTTAAGACCCCGTCCTGGAAGAGCAGATAAAAATTGGGCTGAAAACTGTTCCAGCGAACCTTGCGGATATTGACCACCCTTCCCTCCAGGGAGATACCCTGGATGTCAATTCCCAGGATATCCCCTATGGACAGGCTATGTTCTTCGGCAAAGGACTTGGCAACAGAAATCTCAAAGGGCAGACCTGCCTCAAAGTCCCAGGGAGTCTGGGACAGCGCTTTTCCCTGGACAATGGTTTCCGAAACATCCAGAAGGCTGCGATAGGAAAAATTAAACTCCAGCCGTCTTCCCCGGGGCCGGACACCCGAGCCTTTCTCCGCCTTCTCTCCATAAAACGCTTGTTTGTTCTTCAGGAGAATCCGTCCCCGGACCATGGGAGAGATATTGGCCAGATCCGCATCTTCCTGCCCGATAAACGCCATAAAGGGCTTTTTTTGTTCTTCCTGGATATCCACCAGGAAAAAAACCGGAATTTTCAGACCTTCGGGCCGCATGATCTCCGTCTGCAGCCCCTTTTGCACCTGGGGAATAATGGAAATCAAAAAAGTGCCCATGGCAATGGTGACAAAACAGGACAAAGAAGACCACTTGTTTCGGTACAGGTTCCGGAAAGCGATTTTTGCCACCAGATGCCGGGTGCCGAAAAAAAATTTGCACCCGGAAAAAACACACCAGCCCATTCCGGCCAAAAAGACCATGGCCAAAAGAAAGCCAAGGGCGAAAATACTTCCGTTTACCATGGAACCGGCCACTGCAATACAGACCAGAAAAAAAGCGCCAAGTCCGGGCAAAAAACCGATCCCCTGCCAGAATGCCATCCGAAGATTTCCTTGTCCGGCATCTCCTTTGAGCAAGTGCAATGGTTTTACCCCAAAAATACGGACAAATACGGGCAAGCAGAAAAAAAGACTGCCGACCATGCCCATGCCCACTGCCAATACAAAGGTGGCAGGATCTGTGGAAAGCCGGATATCCGCAGGAATCAACCCCTTAAAAATAACAGGAAATGCGGGAACCAGGAACAAAGAGAGAAGGACGGCCAGAAAAGAGGCCAGGGCCCCGAGGGCGATGAGCTGAACGCTCACATACAGATAAATCTCTGATTGCTTTGCCCCGATACTCATGAGAATCGCCATCTCCCGCTGCTTCATGTTCAGATATCCCCGGAACAGATAGGCCGTGGCAATACCCGCCAGAAACAGGGCCACAATACTGGTAAGGCCCAGGTAGCCGGTAAAATACCCGGTAATCTTCCCAAGCCGGTTGTTCACATCCCGGCTGCCATAGACACTGACCCGGGGCTGGCCCTGGGAATTATCGGAAAACCCCTGGCCCAGGCGCTCAACCAACTTGGAAATATCGGTTCCCGGGCTGAACCGATAATAATACAGATACCGGATTCTGCTGCCGAAGCGGATCAAACCGGTTTCTTCCAATTGCCCCATGCCCATATAAATTTTAGGGGCCAGCTCAACCGCAGTCAACGATCTGTCTGGATCTTTTTTAAAAAAATCCTGGACATAAAAGTGTTTATTGCCCAGTGCAAGGGAGGTATCCACAGAAGCGTTATCCCCTATGCCCAGAGCATGGGCCGTATCCCGGGTCATGAACAGACCGGGATTTTTCTGGATATCTTTTTGGAAACCCCCGCCCTCAAGCAAAAAACTGCCGTACAGGGGATAGGCGTCGTCAATGGCCATCACCATTACCAGGCGGGCATTGTCCGCGGTCCTGACCATGGTGTAAAACCGGACAAGCCGGGCATGGGCCGTGGTATCCTTTCCCATGATCCCGTCTGCCAGGGCAAGTTCTGACGGCGTCAAGGGGCTGTTGGCCGACAACACCAGGTCTGCTGTTAAGATTTCCTTTAAATTTTCATCCAGGTGCCGGTCCAGGGAACTGCCAAAGGAATGGATGGCAATAAACCCGGCAAGGCCCAGGGCAAGGTTGACCATGAAAAAAAAGGCAAAGCCTTTGTTTTCCATCAGCTCCCGGATGCCCAATCGAATCCAGAGCATCAGACCAGACAGCCTTGATCAAGGGTTCGGATCTTCTGGCATTGGCGGGCAAGGTTTGGGTTGTGGGTCACCAGAATCAGGCTTTTCTTTTCCTTTTCCACCAGATCGAACAATAGTTGGGCCACTTTTTCCCCGGTTGCAATATCCAGGTTTCCCGTGGGCTCATCTGCCAGCAACAGGGCGGGCTTGATGACCAGAGCCCGGGCAATGGCCACCCGCTGGCATTCTCCTCCGCTGAGCTGTCCGGGCAGATGATGCTGGCGATCGCTTAACCCCACCTGCTCCAGCAGGAGGTCGGTCCGTTCTTTAATGCAGTCCTGCCGGAGAATCTCCAGGGGCAGACTGATATTTTCCCTGGCAGACAAATGGGGCATCAGATGAAACTGCTGGAAAATCATCCCGATCTTCAGCGCCCTGTACCGGGCAAGAAGGCTTTCCTTCATGGCGGACAAATCCTGCCCCTCCAGAATCACCTGGCCTGAGTCCGGATTGTCCAGGCCTGCAATCAGGGAAAGAAGGGTGGTTTTTCCGCTGCCCGACTGACCGACGATGGCAGTGGTTTCACCGGCATCCAGCGTGAAGCTCACTTGCTTTAAAACCGCAAGGGGCTGGGACCTTACCTGGTGAAAGGATTTACAAACTGCCTTGATCTCAAGTATCATAATTGCTCCAGAATATAGGGAAAAACCGTGGCTGCAATGATTTTGTGTCCTTCCTGGTTGGGATGGATGCCGTCGGCCTGGTTCAGGGACGCTTTGCCTGCAACATCCTTTAATAAAAAAGGAATAAAAGACAGGTGATATTTTTCTGCCAGCGCCACAAACACCTTGGCAAAATCATTTGAATACTCCGGCCCGTAATTGGGTGGAATTTTCATGCCGGCCAGAACAACCCGGATATGGTTCTTTTTTGCCAGGACAATGGTCTTGTCCAGATTTTGGGCCATTTCATCAGTAGAAAGCCCCCGCAAGCCGTCATTGGCTCCCAGGGCCAGCACCAGAATTTTTGGCTTTGCCCTTAAAAACCACTTGAGCCGGGAAAGCGCCCCTGCGGTTGTGGAACCGCTGATACTGCCGTTGGTAATTTTAACGCTGTAATCCCCCCGGACTTTGAGCATATCTTCAATCAAGGCCGGGTAGGCCTGTTCCGGTTCCACCCCCAGTCCTGCGGTAATGGAATCCCCAAGGAACAAAACTTGGATCTGGCCCTCCTGGGCCCAGGAGACAGATGCAGACGGGGACAAAGCATAGGTAAACCATATAAAAAAAACGAAAACAAATCCTTTGAAAAGTTTCATGGGGTGCTAATTTCCTGTTTTTTGTTTTTTCCGGACCATGGACTCCCCGGTATAAAGGACCACCCCGATCCAGATACACCCAAAGGTGATCAAATTGTGGCGGGTAAAGGGTTCTTTGTAAACAAACACGCCCAGGGTAAAGGCAATGGAAGGCGCCAGATATTGCAGGATACCAACAGTTGAAAGATTAAGCCTTTTGGCCGCTGCTGCAAACCACAGCAATGGCAGGCTGGTGACAACCCCTGCCCCGATCATCCAGAACGTTAATATCGGATCCTTCATAAAAGCACTGCCGGCGATTGTCAGCTTGAAGAGAATATACGCCAGGGCCGGGACAAACAAAACAATGGTCTCGATGAACAGACCGGGGATGGCGGCTGCGGCAATCTTTTTCCGGGCATATCCGTAAAAGGCAAAGCTCAGGGCCAGGGTCAGGGCGAACAGGGGCAGACTCCCATAGGACACCAGCGAATACCCCACGCCGGCCAGGGCAAAAAGGACGGCAACAAACTGCTGGCGGCTGAAAGTCTCCCCCAATAAAAGATATCCGATCAGCACATTGATCATGGGATTGATATAATACCCCAGACTTGTCTCCACCACCCGGCCCGAGTTCACGGCCCAGATATAGACAAACCAGTTTGCCCCGATCAGCAGCCCGCTGAGGATAAGGCCCTTTAATTTTCCGGGTGTTTTAACCAGATCGCCCACCTCTTCCCATCTTCTCTGGAGGCAGATAATCAGGCCCAAAAAAATGCAGGACCAGACAATTCGATGGCAAAGAATCTCAAAGGGGCCGACCGCCTGGAGCTGTTTCCAATAAGCCGGCAGAAATCCCCATGCCGTAAACGCAGCCAACCCGAACAGGACGCCGCCAAGTTTTTGATTCATGTCTTCTCCCCATCGCAAAAAACATAAGTGTACCAACAAAGAGCGTATTGGCAATCAAAAAATGCGTTGCCCATAAAAAAAAGAATAGGACCGCCTATTTTAAGAATTCGGATATGCCCTTGTCTTTAAGGAGGCTGTTCATAATCCGTTGCTGATAAAAAGCCTTTTCCTTTAGGCCTGCAAAAGAGGCTGGAAAATAGAGCAATAAAAGGGTTGCCTTGTTCTCCTGGAGATCCATATCATCCAGCACAACGGCAAAGCGTTCCTGGTCGGACAAAACCGTATTGTCCACCAGGGGAAAATCAAAAAATCCAACCCAGAATTCCTTTGTTTCTGTTTTTTTACCCGATGGATCTGTTTTGCACTCTTTCCGGGTTTTGTTTGTGACCACCTTGACCCTTACATTGTTCCAGTTGGGAAATGAATGGCTGACGGAAAGGGTGAAGTCTCTTTTGGCCTTTCCATTGGGCAGGGACAAGAATTTTTTAAATGTCTGGCCTTTTTTATCGCAATCGGCTCCGGAAAAAACCGCGTTGGGTTTTTTGTTCTGGCATGTCTGATCCAGCTCTATTTCAATTTCAAAGCAGGCTTCAACACCGCTTAAGCTCTCCATTTGTTTGCTTGTAATCCGCCTGCCTATTTGAATCAGTTCGTATTTTTTTCTCTCTTTTAAATCGTCTCTGTATTTTTCCCAGGAAAGCGTTTTGGTTTGTTTATCCTGCCTTTTGTTTCGGTCCTGGGCACGTTTCCATGACTTGAACAAATTCGCCGAACACATGGCTTTATTGTCTGTTTTTTCCGGTTGCCACGGCAAAGGTTCTTCCAATTGGGGTATTTCCCTGACAATGTCCAGAAGCACATATAAAAACAATGGCCGGATATCAAGGGTTTCGTGAAAATTCCGAGAGATCAGGTCCAGATACAAAAGATTTTTGTTGATACGCTCAATTGCGCAGTTTTTATCCGATTCCCCAGGCAATTCTTTTTTGACACCCGGCTGATCATCTCTCAAAAAAGAAGAAAGAATCTGTTGAAACATGTCCTTTCGCACAGCATTTTCCGTGTCTTCCTTCTTGCTTGTCAGTTCGGTGAAAAGCTTGATTCGATTTGAGGCTTCCTGTTGACGTTCTAGCACACAGGTACCCACGGATCCTGTTAAGAACACGGCAACAGCCGTTGAAACACCTGCCATGGAGCGTACCTTGTCCCAAAAATCTTTTTTCCCAGGGGGTACATTGCCCATATCTCCCCTGCCACTTTCCGGGTCTGCCTCATTCATTTTTAACGCCTCCTCTATACGGGTTTAACCAGTTTAAATGGGATCATCTCCATTGTAATGGCTGCGACACAGATCAATTGAATAGGGAGGTTGGGTGCTGGAAACAGAAATCTGAACTTGTTACTGGAGTGACGCGTTGATTCTTTGAACCAAAAGAAAATTCAACTTCATGCTGTCTGGTGTTTCATGAATATCTGCAAAAAACAATGGATCCCTGAAACACCCTATAACCAAAGTTCACACTTTTTTCAATCGGGGAAACCCTGATTTTTGCGAAAAACAGAGGACAAACCAAAAGACGGCCGTCTTAAATCAACACCACCTGGGGCAAGGCTTTTATAAAATTTTGACGCAAGCTATAGGTATAGGCCCCCTGGGTGGGGATCAAAAGAACATCGCCAGGGGATATTGATTTGCCAAAATAGGCATAGCCCCATACATCATGGGGGGTGCACAGGGCGCCCAGAATATGGCAGGGTTTTTCCGTCAGGTCCGGAGCTGACAGGTTCAGTACCGGAAAATAATCGACTTCAAACCGTTCCCAGCCAACGGCATTGGTGCCGGCATCGGTGATGACCAGATCAGAGGCCTTTTTATCGATGACCTGGATAAGGATATGCATGCTCTCATGGCAGATCCAGCGTCCTAGTTCAAAGCAGATTTTGCAGTCAATAAGAGAGAGAATGTGTTCCTTTATACCGGCCCCGATCTCACGGGCAAAGACCTCAATGGGAAGGGCAGGTATTCTGTAATGGAGAAGGGCATCCCTTTCACCACCCGCGTTTTTTGGGTCATGTCCGGCAACCTCTTTTTCTGTGGGGTCTTCCAGCAGCCATTCCCCCTGGGAGGGCCAAAACCCGCCGCCGATATCAATAAACGCAATCTTTGCCAGCAATGCTGCAGGCAGGGTTCTGAGCAGGCCTCCCAGCTCAATGATGAAGTCAATCTGGCGGGCGGGCGTCAGGTTCCAGGACGAATGGAATTGAAGCCCTGTAAACAGCAGGTTGGGAATATGGGAAACTGCCCCAAAGAATGCTGTCAGTTCTTCGGGCAATATGCCGAATTTTCGCCAGAGGCCGCTGGGGTTATTGTTCAGACGGACACCGATTCTCAGGGTTTTCTGTTTTCCTTCCAGCAATTTTTTCAAGCGTTCAAGCTCACCAAAACTGTCCACCAGCAGGATGACCTTCTCCTGGTTATCAATGGCCAGCAGCAATTCCGCGTCTGTTTTGCCCGGACCGCTGAAAATAATATCCCTGGCGCCCAGGTCCAATGCAATTTGCAATTCGACTCCGCTGGAAACATCCAGCCCAAAGCCCTGTTCCAGCAGAATGCCCGAGATGGCAGGAAGATTGTTGCTCTTCATGGCATAATAAAAAGAGGTCCTTGGCAGGTTTTTCTCAAAACAGGCCCTGAACCGGTTTGCCTTTTGGCGAAGGACTTCGGGTTCCAGCACATACAGGGGGGAAGGGTTTTGTTTGACCGCATCAAGAAATAGGGGGCCTTTGTCAAAATAGGCGGCGACAAAATCACACAAGTCCTCCCGGGGAAACACAAAATCTTTGTCCGCCCTGTTCGTTGCCTTCTCGCTCATGCCGCTTCAATTTCAATAAAAATGCGGTTGGAAATCAATAAAAATTCGGTTTCAGAATAATTGTCCTTGCCCGGGCTAATGATCAGATGCCCCAGGTACCAGGAGTCATAATCCTCGGGCGGCAGGGTGATCCCATGGCCCGGTTTTCGGATGATATGGATTTTTTTAATCCGTGGATCCAACGACAGTTGATCCGTATCAATGCCCTTCAGAATTCCGGCCCGGGGGGCATGGATTCTAAAGCCGATACAGCTGGAAAAATGGTGACGGTCTATGAGTGCAACCGGCTTTTTTGCGGCAAAATCAAGGGCCGCTTCCAGGATGTCAAAAGCGCCCGCTTCCCTTAACATAAACGGCAGACAATCGCCGCCGGGGCGGGGGGTCAGTTCAATCAACACAGGCTGGTCATCTTTCAGGATAAAATCAACCATGCAGATTCCCCTGTGGATTCCCAAAGTGCTTGCCGCCTGGAACAGCACTTTTTCAAGCTGGGCAACATCAAACCTGCCGGGCAAATCAGCGGTCAGGACATATCCCTGGATGGTGCCAAAGGGTTTGTTGCTGGGTTTAATTTTCCGGGTAAGCCGGATCAGGGTGGCATGGCCATTTTCAACGATCAGGTCGCAACTATACTCCGGCCCCTCGATCATTTCCTCTGCCAGCATCTCATGGCCCAGGGAAGACACTTTTTTGAACAGGGGATGGGAAGACTGCTTCTGCAACCCCTTGGCCAGAATATCAAATGAAGTCTCGCACTCACCGGGTGTCTGGCACTTAAAAACAAGCTCACTGCCGCTGGCCGAAAAGGGTTTTAACACAATGCCCTTTCGGCCGGTTTCCTGGAAAAAAGAAAGCACATCTTCACGGGTATTCACCGGGAAAACCCTGGGACATGCAATTCCATGGGCCTGCCAGATCTGTTTTGAAACATATTTATCCCTGGCGTTGCAAATCGCCTCAACTGACGGATATGCCACCCCCTGGTCTCTGGCCAGGATGGATGCAAGCACCATGGATTCACAATCAAAACAGGCCACACCGATAATTTTCTGGTCATACCGATCAAGGTGGGCCTCCAGAGCACGTGAAACCGGATCTGCATCTTCCAGACAACACAAAATTTCTTCATCATGGGCAGGCACATCTTCCTTGCCTGCCTTCCGGATGGCGGGATCTGTCAGGAACAAAGCCTTCCCGGGAGCTGCCGACCGGATCCAGTCAACATAATCGGTGGTTGTGCCCACAACAAGCACTTTGCCGGCCCTAGGCACAGGCGAGCACCCCTTCAAAGGCTGTTTTATTATAGCCATAGGCAGATTTATCGCAGTGTAGTTTATACAAAGGCCGGGGTATCAGATG
This sequence comes from Desulfobacula sp., assembly GCA_013792075.1. Lineage (GTDB taxonomy): Bacteria > Desulfobacterota > Desulfobacteria > Desulfobacterales > Desulfobacteraceae > NBML01. Next base: position 39,594 of record VMSR01000029.1, read on the forward strand.
AAACCGCTCTTTCCAGTTAAAATCGCCACATAAAAAATCCACAGATTCCATGTGGTTACGGCAGGACCATTCCATGTGATGCAAATTCATCCCTTTGGCAACCCCCGGAAACTCGGGATTTGTACCACCGGCCAGCAGGGTATAGGATTTATTGTACACAGCGCCGATATCCACGGCAGCTGTTTTCCCGTTGACAGATATCGTGGTAATTTTGAGCATCCCCCTTTGATGGAGATAGGCAACCAGGCTTTCAAAGGCACTTAAAAACCGGGAGTCGCTGAAATAGGAATTTTCTCCGAATGCGTCCAGGTTCATCTGGAACAGGGTCTCAATATCCCCCATTTGATCAAACTGAAAAACCATCTGCTGATCTTCCAGCCTGGACAATTCCGCTCTGATCTTTTTCCGAAATTTTCCTGAAAAAGACTGCAGATACGATTCATAGGAAAAACCGTATTCCCCCGGATAAAAAAGATACCCGGTCTCATCCGATGCTGCCATCCCATTTGATACCGACAATACATCGGGTGTCAGATAGTTAAGATGCACAGACCCCGGGACAGAGTCCACCAGCATTTCCAGGATTTCCCGGGTGGGGGCAATGATCCGGTTTTGCTCCAGCCAGGTTTTTCCATGCCACGTCTCGCCGGGGAACTGGACATATCGCTGGGCATCTTCATCATAGCTCAACGCCAATAAGCCGATGGGCATATTGTTTTTTTCCAGGGAATGGAAACTTAAAGGCCGTGAAAACCGATTGTGAAAACAGGATCTCACCTCCCACAGATCAAACAAACCTTTTTGGGGCCACATTTTTTCCCATAAAAACCGACAGGCGTCCGGGTCCTCATATATGATCGTCTTCACCACGACACCTATCGCCTGCAGCTTGCATGGAAAGGGGTAAACTCTCTGACCACTTCAGGATAACAATTGATGATATCGCTTGCAAAGGCGATACCCCACGCTTCTTTGGCCGGATCATTTTTTAAAGCAGTATTTTTGTTCATCTGTTTTTACCCCCATTTCAATTATTGAAGGACGTGTTTACCATTTTTCTTCGGTTGTCCGGTTGGATTGTTTTCCCCGGTCTTTCTGACGCTTTTTTTTGCCTTTTTCATTCTCCCGGAACCCACCTTTTTTTTCCGAATCTCTGAATTTGGTCACCTTGGTCCGTGTCCGCGGAAATTTTTTCTTGCTCTCAAACCCGTCATCGTCGGTGTCTTCTTCATTTTCAATGTCTTCTTCATTTTCGATGCCTTTTTCTTCAATGCCTTCCTCTTTTTCGATGCCTTCTTCTTCGATGTCTTCGATATCCATACCGTCACCTATATGTAATCATATTTCCGACCCGTAGCGAATGTGTTGAGGGCCGGCATCCTTCTCCTGGTTTTTACAACTTAGCACACATCGTGCCATATAAAAAAAATTTTTTTTTAATGTGGAAAACATTATAAATAGAGATAGTTAACAAATAGGCGGGTCATGGGTTCTGTGCTAAAAAAGGTAATACAATACCGTTTTATATCAATGCGGTATTGTATTACCGAAATTCTCCAAAATCACACCAAATCGTATGGAATTTCTGTGGAAAATATCCCATACAAATGGAAAATTGCCTTGCATTATAGCCTTTACGGGTATAGGTAACCTATAAACCAATAGGCAAAAACGGTAAAAATTAACCGAAATTTGATGGGGTCCCCATGCTGATCCGCGTAGCAACGGCAATCAAAGAAAAAAACATGCAGGTATTTCTGGAAAAAAGACTATCGGATTTTGATATCCAGCTCAAGGTCTGCCACAGAACAGAAGATTCCTGGCAGGAACTGGCCAGAAGTTGTGCCGATGTGGTCATTGTCAGCATAGGCCTTATCCCCGGCCCCTTTGAATCAAGCGTTGCCACGCTCAACAGTCTTCCTGAAAAACCCACCATTATTGTTTTAAATAACCGAAAACCTTCGGAAGAATATGCCAATCTGCTGGCATCCGGGGCAGATGTGGTTCTGTATTCCGGAATTGCCTCTGAAAGCCTGGTAGAGGCCATAGAAAGTACCCTTGAAGCCCGGCGGCAATTCTACTACCTGGACCGGTTTGACCAGCGGGGACGCATCATCCCCAAACTTTCTGATTTTATTTCCAACAGCGAGGAAATGCAGCTTTTTCTGGAAGAGGTTCGACAGATTGTGCCCAGCAGTTCAACCCTCTTATTGCTGGGTGAAACCGGCGTGGGAAAAGAGCACCTGTCCAGGGCCATTCATGCGGAAAGCCCGAGGAGTACAGGGCCTTTTATTGCCATCAATACCGCTGCCATTCCCGAACAACTTTTGGAAAGCGAGCTGTTCGGCCATGAGCAAGGGGCATTTACCGGTGCGGTGCGCTCCAGGCGAGGGGCCTTTGAGCTGGCCCACGGGGGCACCATTTTCTTAGATGAAATCGGAGACATGCCGTTTTATATGCAGTCCAAGGTGTTGCGGGTTCTTCAGGATTTTGAGTTCACGCCGGTTGGCGGGGAAACCCCCATATGGGTGGATGTGAGGGTCATCGCCGCCACCAACAAGAACCTGGAACAGGAAATCATTAAGGGAAATTTCCGCCAGGACCTCTACTACCGCTTAGGCGTTATTACCATGACCCTGCCGGCCTTGCGGAATCGGAAAGAGGATATTCCGGCCATGGCCAACTATTTTCTCAATGTCTATCGAACTAAAATCGGACGCGAAATAAAATCCTTTTCCCGGACCGCAATGGAAGCCCTGTGTCAATACAGCTGGCCCGGGAACATCCGGGAGCTGATGAATGTCATTGAAAGAGCCATCCTTTTGTGCAAGTCAGACACCATTACCACCGAAAATCTGCCCAGCAATTTCCAGGACAACCTGTCTGAATCAGCCAGAATGTTTGGGATTCCGGAGTCACACCTGATATCATGGGAAAACAAGTCCATGGCCGAGGTGATTGAACAGGTAATACAGGCTGTTGAAAAAAAATATCTTGAAATGGTGCTTAAAAAGACCCGGGGGAAAGTGGGAGAAGCCGCTAAAATTGCCGGTATCCATTCCAGGGGTCTGTATGGAAAAATGAAAAAACTGGGGCTGCACAAAGAAGCGTTCAAATAACCACAAAACCAGATTAGTTGACAGCGCCCATAGACACTAGGATACATCCCGCATCTGTTTTTTGACTTGGGCAACCAATTCCCGATGTCGATAATTATCAGGGTCTTCCGAAAGTGCTTTTTCCCCCCAATGAAGTGCATTTGGAAAATCCTTTTGCTGGCGGTAGTTTTCCGCAATAGCATACAGCACATGCTGCAACGGTGCATTCCTGCTTTCAGGCGGAATCTCCAATACCTTTTTGAAATCGGCTAGGGCGCCTTCGTGATTCTTTTTAACTGTATAACAACTTCCCCGGCCAATAAGGCTCTCCTCGTCATACGGGTCCAATATCAAAGCGCGCGAATAAAACAGAATCGCGTCATCAATCCGACCTTCTATTTCGGAAATCTTACCCAGATAAAAATAAGGGTTATCACCATCTTCGTGACGATAGGCAGGGTCAATCTTGACAACTGTCTCAAATGCCCGGACAGCACCAATCCCGTCTGGTTTATTGAAACAATTTATACCTTCATTAAACCAATCGGTCGCAGAAAATGTACTCTCTTTATCCATTATATTCCCTGCCCTTACGCCAATCAAGATCATAGCTTGAACTTCTTTTGCCCCCAGAGAGTTTGATAAGAATCCCTTTTTCTACAAGATCGGACACTTCCCTTTGTACGGTTACAACGGCTGGTATGGGCCATTCCCATATATTTTTCATTTTTCACCCCCCCTAAAAAACCTTCTGGTCCCCTTTATTAACAGCCACTGTGCCCGAGGTAAACTCGAGCATAACGCGTCTTAATCTGGCTTAGGCTATGCGCTTTCGGCTTTACTTCCTGTTTGTTCATTTTTCGTTTCTACCACCACTGCAGGTAACTGATTCAACCTATTATGAATGGCATGATGAATAAAGGACAATTTTGTGCGTACCGATTGTGTTAACACAAACGGATAGGCATCATCCAGACCCATACTGCGATTTAATGAATTGAGGATCACGGAAAAATCCATCCAGGTATCTAAAATATTGGCAATCGGTGTTTGCACAGAAAAATAGTATTCGTCTTGGGGCAAATTTAATTCTCCGACTTCTTCATTGTCAATTGCATTACCAGAGGTTGAACCGGTGATGGAAAAATTTTGTGCTGTCTCTAATGTGTCGATGATGTGCATGTAATGCGCCCAGGTTTCTGCCCAGTCTTCATAGGGATGCATGGTGGCATATTCGCTGATAAACGTTTCGTGCCAATTTGCTGGTGCGCCTTTATCGTAATGTTGATCCATCGCTTTTTGGTAATCTAATTCATCATCCCCAAAATATTGTTTGCATAAGGCGTGTTTTTTCGGATCGTTTGCAATTAATTGGTCAAAATAATAATGGCCCAATTCATGGCGAAAATGCCCGAGTAATGTTCGATACTGTTCGCCCATGGCCATTTTTGTGCTAGAACGGGCAACATCGTCTGCTTCGGCCAAGTTAATGGTTATGTGACCATAATCGTGACCCGTAAATACCGCTTCATGATGTGTTAATTTGCTGACAAAGTGATCTTTCACATTACGGTCGGTCGTAAAATCAAAACTTAAGCCACTTTCTGGATCTTGACGAATATTACGCAACGGTACGGGTAATGCGTTTAGGGTATATAAAGCGCGGCGTTTGGCCGTTTCCATTTTTTTCCACAACGGGATGTGGTCAACAATGCTTAAATCCGGAATGGTTTCATTAAAACGACAAGCAAAGCACAACACCTCATCTTTATCGGCGACAGGCACAAAGGTGTTTAAATTAACCATGCCATTACAGGCTTTGAAATGCGCATTGTTATCGCATTTTTGATACCGAATTTCTGGCTGTGCTGCTTTAAAAAATTGCCCACTTACTTCATCTAAATCATAAGGCTCCACTTGGTTAAACGCGTCATCAAGCCCAACCGTTCTGCTGCAAGCAATACAATGGTTACTTTCAAAAAATAAAGTCGGCTGATCTTTGCAATTACATTGAAATGTTTTCATATAAATATTTTTTCCAAAAAGAGGTGGATGGACAGACAATTTGAGCAGAAAAATTACGATTCAGCATAAAAAAAATCATCATTACAAAATTTATAGCGAAAAGATAATATTACAGAATTTAAAGTTCGTTGGCAAGATAAAGTCAGATGAAAACGGGGTTTGTCCTTTTTCCACTTAACACGAAAATCACCGGCTCGTCCGGTGCATTTTTAAGTTGAGGTTGTAAAATTTCCAGATGTTGCAGATATATTATGTATACTCTAATTCTATTAAAGATTAAGAAAATACTGAGAATTATGATTCATGGACTATGCAAATTGAAGTTTGAGCTTTTTACCAAGGGCCACGGCAACGCTTTCCAGAGTTAGAAGTGTTATTGAAGAATTTTTAGGGTCCAGCAGTCTATCTACTGAAGAGCGGCTTGTTTTCATTTTTTTTGCCAACGCTGTTTTTGAAATATTGCGTAATTCCATTTCCTGCTTGATCTGATAAGCGAGTATGCGTTTGAGAGCAGTTGCTTCAGCCACTGCCATCAAACCTTCCTCTTGAAGGAAATCATCAAAACTACTTCCAATATGTTTATCTATCATGCTTAATCCTCCTGATATTGTTTTAACCTTGAAAGAGCTGTTTTAAGCTCATCCTTGGGAATTTCTGCGATTTTTTAATAAAACCGTGCAATAGGATCATGATATTTCCGTCAACAGTGAATAAAACTCTTGCAATTCCATCTGGAACCCTTGACCTTACTTCCCATAGAAAGGGTTTTATTTTTTCAACCAAAGGCATGCCAAGCGGCCATCCAAACTGAACTGTTTTAATATCTTCTCCAATAACTTTCTTGTGCCCCAGGGGTAATAATTTAAGCCATTTTCTTACAGGTTCCGCCCCTGAATTTGCTTTATAAAAATGAACTTTTAATTTAATGTCATCATAATCCATACGCAAAGTGTACCAAAATTGGGGCGATTGTCAATCGTTTTAATTCATCCTTTTCACCGACTTAATGTTTTTACTATTCTATATCCGTTCAAAGCACCTATCCCTCGCATCAATCAGTGGTTTTCCAATATAGGATTATGCCATAGTATCCGCTTATTGCAGATTTTTCGAAATTTATTGTCAATGCCAAATGAACCTGATATTCTGTTGGGCTTCTGGCTCAAATTTTTAATAAGGAGCATAAAAATAATGTACCGGGTGTTCATCCGGCTGTTGACTTTTCAGTTCGTAATAATTCAGATCCTGTTCAAATCAAAAAATAACC
>VMSR01000267.1 GCA_013792075.1 Desulfobacula sp.
AACCCAACACCCTGAAGCTGCATGATAATATATCTGATTCCAGCATCCATTTGTATTACCGGACCCCGACCACAAAAGAGGTGGCATCGTATACCAACAGCATGTACAAGCGGGTCCGGAATAAAATGGTCAACTGCACGGGCGAATCCCGCCAGAAACACGGCAAAGCAATCCTTGAGGGTGTAAGGGATGGAGACTTCGGCATGGTCAAAGACGGCCAGCCGGTTGTGATTGCATCTGATCCCAAGTCCCCGAACTATAACCCGGAATGGAAAGAATTGTTCTGCACCCATGCGGCGGATCTGGTGGAACGCCTTGCCCTGCATGCCTTTGAAATGACGGCAGACACCGATGACGGCATCGAGCTTGACGGTGATGACAACGAGGACACCAAAGACCCAAACTGATTCTTGAGCATGATCTTGAAGCAATATCCAAGGGGAATATCTGTAGTGAAAAAGACCTGGCAAAATGTAAGGAGGAACATGATGAACCCGAGCTTGAATGGGCCTGTGACAATTGCCCAAAAATTCAGGAATGGGATATCCATCCTTATACAAAAAAGCTGCTTGCCATCAAAAAACTTTCATCGGCAGGATTCCCCCTGGATACAGAAATGCTCACCTATGAGGAATGGCTGGACCTTGGGAGGGTCAAGGAATGTCTAACTCCGCCACCATTAAGATTGCTTTAAAAATTGACGACCAGGGCGGGGTCCGGGTTCTCCAGAACGTCGGTAAAGAGTCTTCAAGCACCGGCCAAAAAGGCAAAAAGGCGTTCAATGATATGGACAGGAGCGCCAAGTCCTTTAATGACAGTGCCAAAATGTCAATGAATACCATGCTGAAAATGGGGGCCGGGGTTGCCGGGATCCTGGGTCTGGCCAAAGCCTGGGACATGCTTAAGGATTCTGCAAAACAATACCTGGAACTTGCGAGCGTGCAGGAAGCGGCAGAAAATAAGCTGGAAGCGGTTTTAAAGGCCACAGGCAATGCGGCTGGTTACAACCTTGAGCAGCTTAAGGCCATGGCCAGTGGTCTCCAGGATGTAACAACGGTGGGCGATGAAACCACCCTGGCAGGCATGGCCATTCTTGCAACATTCAAAGAAATCAAGGGCGAGGCCTTTGAAGGCGCTACCAAAGCCGCCATGGATATGTCCCAGGTCATGGACCAGGATTTGAAATCCTCCATGGTGCAGATCGGGAAGGCCCTGAATGATCCTATCCAGGGCTTGAGTGCATTGTCTCGGGTCGGTGTTTCCTTTACGGACGATCAAAAAAATATGATTAAGACTTTGCAGGAATCCGGGGATATGATGGGTGCCCAGAAAGTCATCCTGGCCGAACTGAAATCCGAATTCGGCGGAGCGGCTGAAGCTGCCTCCAAGACTTTTGCAGGCGGTCTGGACCAGGCAAAAAATGCCCTGGGGGATACCAAGGAAGAGATGGGGTTTGTCATCACCAAAAATCAGTTTTTTATTGAACTGACCCACATGGCCACGGAAGAGTTCAAGCGCTGGGGAGAAGAAACCCAAAAGAATCGCGGGTATTTGATGGACCTTGCCAAAGACGGGGTCTTGATGGTTGTCTCCAGCCTGAAAGCCGGGATCGAGACCATGCGGTTCTTCCACAATGCCTGGTCGGGGATCAAGCTTGTGGGGCAACTGGCCGTTCAGGGTCTGGCCATGTCACTGGATGCATTATATCCGATTATCCGGAGCCTACTGGCACCGCTGGATGCCTTGTACCAGGGGATGGTAAATCTTGGGGTCATGGATGTAAATCCCTTTGATGCCATAGGTAATGGTCTTGCAACTTTTAAAGATTCCAGTGCCCAGGTCACCAAAGATGTTCTGGCGGATATCAATAAGACCAACCAGAAATACGATACGGTAAGCAACACCCTTCAGGGCTATATCGATAAAATCAAAAAGATCCCGGTGGCGGTCTCTGAAGCGGCAAACAGCGAAAAAGCAGCCCATGGCCAGCGGATGGGGCAGATTGACGCACAGCTTAAAGCGGTCACCGAGTTATCAGAAAAAGAACTCAAAGCCCTCCAGGAGGCCAACCAGAAAAAATATGCAATGGACATTGCCCTGGCAAATCAGGTCCAGGAAGATACCTGGCTGATCCGTGAAAAAGGTTTAAAAAAGGCCATAGAGCTGCATGAAGACACCCAGATCAAGATCACACAGATGGAGTACGATGCGGAGATAAAACGCAATGAGAAAATTGAAAAAGCCTATGAAGACAGCCTGAAAGAACAGATCCGGGCACATGAGCAATTTGTTGAAAATGTCCAGGATGAAACAGCAGACGTATTTTATGATTTGTTCTCGTCTCCGGCAACCTTCTGGAAAAATGCCCTGGATGAAATGACCGATTATTTTTATCGGCTGCTGGCCCAATGGGCGGCAAAGGCCATTGCCGAACCGATCATTGTGCCGTTTATCCAGCAGGTGGGCGGGGGCATAACATCTGCCCTTGGATTCGGGAACTCCGGCACTACCAGTGGCGGACTTGGTTTTGGCAATATCTTGTCAGCAGGACAATCCTTGTGGGGGGCTTATTCCGGTTCCACGTCTCAAGCCACATATAATGTTTTGACATCTTTGGGCATGGCTGAGGCGGTCCCTATTTCAACAGGGGCACTTGCTGCTGGTGCTGAATTGGGATGGGGCGCTGCTGCAAATGCTTCAATAGGGGTGGGAACTGGCACATCTTTAGCCGGTGGAATCGCTGCTGCTGCCCCATATTTGGCCCTTGCTGTCGGTGCTGCATTGTTGATTTCAAAGCTCACGGAATGGGAGCCCACACCAGCGATAGGCATCCAGGGCGGGCAATGGGACCAGGAATATGCTCCCCAGGGAAGTTATAATTCCAAAAAATTCAATTATAAAATATTTGGTCAGGATATCGGCGGGGAAACACCCCTGGCCTTTAGAGACTATTTTGATCAGCGCTTTTCCCTTGTTGACGATGAGTTAAACGGTGCGCTTGCAGAAACATTTAAAAAATATGATGCCGGGGCAAAAAATCGGGGATGGATTTATACTGAAGGCATGGACGCTGAACAAATGCTTGAGGCTGTCAGCAATAATGTTTTTGAAGGTATTCTGGAAGGCCTGAAAGCGGAATCGTTAGGTGCAGGATATGAAGGTTTCGGTCTTGATTTTTTCAAATCGATTAAGGGTGAGAATGACGATCTTTTTCAAGCGTTTGTAAATTTCAACAATGTTGTGGAAAACACACCCAATTTTTTAGAAAAAATCACCCGGCAAATTGAAGAATTCGGAGAAACAAGTTTATCGGCCTTTGAGAATTTGTCCACCATTTCTGGCATCATGGCTGTTATTGATACCGGTCTGGAATCCCTATCAAAAACGGCATATTCCACGGCCATGGAAACCCTGAAAGAGAATTGGGACTCCCTTACGGAAACCCTTAAAGAGTCACATGCCATAACCGAAGAATTGACCAAGGCGAAAAAGGCAGAAAATATAGCCATAGGCACCCAGCTTACCGGGTTGACCGCCAATTCTTTGCAGAGTGCCATTGCCAATGGCGGAGATATCTCCGGGGTCATGGGATCCACCATTGCAAATGCTCTGGCAGGGTCCGTGGCAGAATCGATCACACAAAAATATATTATCCCGCTGAACGAGAAAGTGGGTAAAGCATACGTTGATTCTGCCGGTGATTTGTCGGCAGTGATAAGGGTGTTGAATGGGATTGACTTGTCCGGTGCCCAGGCGGAAATTGATGCGTTCAAAACATCTGTCGGATCATTGTCAACGGGTTTGAGTCAGGCATCTTCTAATCTTCAAACAGCTCTTTCTGCTGAGATATCTGTAAAACAGGCAGAACTGAAAATCCTACAGGGTAACATGGACACGGCCCGATCTAACTACCTGGCCTCTCTGGATGCAGAGATATCAAAACAGGAGAAGGCCAGGGATGCTGCTGACCAGGCAGCGGACAAGTTCCGGGATCTGGCTGACGCTCTGGCCGATGCCAAGCTGGATATCCTATCTGACTTGGGTGGACTGGATCCCGTTCAGGGAACCGCCCTATCCAAGGAAAGTTATGAGACCGCTCTCCAGGGGGTCTGGAATAAGGATGGGGATGCCATGAGAGATTTGCCGGGTCTGGCCCGAGCCTATCTTGAATCCGGAAAGAAAACCCTTTCTGCTGTGGATTACAACGATCTTGTGGGGGCTGTCTACCGGCAGATGAGCACGGCGCAAGCCATTGCCCGGGCAGAAATCAGCGCCCAAGAGGATATCGTGGATGTTGCCCAGGCGCAGCTGGATGCACTTGAAGCTGAACGTCAGGAGGTTGCCGGTATGGCGGTCACCCTGCTCTCCATTGACCAGGCTGCGGACGATTACCATGCATCGGCCCTGGCCCTTGAGCAGTCCGGCCTGACCCAGCAGATTGAACATTATCAAGCCGCCCTGACGGAATTGAAGGGCATTAATACAGGCATTTTGTCGCTGGCTGATGCCCTGGCCAATTACCGGGCCGCTGGCGGTACCGGTGCCCCTGGCCTTGGTGGTTCAGGCGGAGGTGGATCCCCGGTAACCACAGCCATGGATTACCTGATAGCGAACCCGGATGTATTGAATTATCACCAGGCTCATGCTGATGAGCTTAACATGTCAGCAGTCGATTTTGCCAAGTATCATTGGGATACCTACGGGAAGGCCGAGGGGCGGAAAGGGGGATCCTTTTCTGGCGGCGGTATTTCCACCGGGCCGAGCACAGGGTACCTGGCCGAACTGCATGGCACAGAGGCCATTATCCCGCTCGAAAAGGGTAACCTTTCTCTAATCCTTCAGGACAACGGGTATGGGGACCGGTTGGTCCATGAGGTTATTCAGTTCCAGACAATGGCGGATGAATACATGTTCGAAATGACCTCGGCACTAAAGACCATTGTTACCAAGCTTGAACGGATTGAGCGCCAGGGAATTAAAATCAAAGGTGCTGCCTGATGGAAATCACTGAACGTAAAATATTGAACCTGGATGATGTGACCTGCAACCTTGCAGAGGATCCGGCACCGCTCTGGGATCCGGACACGGTATATACCCTGCCCACCTCGAGCGTGATCCGGGTGCGGGTGCCCTGGGAAAGTGACCTCACCACCATGATCATGCCGGATCATATCTATGAGCTGATTGCGGATTCTGCTGCCGGTAATTTTCCCGGGGAGCATCTGTCAGAATGGAAAGACAAAGGTGCCTCCAATAAATACAAAATGTTCGACAAGTTCATCATGACCCCGGCCATGGCCACCGGATCTGAAACCACGGCTCCGGGCCAGATCGTCCTGGAGATCAATGCATCAAAGTGCAATTCTGTCCATTTGTTTGCGCTTTCGGCAACAGACCTGACCTCAGAGGTGTTTGACAGCCAGAATAATCTGATTGATACAAAAGCCTTCAGGCTGATCGATTCTTCCAGGGTCGTGTCCTGGAGCACGTTTTTTATGGAAGAAAGGCCGGTGCTCACAGAGCTGCACTACAAGATCCCGGTTCGCCTGATTTCAAAGTTGAGGCTCACCATAACGAACACTCGGGAGGGCAGTTATCCCGGGATCGGCACCTGCTTTGTGGGTCCGGCCAGGGATGTGGGCACCACCAAATACGGCATCAAGACCAGCAATATGGATTTTTCGACGGTGGTACGGGATCCGGACACCGGAGAGGTCTCCTACACCGAAGGGGATTACGCCCGGCTCATGACCCTTGATGTCAATGTGCCTGCAAACAAGCACGTTTACCTTCAGGATCTGCTGGCCAGGCTCCGGGGTAAGCCCGTGGTGGTATCCGGCAACAACCCGGGGATCAACTTTTCAAGCTTTGTGGTTCTGGGTCTGCTTCAGGATTATGACCTTGTCCTGAAAAACAGCCGGAGAAGTGCATTCAACCTGAAAATGGAAGGATTTATTTAAATGCCAATCAACCAAAGAATATCACAGTTGCCCCAGTCTCCCAGCTTTTCTAAACGTCCGGAGACCTTTGATCTGGACGGTGAAAACTGGTCTGAGGCCATTGACCCCATGACCGAAGAAATCAACACCATGGCAGACGAGATCAACGCCACCCAGGGGGAGATCAACTCCAGCCAGGCGGCTGCTGCCCAGGCGGTCCTGGATGCCCAGGCTGAAGTTGAAAACTGTCAAACAGAACTCCAGCTTGCAAAGTATGAAGTTATAAAAGCAAAAGGATGGTCAGAAAGCGCCGTGGGCGTTGAAGTCGAACCAGGCCGATTTTCCTCAAAACATCATTCTTATCAATCGGATCGATGGGCAAATGAGGATAGAAATGTTGAGATTGAACCTAATAAATTTTCAGGGAAGCACCATGCCGAGGTTGCCGAAGAATTTGTGTCGAATCTTCTCCTTAACCCGATTTTTTCAGAATCAACCACAAGTCTTGCTGTCATTAAAGGAGTGAAATTCCTCACAACTGATACTGGCAAAGCATATCAAAGAAATATGTGGATGGTCTTCATATCAAAGACGAACGCGTCCGTTTGGATGAAAGGATATCTTAACGCCTATGATTCTGAGACCGGGGGAATGGAGGCAGTAATCACCGAGGTTTCAGGCGAAGGGACAGTGGAAGAATGGCTTTTGTCGCAAACAAATCCGGGGGCGGCGGCAGTATCCGGCATAAGTACAGACAAACTAAATGGAGCTTTTTATTACAATACGATGGGAGGTTTTTAAATGGCGGCAAATACAACCCCAATTTTTCCGGGAACAGTAAGGAATGATGGTGTGGTTTTGGTAAAAGATGCGGCGGCGGTGCCGGTTTTCTCCGCAGGGTCGGACGGTTCAAGGCTCGATAAGCTTCTTGTCAGGGCAAATGTGGCCGGGACTCTTAATCTTTCTTTGACAAACGGGACAGTTACCATGCCGGTGGAATCAATCGACGTTACCACGGATACAACCGACATTCTCAATGATGAAAGAGTATGGGCGGCGGGATCTTTGTGGTTGGGCCTTGGGTGGTCACTGGCTGCGTCGGCAAATCAAGGAATGACAATCATTGCCGTGGGGGGTGATTACTAATGGACAGAAGCGGATTTGAAAACAGGGGGTTAGCCACCCAGAAAACAGGTGGCAATGTTACCGGTGAATTTACCGGGGTTACAGAACTGATTGAAAAAGGACAGGTTGTTCAAGTTTTAAACAAACAACTTACAGTTATGGACCCCAGTGCAAATATGGGTTCCCTTGACCGAGCATGGAGCGCTCCACTGATCGTTGCATCAGGTTCTGCCAGTGACCCAAAATTTTGGAAACTCGGTGAGTTTTCGGACGGCTCCCACCTTTTGACTTCCTGTGGTAGCACCGAAGGGCCAGGGCATATGTATAGCAGTTCCAATGAGGTCTTGCGAGTTTCCAGGGGTGAGGTTGCTTGGCAGATGGACCCCTATGATAAAATTTCCTCACACATGCCATCGGGCTATGGGAAAATGGTATTTGAGCCGACTTCCGGTGATATATATGTCGTTACTTGCTATAGCGGATCAGATACCTATCGGGACATTGCGGTTCATAAATTTGGTAAAAATGGCGAATTTGTTGGTTTGGTTGGGATTTATGATCTTAAATCCACGTATTGCCTTGGCAGTAGCGGAAACCCTTCCGAGTTTCTTGCTGAGATTACGGGCGATTTGAAAATGATCATCCTTGCAAGATCAGGGTCGTCCTCAAATACCCTTAAATGCTATGTGCTTGACCTTGTGACGGGCGAGGTTATTCGTGACGGCTTATATGGGGCTTTGCCGGTGTCCTATGGTTCAGGTTCAAATCAGGGGCAGTATGGCAATAAAACTATCTGGTTAAATGAAGAACGCACGAAGTTTATTCTCCCTTTTCATGTCTATTCTTATTATTGGGATTATTTCCTGTTTGACACATCAAAGGGCGACGATCCTGCAAAATACCCGCTTGCCTTTCAAGAACTCGCCGATTCAAGCCCGTTTGCAAGCCAACAGAGAATGATGACGGCAGAAATGGATAAGTTTTTCCATGATGGGGCGGCGTCAAGAGGATTTGCAAATGCCGAAATGGACCGGGTTTTCCTTCCCGTAGTATACTCAACCAGTATGACATGGAACTGCTACAAAGTGGACGGAGATTCTTTCGCTACCAATACCGAAAATCCATCCACCCAAAATAACGTCAATTCCACATCGCTTATTGCTTTATGGCGGTGCAATGGTTTTTTCTACTGTCTGGGGTATTCTACAGCTAATTCTATGCTGTATTCTACCGCTATCAAAGAGTCAGACGGAACCTGTGCATGGGAAAATGTCATAATCGGGTCGAACCTTAATCCATATTATTTGAATAGCTTCTGCGTTGATCCCGTGGAGGAAATGGCATATCTGGTTACAGCCGATAACGATTCCGATGCTTACACCGGGCAATACCCCTCTATGTTATCAGTTAGTTTCGCTAATGAGAAAATGTCAATGAAAGGCATGGTAAAAGCGTATTGGCCTGAATTTACTCCAAAGGGCCGTATGAAAAAAACTATAAGTATTGGTGACGTTGTTATTGTTTTGCAGGGCAATTATTCTGACGGTAGTGGGTTTTCCGAGTTTCGCTATCATATCTTTGATAAAGTGCAATCATTATGGGAAGTTGAAACGAGTTTAACCCAAAACATAATAAGAGCGAATGCAGTCAGTCAGAATTATTGGACATTGTATTCATACAGCGAGTATTTTACATCCGAAGTTATAGGGGCGGATATTTATCTATACGGCCATGGACTTGGTCATATAGGCACCGGCACGGACGATTTAAAAAAATGGCAATCTCAAACACTTTCGCTTGTTACGGGTATGCTTTTAGGGGTGGCTGAAAGCAAACAGACCAACGGCAAAATTCAAATTGTTCTTTCGGGTAATGTGCCACTTCACAGCGATTATGCCAAAACCTTTAAGAATATTGACCACACAACCATTGGCGGAAACAAGGCGACGTTACTTGGCTCAGTCGCAATGTTGCCCGGAATAGGAGCGTAAAAATGTATATATTGAAAATGAACGGTGAAAAAATAGGCGAGGCCGCAGAACGCTTTGAGCCTGTTCAACATGGGTGGAAATCTGGCGTTTATATGGTGCAATCGGTAGATTGTATTCAGGAGTACGTCCCGCAAGAAGGCGAAGATGAAACCGGTTTACCTTTTGAATCTATACACCCCGATAAGGAAGAGCCAACCGGGCCAGGCATGGTAACGGTCATAGAGTTTAAGATGTGCTTCACTTCCCCGGAACGGATTGCCATTTATGCCCTGCGGGATGCTGGGGATCCCGTTATGACGGACTGGCTTTCAATCCTGGATGATCCCCGCTGCACCGGTGTTGACCTGGGGTTAGAAAGCACCCGGTCCGGTGTTGAATACCTGGTGGATAAGGTTGCTGGATTCACGGAAAGCAGGGCCAATTCCGTCTTGAAGGGTGAAATGATTTAAGAATGAATTTTTTATAAAAAAGGATTTGAATCTATGGATTTCTTAGGTATTGGCAAGGCTGCCATGGGCATGATTGATACGGTAGCGGACAAATTTTTTGTGGATGCATCAGAAAAAGAGGCGTTTAAACTCAAGGCGCTTGAGCTTCAGCAAAATGGAGAGTTTAAAAGCCAGGAGATACAATTGTCAGCAATCCTGGCCGAAGCAAAAAGCAAGGATCCGTGGACCTCCCGGGCAAGGCCGAGTTTTCTTTACGTGATGTATATCATGATTCTTGCTGGCATCCCGATGGGTGTGCTGTCTGTTTTTATGCCTGCCATGGCGGGTCAGGTGGCTGTCGGCATGCAGGCGTGGTTGTCTGCAATACCCAAAGAGTTGTGGACCGTTTTTGGTGTAGGTTACCTGGGGTACACCGGTGCCAGGAGCTTTATTGATAAACGACTTATAAAATAATTTTAATTAGGAAGTTGCCCCAGTGGGTGCTGTAACACTCCCGGGGCGAATGGCTGCTATGGGGCATGCCAGACATCATATAAATGACAACTCCCTTCACGCGGGCCGCGCGTTAGGGGATATATCAAACTGATCTCATCTGCACAAGGAGAATGTCCCATGAACAGCCCGTTTGCCTATATAGGCGGCAAATCAAGATTATCCAAACAAATCATCGCTGCAATCCCCGACCATAAAACATATTGTGAAGTTTTTTCTGGTGCCGCCTGGGTATTTTTTAGGAAACCCATCTCAAAGGTTGAGGTCATCAATGATCTGGACAGCGATCTTGTAACCTTTTACCGGGTGGTGCAAAACCATCTGGAAGAATTTTTGAAACAATTTAAATGGCTGCTGACCTCCAGGGAGTGGTTCCAGGACTGGAAAGATCAATTGGAAATCCGGGGTCTGACAGATATCCAGAAGGCAGCAAGATATTATTATGTGCAGCGCTTGGCCTTTGGGGGGAAAGTGAAACACCGGTCATACGGTGTTCAGATTGACAGAAGCGTCCCCAGGATAAATTTGCTCAGGCTTGAAGAGGAAATGTCATCGGTTCATCTGCGCCTGGCCCATGTCCG
>VMSR01000289.1 GCA_013792075.1 Desulfobacula sp.
AGGGTAAACAGCTGCATCTGCTTTTCCATCTGGGCAATGAGTTCCTCTGCGGTTCGCACATCCACCCGGACGCTGTCCTTGCTTTGAAAGTAGCTCCTGACCTGCTCTTCAACCAGGCGGTATTCCGGATTTCCGTTTGTCCGGCCGATAATGGTCCTGATTTGGGAGTCCCTGAACATCCGCTGGAGGGTCGATATAGGGAGCATTATCCCCTCATTTATTTCATAGGGCCGCATTCCGCCCATGGGCAGTTCTTCTGCCACACCGATAATGGACAGGTATTTTTCCTTGAACAGGATCCGGGTGCCCACAAGTTCCTGAACGCCCCGGCTTTTTAATTTAGTTGCCACCTTGAATCCGATCACGCAGTAGAACATGTTGCGGTCCAGACCGTGGATAAAACGACCTTCGCTCAGGCGCAGCTTGTTGATCTCATCAAAGGTTCGGGTCACCCCCAGGGCCGGAATAGACTCTTTTTCACCCTGAAATTTAAAAGTTTCATAGACAGAAATATAGGGAGCCACCTGACGGACATTGGAGCAGGCCGAAGGGATTTGTTCGGCAACGTCCAGGGTTAGTTTTTTTCTCCTGCCCGGACCGCCCCCTGCCATGGATTCGGAAATAGAGATCACATCCGTTCCCATCTCAAGAAATTGCCTTAATGCCTCCTTCTGCACAATGGTACCGATAGATACCATGGCAATGACAGACCCGATACCCACAACAATTCCGATCAGGGCCAGTATGGACCGCTGCTTGCTGCTGACAAGACTGTTGACCGCTTCAATGATGTTGGGTTTTAGGATCATGGATAACCCCGTCCTTCATCCTGACAAAACCACCGCATTGCCGGGCGATGGTCATGTCATGGGTAATAATAAATATGGTAATGGCCTCTTCCCGGTTCAGCCGGGAAAACAGCTCAACGATCTCCTGCCCCACCTTTTCATCCAGGGCGCCCGTGGGTTCGTCGGCCAGGATAATGGAAGGATTTCCCACAAGGGCCCGGGCAATGGCCACCCGCTGCTGCTGGCCCCCGGACAGTTCCGCCGGCCGGTGGTGCTCCCTTTCCAGCATCCCCACCTTTTCCAGCACCTCCCGGGCCGCCCGGTTTCTCTCCTTTTCCGGGGTTCCCCTGTAAACCAGGGGCAGGGCGACATTCTGGAGGGCCGTTAATTTGGGCAGAAGGTTGAACTGCTGGAAAACAAAACCGATCTTCCGGTTCCGGATTTCGGACAGGTCATCGTCATTCATCTGGGCCACGGGTTTCCCGTCCAGGACATAGGCGCCGGAAGAGGGACTGTCCAGAAGGCCGATGATATTCATCAGGGTGGATTTGCCGCATCCGGACTGGCCGACAATGGACAAAAGCTCCCCCGAGGCAATGCTCAGGTTCACCCCTTTGAGCACCTCCACCGCTACCGGTCCCATCTGATAGGATTTATGGATGTTTTTTAATTCGATCATGGATCTTCCTATCGGTCGCCAAAGCTCGGTAAACCTTCTCCATCCGGGACAAACGGTTCCCGGCCCGGGGAATAAACCACATCCCCCGGTGCAAGTCCCTGAAGGATTTCCACCGAATCCAGGGTGGTAATGCCGGTGACAACCTTTCTTTCCACGGGGATGCCGCCGTCGTCCATAAGGCGCACGAAGGCTTTGTCTCCCCGAAGTTCCACAGCACCTAAGGGTATCACCAGGGCCTCGGGATTATCATAAACCATGATCTCCAGGTTGGTGGACATGCCCAGACGGATTTCTTCTCGATGGGCGGCGCTCAGCTTCTCAATGGCCACGGTCACCCCGAACATGGGCCCTTCCATTCCCTCTGACTCGGCATTGGATGAGATATGGCGCACATAACCTGTCAGGGGGATATCGGAAAATGCATCACCGACCACCTTGACCTTCTGTTTAAACCGGATCTTGCCGATATCAATTTCATCCACCCGGGTTTTGACCGAGAGGCCGTCCAGGTTGCCCACGGTTAACAACACCTCTCCCTGGGAAACCGAGAGCCCGGGCTCCACGGTTTTACTCCCGCCCTGGCCCGTTCCGCCCTCGGTTGCAGGCTTAATAACAATACCGGATACCGGTGCATGGACAATGGTTCGGGTCAGTTTTTCCTCAATCTCCTCCATGTTGACCCTGGCATTGGCCAGCTCCATTCTGCCGATTTCCACATTAATCTTGTTTCCCTTGTCAAGAATACTTTCCAGGGCTTCTTCGGATGCGGTAAAGTCCATCTGCTGATTGACATATTCGTTCTCGGACGATTCGAATTCCGACCGGGATATGATCCCCTTTTCAAAAAGAACCCGGCTTTCTTCCAATTTCCGTTTTGAGGTGTCCAGACTGTTTCTGGCCTTGGTCAGCGACCGTTTTGCATTAGATACCTCCGGACTTTTTTCCCAGGCTGTCAGCTCCTTTACCCGAAGATCCGCCTTGATATGGGCGGCCTTTGCATCTCTGAGTTCCACCTCCAGCTTGGCCGTGTCCATTTTGATCAGGGCAGCCCCTTTTTCCACCTTCTGGTCGTAGACAAAGTATTTTTCCATGACCTTGCCGTCAAAGGGGGCGGTTACGTTGACTTCCTCAAAAGGGGCAACAGACCCTGAAAGCGAAATGGACGAACTCAGGGGCCGGACCATGACCGCCACCTGATTCATGCCCGGCATCTCCCCAGAACCGGACAGGCGTTCTTCGGAAAACAGGGTGGTCGACAGATCCCCACGATACCAGAGCCAGCCGCAGGTTCCGGCCAGACCCAGAATCACTGCAACCAGGATAAAGAAACGGACCCCCTTCATTTTTTTCAAGGCCGTCTCCAGGTTCTTATTGGTCTCCTCCACCTGGAGAAAGGCCTCGGTAATCTGTCGGGTCAGGTCTTTTTCCTTTTCCCGGCTTTGGGTGATGTCGGTGATGTCGTTGAGCACGACCACGATCCCATCCTCTGGTGCGCTGTTCTCACCCATAACTTTCAGATAGGAAGTGGCCATGGAAATCACCCGGATTCCCCCGTCCTGCCGTTTAAACTCAACCGTACTGGTCAGCCCCACGGCAGATTCATAAACCGCATCCAGAATGGTCTGGCTGAATTCGTCGTTTCCTTCCATCTCCATCATGAAAATCTGGCCGAAGGGTTTGTCCAGAACGGTGTCGGGAGCCATCCCCAGAATCCGGGCTGCCGCCTCGTTAAAGAGGGTGATCCGTCCCTTTTTATCCAGGGCCATGACCCCTTCATCCATGCTTTCAACGATCTGCTGGTAAAAGGCTATTTTCCCGGCCATTTGTCATACTCCTTGTTGTAGTCGATCTGCCAGGTTTCCAGGGTGGTGGCCAGGATGGTATCCAGAGCGCTCAGGGCGTTCAGGTAAGCCACTTTGGCATTAACCTCTGCATTCTGGCTGTCCACAAGATCATTCTGGAAAGAGACCAGCTGGAAATTGGTGGTCCGGCCAACTTTGAGCTTCTCCATTTCAACGGCCAGTTTTTTTTGGGCCAGCTGCCTGGACCGCTCCGCCATTCCCACCTGTTTGAGACTTGTTTCCACCTCCCGGATTGCATCCTGGACTTCCAGGGTGATGTTTTGTTTGGTCTCCTCAAGGTTGATAATTGCCTTTTTCTGGTCGGTTTGAGCAATGAGTAAGCCCTGGTCACGGCTATGAATATTCGTTCCGTAAATGGGGATGTCCAGTTTAAGCCCCACGTTCCAGTTATAGTCATCGGAATTGGCTGAATTACGCCGATCATTATCCGCAGCCGATACACCGGAGGTGAGATCAAGGTTCCATTTCATGTTGTCTTCGGCCAGCACCAGGCTGATTTGGGTCCGGTCAAGGTCCATGTTGGCATTCAGATAGTCAGCCCGGTTTTTAAAGGCGGCTTTAAGGCAGGTGTCAAAATCCGGGTGAACCGGAGACAGATCGGTCTCCTCTATGGGGGTGATCCGGGTTTCTCTGGGCAGGTCCAGAACCCTGAGCAGGTTCAGGCGGGCATTGTCCAGATCGTTTAAGGCCGTCTCCTGGGAGAACTCCTGGTTGGCCACATCTGATTCGCTCTGGATGATTTCATTGGGCGGCATTCTGCCCATGTCGATCAGCACCCGGTTCATTTCTAGGTTGGCCCTGGATCTTTCAAGTGAGGCTTTAATGATATCCATCTGGCGGACGCTCTGGGCATAGGATCTGAAGGCGCTGATGGTTGCATTCACCGTTGAGATGATAGTGTCCCTGTGGCTCAGGATATTGGATTGCTCGGTCAGTTCCGCCAGGGTCACGGAGGCGGTTGCTACATCTGTTCCTGCCCCCTTGAGCAGGGGATGGGTAAAGTCAATTGCCCAGGTGTTGGTGGCTGACCGGTCCTCGGCCGAGGTGTCGGTGTCCGACAAGGTGTCATCCCGGCTCCATGAAAAGGTAAAGGTACCGCCTGTTTCAATCTTCTTTGTCCCTGTCAGTTTCGAAGAAAGGTTAAGGTTCGTAGCAGTTGAATTTGCCGCTCCTTTGGTCTGGGTTTCACCCCCTGTATATCCTGTGGTGGTGGTAAGATCCACATCTGGATTGAATTTATCTCTGGCCACCTCCAGGTTGAACTTCTGCACCACCCGGTCCAGAAAGGCGCTTTTCACGGTTCGATTTGAGCGAAGGGCCACATTAATGGCCTCGGCCAGATTCATTTCCATTGCCGGACTGTCCGGAACGGAGGGGCCTGCGTTCAGGGGCAGGCCCCAGAACAAAAGGGCTATTCCGGCTGTGCAGGCCAGTTTGAATGTATAAGAGATAAAACCCGGCATATCAACTATTTAATTTCCCCGGCATGCATGATTATCTGCGGCGCAAATCTGCCGCTTTTATGTTTGAGCCCTGCCCGAACAACGGGATCTTTATTTGCACCGTTCATTTCGAATACACACCCGGGCCCGACCTGTCAAGGTCTTTTGTCCTTTAAAACAGGGCCAACGCATGTAATTTATAGAGGTATAGTTGTCCATGATACCTGTAACCCGGCCAGGGCCGGGCAAGGGGGATTCCATTAAATCTTTGGTCCTCGTCCTTGAGGACCAAAGAAGCGGACCTGGCCGCGGCCTTTGTCGTCCTGACGCCACGCCCAGCTACGCCATTCCACCCCCTTACCCACCCCTGGCCTAGCCCCCATGGGACACCCGTTCCTCCAAAGCCGAAGTCCGAAAGAGCAGTCCACATAGAGCCTGTCACCTGGCCTATCCAGCGACAGAAAGGCATACCGACCGGAACGGGTATAAGGCTGGTTATTAAAAAGCTATATACGATTGCCCTGTTCTTTAAAAATTCAGGTCATATTCATATTTCTCTTTCTTTTAATTCCCGGTCGTTTACCACATCCCGTGTTGTTTTCCCTCACCAGGCCACGAAACCCCCTTGTCCCAGAAAAGCATGTTCTAAACCCTAAGGCATCACCCATTTCATCTGGAACTCTATCTCCTCATTCTTTCCTTCTCTTTCATGCTCGATATTAAAAACAGCATCTAAAGGGACACAGATTCTTTCCCCTGAAATCTGTATTCTGAATCTTTTATTCTGTTCGATAGAATCAGCAAGTCTTCTTAATTTGGCCACAAACTCTTTTTTAGAATACTCTTTTTCCAGATCCCTTTCCGGCTTAACGTTTCTTTTTGTCATGATTCTTGATCCTTCTACTATTTTTAAGGGGTGCCTCTTGGATATTCAGATCATTGTCTGCTTTGAGTTGTTCCTGTTTATCACAGATTTGTACGGCTTGAGAAGAAAAACCGCTACATGGAAGAATTGCTTAAAAAAACGCGCCCGTATGGTGCTATCTGCCGGGATATGATATAATAGCCGAATACATCTAACCACAAGGAAGGCCCATGTCAAAGATAACAAACCCCTGGAAACTTGCGGAAAAATCCACAAAAAAAAACCAAGAACGATCCGACTCCAGACAGTCCCATCCCTTTCTGGCACAGGATCCCGAAGCTGTGCTGGGTCAGTTCCATGACCTGCCCGTGGAGAATTTCTCCGACTACGGGGTCTATTTAAGCTTTGGCCGGGACCGGGTACTTTTGCCCAATAAATACGTGCCCGAAAACATTTTCGTTGGCCAGAATATCCGGGTCTTTGTCCACACCGATTCCGAGGACCGGCCCGTGGCCACAACCCTGGAACCGGCCGGCGTGGTGGGGGATATCGTGGCCCTTAAAGTTAAGGACACGGCTACATTCGGCATCTTCATGGACTGGGGCTTGGAAAAGGACCTTCTGGTTCCCCGCAGTGAACAGCAGGGCCGGATGGAACTTGGTGAACTCCATCTGGTGAAGATCTGTCTGGATGAATCCTCCCACCGGATCTACGGGTCCACCCTGATGACGCAATTCTGCTCTGGGGAAGCCCTGGGCCTTACTGCCGGAGAGTCCGTGGATCTTATCATCCACAGCATTACCCCCATCGGCTATACCGCCCTCATCAACCACACCTGCCCGGGCATGCTCTATAAAAACGAGACCTTTGAAGACCTGTCCATCGGGGATCGGTGCCGGGGATATGTCCTCCGTATCCGGGAGGACGGCAAGGTGGACCTGACCTTGAAACAGCCGGGATATGCCTCGGTGGAAGGCTCGGCCCTGAAAATTCTGGAGGTCCTGGAGGCCAATGGCGGATTCAGCCCCTGCCACGACAAGAGCAGGCCGGAAGACATTCAATCCGCATTTTCCATGAGCAAAAAGGAATTCAAGCGGGCTGTGGGCAGCCTTTACAAACAGGGCCGCATTACCCTGCACAAGGCTGACGGAATCCGCTTGAATAAGCCTTTTCCTTGAAACATGACAGGCAAAATGATATTAAAAAAAATCCAATCTTAATCACCCTTTAAAGGAGATGCACATGTCCCTGGAGCAAAAATATTTTACCGGTGTGGTATGGCAGGATTTCCAGCACAAAGAACTGATGGATCTTTTTACAAAACTGAGAAAAGCACGGGCAGACAAACAGGACAAGGATACATTTCGGTTTGCCATTGCGTTTTTATCCATGTACGTCAACCACCATTTCAAGCTGGAAGAAGAATATATGGATATTTATTATTACCCGGAAAAAGAATCTCACAAAAAAGAGCACAAAGGATATGTCAAAACCCTTAAGGACTTCAGGGAAAAGCACAAAGACTATACAGAAGCTGCCGTTGATGAGCTTATAAAAAAAATAAATCAATGGATTCTAGACCATATTTTCGGAACCGATAAAAAATTGGGGCGCCATATTCTGGAGGCAGAAAAAGCGAAATCAGGTAATCCGATCCCATGACCCCCCCATGATTCAAATTACCCAGGAACAAAAAAAGATTGTCGGCCATGATCTTTTGCCGGGAGAGATCCTCAAAATCATGGCCTTTGCCGGCACCGGCAAGACCACCACCCTGGTGGAATACACGAAAAAACGGCCACATCTGCGATTTTTGTACATTGCCTTTAACAAGAGCGTGCAAGTGGAGGCCGCCCAAAAATTTCCCGGCAACGTAACGGCCCGGACCACCCATTCCCTCGCCTTCCAGGCCAAGGGATTTAAGTACAGGGACCGCCTGGTGAAAGGATTTCGGGCCAGCCAGGTACTGGCAGCCCTTAAGCTTGATAAATATGAGGATGCCAAATATACCATGGACACCCTTCACAATTATCTGGCCTCGGCAGACCCGAAAATTTCATCCGCCCACATCCCGGCCATGGCAAGAGGCTTTTATAAAAAAAACAAACGTTCCATGCCCGCTCTGGTGGACCATGCCAATTACCTGGGAAGAAAAATGTGCGACGGGTCTTGTGACGGCATCGGTATGATCCATGACGGGTATTTAAAGCTCTATCAATTGTCAAACCCCCGCCTGCCCTATGACTGCATCCTCCTGGATGAGGCCCAGGACATCACCCCTGTGACAGCTTCCCTTGTCTTTGCCCAGGCCCGGCCCCTGGGAACCCGAAACCCTGCGGCCATAATTCTGGTGGGCGACGGCCACCAGCAGATCTATGGTTTCAGGGGGGCAAAAGACACCCTGAAAAGCTTTTCCGCCGCCAGAACCCTTCATCTGACCCAAAGCTTCCGGTTTGACAATAATGTTGCCCGGGTGGCCAACATGGTCCTGGAAACCTTTAAACAAGAAAGTCGACGGATTAGGGGCACCCCGGTATTGGTGAAACCGCCCTGGGACCCCGAGCATCATACCATTATCGCCCGAACCAATGCCACCCTTTTTGACAGGGCGGTCCGGCTGTACAAGGGCCACAGGATCGGGTTTGTGGGCGGAGCGGGCAGCTACCGCCTGGACATTCTCAAGGATGTCTATTCCTTGTATAAAGAAGATCACGCGGGTATCAGGGATCCTTATATTAAAAGTTTTGCCGGCTTCGGGAGCCTGAAATCCTATGCCAGGACAGTGGAAGATTTTGAATTGTCCTCTGTGTGCAAGATGGTTGAAAAATATACCGGGTCAATTCCCACCCACGTGGACAACATCATGGCAAGGGCCGAGGAACAAGACACGGCGGGCATCCTTCTGACCACCGCCCATAAATCAAAGGGCCTGGAATGGGCCAATGTTCTGCTTATGGCCGATTTTCACCCCCTGATGAAAGAGGGAAAGCCCATGGACCCTGAAGGGGTTGATCCGGACGAATTCAACCTGATCTATGTGGCCATGACCCGGGCCATGGTTAACTTGAGATTTGACCGGGAAAGCGATATCCCGGAATTTATCCGGGTGCGGCAAAAAAAACATCGCCCGGAAAAACACAAAGGTTCGTGAATTAATGTCCATGAATTAAGGTACGGGCCATAGGGACAATTGCCGGACTCAGGAGGAGCCGGCTGTCAGCACGAGATCCATCACAGCTTCAAACGGGGCCATTTCTTTTTTCACTTCTGCCCTGGGTTTAACAGTATCGGAATTTTGCGTTTTGCCGGATTTTATTCCGGCCCCGGGCCTGCCGTCTGCTTCTGCTGCAAAAAACTTGGGATAAAAAGATATCCCTTTGGCTTCAATCTTCAGGGTTAGCCGGGTTCCAGGCTGAATATCTCCAAAAGAGGAGATGGCGCTAAACCCAATGACGGCTTCAACTACCATCCTGGCAGTTTCCGGGTATCCCATACCGATCTCAACCCCTTTTTCCCGGGCTTCGGTAAAAGACATGGCCATGGGGCCGGACGAATAGGGATAGGTAATTTCCATGGAATCCGGAAGCGTGATTCCGGACTGTGTGGAGGGACCAAGGCCGTTGAATTCTATTTTAAAGGGAGGAATCTTTTCTCCTTCCGGATCAAGGGTCAGGGCAAGGCCGTTCATCTCGATCTTTTTCTTCAGGGAATCTCCTTGGACTGAAACGCATACAAATACAGCGTCTGCATTGTTCATGACCCGGACAGAAACCCGGTCTTCCTTGTCATAATACTGGGGCTGGATACCAGACCACTCATGGTCCATTCCATCGGCCTGAATCTGACTTTGGGACCAGGGGGCCCGGATCTCAGGCATTTTGGTACTGCATCCTACTGCCAGAAAAATGCCTGCCAGCAGACACAGACTTGATCCAAGCCAGTTAATCATTTTTTTAAACATCAGTCTTCCTTATTTTAGCCCTTTGCACCATTATCAAGAATTGAAACAAAACAGGTCATGACCCATCCGAAACTTCTATCCGGTAACCGCACATAAACCCAGTCTGCCTCACTTGCCTGCACTGTCAGCATATCTCCGTAGTATACCCGGGATTGCTCCGGATGGTTCAGGCCTGGACCTGACCGGACATTCAGGGCGTTGGCAAGCACCGACACCCGGGCTCCGGGTCCGATTGATGCTGCCCGGGGGACTTCCACAACCTGGTACCCGGAGGGTGTTTTACGATAATAAATATCCTCAAATACATAATAGGTAATACCCGCCATCACAAGGAGTGTCGCCGCCAAAGGCAGTCCCGTCACCACCACACCCCTTGACGGACGGGTATGGATATATCCCCCGTGGCCGGGTTTATAAAACCTGCCGTTGTGGACCACATAGTGACCCTTGCCATGCCTTACCCGATGACTGCCCGGGGGAACCTGTTTAAAAGAGTACCCATTGGATCTACGGGGGTCTGCCATGGCATTCACGGGGATAACGGACAGGGTTAAAAACACCAAAGAGATTGTAATGACAATGGTTTTATTAAAAATAGGGTTTAATTTCATACCTGTTTCCTTTAATAAAGGGTTTGTACAATTACAACTCTAAACCAGCAAAAGATATGCCACAAACGCCAACAACAGATCAAGCACTTGATAATACAAAGAAACTTAATCTTGCACTAAAAAAAAGTGCCATAGAGGCAGGCTGTATTGGTTATTTTCTATCCAGCACCAAGGAAAAAAATGGATACAAAAGACACGCTCTATCCGGACTGGGGAGGAACAGCCGGAAATGGCAAGGCTGCTCCATTGATCCTTTTATTTTTTGTCCCAGAGGGGGGGCACCTGGGCCCGGGTGATCTCTATTTTTTCCCAGACCTTGCCCAGCACATAGGGCTCTTTCTCAAGCCACTGGCTTTCCAAGGCCTGTCTTGACTCAAACTCGCAGATAATAAGGGAGCCTGTCATTTTTCCCCCATCCTCTAAAATGGCGGCTGCAGAAATCCAGTGCTTGTTTTCAACCATTTTTTTTGCCATGGCCAGATGGGCTTCCCGGGCTGCCATTCGCCTGTCCAAAGCCTTATCATCCTTGCCGTCATAACCGGTTACTATAAATTGCATCTGCGTTTTATCCTCCAGTTCCTGTAATTTTTTGCTAACGCTCCTTCATGGAAGGGGTATACCCTATTTTTCCCCGGTGATCAACAATTCCTGCAATGCCGTCTGGCGCCGGCTGATATCTTGATTCTGGACGGCCATGCCCAGAGCTCTTCGGGTCCCCACGAAAAGCGCCAGCTTCCTTGCCCGGGTAAGACCCGTGTATATCAAATTTCTGAAAAGCATTTTAAAATGCTGGGTCAAAAGCGGGATGATCGTAACTTCAAACTCAGACCCCTGGGACTTGTGAATGGTGATGGCATAGGCCAGGTCCAGTTCCATGATATCGGTCTGTTTATACTGCACCACCCGGTTGTCCGGGAAAAATTTCACCGAGCAGGTCAGCTCCATGGTATTAACATCAAGGATGATACCGATATCCCCGTTAAACACCCCCAGGTCATAATTGTTTTTCCGGTGAATCACCCGGTCCCCGGTCCGAAATATCCGCTGGCCCAGGATGATCTGCTGCTTGCCCGGGCCAAAGGGATTGGCTGTCTCCTGGATTACCCGATTCAAATTGATGGTCCCCAGACTCCCCCGGGTCATGGGCGACAGAATCTGGATCTCGGCAGTCCTGCCCACATACTTGGGAACCCACTCCATATACAGCTTTTTTACCACATCCAGGGCAGTCAGACCATAATGGAGGGAAGACCAGGGATGAACTTTTTTCAATACGGCCATGAGTTCTTCAATCTGAGTCTCTGCCCGGGCCACATCATCCAGGTTGACATGGGCAAATTTATCGGGGATGGTAATTTCCGTTTCATAGGGGGAGCCGAGATCATTGACCCGAAATTCATAGGGGCTGGTCCCAAAAATCAGGTCCTGGTCTTCACTTTCTGCCGGTCCATTTTCCGTGACAGCCCCGGTCTCCCCGTAAAGCTGTTTAACCCTTCCCACAAAACGCAGCTGTTCCTGGGTGGCCTCGTCTGAATCCAGAAAAAGGCAATCTGTCTTATCCTGCCATACCCCGGGATGCTTGAACGGAGATTCGATCCAGGGCATTTTCCCGGAATTAATTTGATGGGCGTATTTAATGATCAGAGATGCCTGGGCCTGACGGAAAATCTGGGTGAGACGAAAGCAGACCACGCGATTGGACCCGATGATATCCTTTAGCACATTGCCCGCCCCCACAGACGGCAGCTGGTCATGGTCTCCAATGAACACCACCTGGCAGTTCCGGGGGACCGCCTTGAACAGGGACGCCGTCAATCCGATATCCAGCATGGAGCATTCATCCACCACCAGAAAATCCATCTTCAACGGAGCGTGTTCATTTTTCTTGAAGCTTCCCCCCTGGGAGCCCAGAAGCCTGTGAATGGTTTTGGCTTCCCTGCCGATCACCTCGCCCATGCGCTGGGCGGCGCGTCCCGTGGGAGCGGCCAGCATCACCCGCAACCCCATGGCTTCCAAAAGCTTGACAAGGACCCGGGTGGTGGTGGTTTTTCCGCATCCGGGCCCGCCCGTGAGAACTGAAAAATTTTGCCCTGCAATTCCGGTTACCGCCCCTGCCTGTTCCCGGCTCAACTCCATATTTTTTGCCTTGCAGAACAAGTGGATCCACCGTGCCATCCGGGCTTCATCCACCGCAGGAGCAGGCCCCTGGCCCAGGATACGTGTGGCCACATATTGTTCATCAAAATACAGGGATTTTGAATAGTAACAGGCCTGGAGAACCCCTGTTTCATCGGCCAGCATGCGGCGCATGAGCAGTCTTTGTTTTTCCATGGCGGCAATCAGGAAGGCAAGTTTTTCGGACAGATCCAGGTCAAGGAGTTCATTTACCTGTGCCTTGATCTGGGCTTCTGTCAGATAACAATGGCCGAAATTCCGGGCGGCAGCCAAAACATGGCGGATCCCGGCAATGGCCCGCTGGGGGCTGTCAGGGGCAAGACCAATGCTCAAGGCCACCTTGTCTGCCGAAAAAAAACCAATGCCGTAAAAATCCGTGGCCAGCCGGTAGGGGTCCAGGGTTACATGGGCGATGGCCTCATCTCCGTATTCTTTATAAATTCTGACGGCAAAAAGGGTGGAAATACCGTGGGACTGCAAAAACATCATCACATCCCGGATGGCCCGGTGCTCGGTCCAGGCTGCTGAAATCATTTCAAGTTTTTTGGCGGCAATGCCCGGCACTTCCGTAAGGCGCTGGATCTCCTGTTCAAAAATCTCCAGGGTGCGGGCCTTAAAATGGCGGACAATTTTTCCGGCGGTTTTCGGCCCCACCCCTTTGATAAGGCCTGAACCAATATATTTTTCAAGGGCCGATGCCGTGGCCGGTTTCCTTTCCCTGGCAAGACTTGCCTGGAATTGGCGGCCATATTTGGGATGATGGGTCCAGGCGCCCTGGAACTCCATGGTGGCACCGGCAAAAACCTTTGTCTGATGAACCACGACGGTTTCCTGGTGTCCGGGTGTATCAAAGGGCTGAACCCTTAAAATAGACCACCCGTTATCCGGATTGTGAAAGGTAACCCGGTCCACAACGCCCTTGAGGGTTTCCGTAACAAAACCGGTCTGGTTTTGCGCTTTTTCTTCCATCATCATGAAAGCCGATCATATCCTAAACCCATTGAATGTGACAACAAAATTTTCCCGATATCCTGCCAACCGACCTCTCCTGAAAAAAACGTATCAGTTTACAGGGCAATCCAACCGGAACTAGTTGCAATGTACTCAACTGGTATATTACCAATAGAAACCAGAGGGAAATCTTAATTCCAAAACATACGTGCTGAAGTGGAAGAATAAAAGGATCGGGTGTCCCATGGGGGCTATCCCGGATATTTCACGGATCGAATTTGCTTCAGATGCAAGTTGCAGAACGCGCAGCTGTAATCATTTACCGCAAGCGGGCTGCAGTGTGGCAAATGAAGTGAAGTCGGTTCGCCTGACAGGGGAAAATTAAAATTTTCCGGGGACAGTTTGTATCTTATAATAAGTCTCAAAAGTTAAGTTAACTTACCGCAAACATAGATAGTTTTCCGGAAAATATTCAATTTTCATGAAATATCCGGGCTAGGCCAGGGGTGGGTAAGGGGGTGGAATGGCGTAGCTGGCCGTGACGTCAGGACGACAAAGGCCGCGGCCAGGTCCGCCTCTTTGGTCCTCAAGGACGAGGACCAAAGATTTAATGGAATCCCCCTTGCCCACCCCTGGCCGGGTTGCAGGTATCATGGACAACTATTCCTCTATAAATTACATGCGTTGGCCCTGTATCAGTTTGCCATACGTCTTGACAGAATTTCCCGGTAAATGGTAGGTGTCACAATAAAATAATCTTTTTCTACGAAAGAGAGGCAAAATGGACTTCCCCTCTATGAAACAAAAGAATCTGATCTCCCAGTGGGCCTTTGATACCCGCCCCATTCTGGGCCGGCTTCACCTATGGCTTGAAGACGTAAAGGTCGAGTGGATCAAAGGAACACCCAAGGACGATATGGTGGACGCCATCTCATTTGTGGACAATGGGACGGAAAAAATGCTGGCCATGACCTCGGCTGTCACGGCTTTGGGTACCAAACTTTTTGGCCGTTATGGTGAAGGCGCCGGTCTGGATAAAGCAGCGCTCAACCTGGTGAAAAAAGACTGCGATGCCATCTCTGCCTATGCCATGAGTGAAAGCCTCTGGTATCTGTCCCGAACCCTGCCTGAAAACCATGCCATCATGGTCTGCCTGGGGGAAGGACTCATGCCCAAGGCCGGGGAGACTGTGGAAATGGGGGCCAATCCCCTGCTGGGGTTTGGACGGATCTATGCCAGGCCCGGGGTTGCCAAATTTCTAGAAGACTGTGTATTAAGACTGATAAATGACCCGGCCTACAAATGGGAAGATTTCAAACGGGCCATGGCCATAAAAGATATTACCGTCTGGGGAGCCGCCATTGACACCCTTGAAAACACCTCCCGGTTTGCCACGGGAGAGGCAACAGGTCCCATGAGCATTCTCCATCTCTTTGACCAGCCCCTGGCCATTACCGACCAGTATGAAGGGTATATCGGCACCCTGGTTCTACCCAGGAAAGTTGTGGAACGGGCGGCGGACGATTCTCTGCTGGTCAATTATTTTACGCCCCGGGGCCTTGTGGTGAAAGCCATTGTCATGACCTATCCGGGTATAAAGCCTGCAAATATCCATGTCTGGACCCTCCAGGGAAAAAACCGTGAACCCAGGATCGGCAAGCTCTGGGCAGAATGGGAAGCGGCCGGTGCCCACCTGGTGGATGAAAACTGGACATTGCCCACGGGATTTTCTCCCTTTACCGATTCAGGAACCTATGCACCCACCTTTGCCGTCAAGACCTGGCAGGATGAATCCAAGGCCACCCATCTGTTTATCGTGGACGGATATGCAGCCTCGGCCGAGGCCATCCAGGCGGCAAGCCTCTCCTCCATCCTGGACCTGGATGTCTCGCTTGCCGTCCTTTCTTCAAAATTTGAGCTTGCCTATGACAAGGATGCGGCCAGCATGAAACTGGACCCCGAGGCCGGCGATTTTTCCCTCCGCCTGCGAAAAGAGATCTTTAACACCGAAATCGGGGAGGATCTGGTGGAAATTTACAGGGAAAGCATCCGCCAGGCAAAGAATGCCGGCATCCCCTTAAAAAAGAAAACCATTACCGCCGACGATCTTATTGCCGAAAAAAAATGGCAGACCCTTGCCACGGCAGGCTATATGCTCCCGGACCCCTATACCGGCACTCCGGGGGTGACCCAGATCTCCCAGGATACCTATAGTGTCACTGTCCGGATGACCTCAAAACAAGGCGACAAACGTATCACCTTTGCCTTGCGACTCCTTGAACCCTTTGAGCAGAGCAAGCTGGTCTTCACGCCTTTGCTCAACCGGTTTCTCAAAGGAGAGGATTTTTTGACCCGGCCCGTAAAAATTTCAGATTCAGGGCGGATCAGAAATGAACTCCAGACCCTTTGTACCGATGCATTGGAGCATTTTGCCGACAAGGTGGTCCTTCGGTTTGAAAAAATCCCGGTTGCCACCATTTCCCGGGAAGATCAGACCACCCTGCGCAGGGTCCTCACCTGGTACAAAAAAAATTATCCCATCTGGTTTGAATGGCTTGAACTCGATGACTTTGAATAAGAAAAAAAAGAATGAACTCCGGGTGGTAAGCCCGGAGGACTCGTTTTTCTGATCCTATGCCAGGTCCAGAATTGTTCCGTTTTGGGTTGCTGTTTCCAAAAGGGCCAGCGCCTGTTCCAGAATATTTTTTTGGCGGGCTTTGTCAAAGGGATTTCCCAAAGGCCTTCCCATAAGTTCCGGGGTAAGAAGTACCCGGGGCAATGCCATCATCCGCATCCGTGTTTCAAAAGATTTCACGGCAATGACCACGGTGGCGATTTCGGCTGCCTCAAAGGTGCGTGCAATATGTCCCACGGACATATGACAGACCGGTCAGACCGGCACCAGCACAACGGCATCCGCCTTTGCGGCCTTCATCCTTTCCACCCATCCGGGCAGGGTCTTTTTCAAAAGCCGTTTCTGGGAACAGGCACCCACAAAAGAATAGGCCGCCGGGGTCAGATCGGAAAAAAGCCCCTCTGCTTTCAATGCCTTCAATGGCTCAAAGGGAAAAGAGACATTGGGATCTTTTTGGGCAGCCCGGATGTCATACCCTCCGTGGCGGACATGCAGCCTGGATACATCCGTATCAAAGGGAATTTCCGACAAAAAGGGTTCTTCCTTGAGAAAATCAAAAACTCTGGATTCGGCTTCGGCCTGGGTCATATTCTCAACCCCCAGGGGCCTGGGATCATCATTTTCAACAAAATGACCGCTGGAGGTAAGCAGGGAGATCTTCAGGTCTGACAGGGGGGCTCTGGGGAGACAAAAAGGCCCCTGGTCATAATCAAAATTTTTTTGTTCTCTGTAACCTGCCACCTGCCCTGCCACCATCTGCAGCTTTAACCGGGTCAGATCATTGGTATCAATGGCGTCCACCACCTGCCTGAAAAGGTCCTGCAAAAAAGAGGAGGCAGCCTCCGGCGAAAGGTCTGACAGGAACTTGAAAGACAAATCCGACCGGGTGCCGTAAAAAAAGGATTTGGTAAACGCCTCAAAGCTTTCTTTTGGTTCGGAATTTTCCATGGGGGATCTCCTTTTAATTAAAATCAGGACTGGCTGCGAAGGAAGGCGTCCAAAGCCTCTATTAATATATTGGACAGGGTGGTGTTTTTTTCCGTTGCCAGTTTCTGAACGCGTTCGGCCATTGCACATGGCAGGTCAATGGTAACTGTTTCCTTGGGATCTGAACATTCCTTCAGGATGTCTTCTTGGGTCATAATAGTTTTTACCATAAAATTTGGGGTGGGACATATCCCGGGGAAGGCCCCCGGGCAAACAGGTCAAATGGTTTTGATTTTTTTCTCTTGGTTCATCCGTGCGATACTTAAAATGGCATGGTCTTTAACATTTGAAATATGCCGGCCCAGAACCGCCTGGGCCCGTTCCAGATTACCGGTGTGAATATCCTCGTACAATTGCACGTGCTCGGCATCCACGGTTTCCATGGGAGTGACAAATAAAATATTGCCGCGGTATTTCAAATAAAGAAGATCAAACAAAGATTTTAAGGTATTGATCTGGATCTGGCACCCGGACAAGTTTGCCAGCACCAGGTGGAATTCCATATCTTTTAAGAGCCGGTCCTTCAGATAAATATCCCTCACCGCTGCCAGATGGTTGTCCAGGGCTTTTTTCAATGTGCTCAGGCCCTTTTTGGTGATGGATGAAATGGTTTTTGGCAGCAGGGAGACCTCAATCAATTGTCTGAACTCATAAATTTCCGTGATCTCTTTGAGGCTGACGTTTTCCGTATAATATCCCCTATTGGGTTCATGGCGGACCAGCCCCTGGAATTCCAGTCGTTTTAAGGCCTGAATTACCGGAGTGGTGCTCATTTCCAGGCGTTTGGCCAGGTCTCCATAGGAAATTTTCTGACCCGGAATAATCTCATTAAGGAAAAACATCCGCCGGATGCCCATATAGGCTTCTTTGGTGAAATCTTCCTTGGTTTTTTTCTTTTTAGCTCCCATGGAGCCGTAAGTTATACCAAGCCTTTTACAAAATCAATTAAAATGTTATTAAAATAACAGGAGAGCACAATATTATATCCGACTGAATTTCATTCATTTATTGCTTGACAACACGGGCTACAGCCGATAATAAGATAATAAATTTAATCAGATATTTAATCAGATATTTTATTTTACATGTAAAAAAGATTCGAATTCAAGGAGAATAAAAATGGCTTTATCATTTATGGAAGGCAATGAAGCCGTTGCCAGGGGAGCCATGGCAGCCGGTTGTAATTTCTTTGCCGGTTACCCCATCACCCCAGCTACCACCATATTCAACAATATGCTCCAGATGCTTCCCCCAACAGGGGGAATCTGTATCCAGGGAGAAGATGAAATTGCCTCCATGGGGTATTGCATCGGAGCGGCCATGACCGGCAAAAAGGTGCTCACGGCCACATCAGGCCCCGGTATCAGCCTCTATTCCGAACAGATTTCCTTTGCCATCGGCAGTGAAATTCCCCTGGTCATCGCAGATGTCCAGCGCTTGGGTCCCTCCACGGGCTCTGCCACAAGGGGGGCGGATTCAGACATCCAGTTTTTAAGGTGGGGCTCAACCTCGGGGGTTCCCGTCATCGTTCTTTCTCCCAAGGATGCTCTGGACTGCTATGTCCTGACCATCCAGGCATTTAATTATGCAGAGGAATTTCGATGCCCGGTATTCATTGCCTCCAACAAGGAAATCGGCATGACCAAGGAAAGCTTTGACCTTTCAAGTGTCACCCTGCCCGCCCTGGTGGAGCGGACCTTGTATACGGGAGACAATTTTATCCCGTTTGCGGCGGATCCGGACAAGGCCCCGCCCTTTCTGCCCATTGGCGGAAAAACCTTGGTCAGACAGACCTCCTCCACCCACGGACCCGACGGATTTATCACCATCGACCCAAATGTTATTGCCGCCAACCAGCAACGCCTGAGAACCAAACTCCATGCTGCAAGGGAACGGATTTCCCTGTATGAACAAACCCTTGTCCCCGATACCGACACCCTTGTCATCAGCTACGGGATCACCTCCCGGGCTGTTGAGGATGCCGCCAAGGCCCTGGCCCAAAAAGGGCATCCTGTTTCCACACTTTCCCTGAAAACCCTATACCCGGTGCCGGAAAAGGTTATCCTTGAGGCCGCGGCCAATTTTAAACGCGTGGTGGTGATTGAAATGAACCTGGGCCAGTATATCAATGAAGTCAGACGGGTTCTTTGCGGCAAACAGGTTGATTTTTACGGCCAGATGGACGGGGTGCTGATTCCGCCGGCCAAGATTATGGAGGTCCTTGAAAATGAATAGCTTTTTAAATAAAAACCGTCCCCCTGTTTTCTGCCCGGGGTGCACCCATGAACGCATTACCAAGGGGCTGGACAAAACCCTGGTGGACATGGGACTTGATGCGGACAAAATTGTTATTGTCTCGGATATCGGCTGTTCAGGCCTTTTTGATACCTTTTTCAACGTCCACGCCCTCCACGGTGTCCACGGCAGGGCCCTGACCTATGCCGCAGGAGTCAAGCTTGCGGATCCGAGCCTCACGGTCATTGTCACCATGGGGGACGGGGGGCTCGGGATCGGCGGTGCCCATGTGCTGGCAGCCTGCCGGAAAAATCTGGATCTCACCCTGATCATCCTCAACAACTTTAATTTCGGCATGACCGGGGGCCAGTATTCCGCCACCACCCCCAGCGATGCCATTGTGGGATCCGAGTTTCTCAACCAGGCGGAAATGCCCTTGGATATCTGCCGCATCGCAAAAAGTGCCGGCGCCACCTATGTCTCCAAATGTTCAGGCCATGATCCGCAACTTGCCGATGAACTTGCCCGGGCCATAAGGCACAAGGGATTTTCCATTGTGGAAACCTTAGGTATGTGCACGGGCCGCTACACCAAACGCAACAACCTGACCCCCAAGGTCATTGAGGGGATGATCCACCCGGAAGATCCGGACACAACCATTGAAGGCGGCCTGGTAGAAGAAAATCAGCGGCCCGAATACGGAGAATTATACCGGAAGCTGGCAAAGGAAAAAACCCGGTTCCCGGAAGCCTTGACCATTGAAAAATCCTTTGACATCCCCTCCCCGAAACGCCAGGAGGTTGTCATTCTGGGGAGTGCGGGCATGCGCATTGTCACGGCAGGGGATATTGTCTGTTACGCCGGCATCTCAGCCGGCCTGAACGTATCCATTAAAAATGACTACAATATCACGGTACTCCGGGGCCAGTCGGTATCCGAGATTCTCTTGTCCCCTGAACCCATCGGGTACACCGGGATTGAATCGCCCACCGTGGTCATGGCCTTAAGTGAGGAAGGGGTGCAGCGGCGGCAGAAAATATTTAAAACCCTGAGCCCTGACACCTTTGTGCTCAAGGAAAAAAGCGTGGCCATTCCGGAAACAGGCGCCCAGGTGTTTGAGGTTGATTTCAAGGAATTTTCCATCAGAAAACAGGACTGGGCCCTGGCCTCCCTGGGGGTTCTGGCAAAAAAGCAGATCCTGTTTTCAAAGGAGATGCTGGACTTTGCCTTAAAATCCCGGTTCAGTGAAAAGGTATATACCCTGGCCATGGAGACCATTGAAAAAATGTATTAACACAATTACATGGGGTCAGGCTTTCTTTATTGCATTTTGTTCAGTCTGATAATGAAATTCTGATAAAAAACACAATAAATAAAGCCTGATCCCTTCCAGCAAAGCCAAAGTCCGAAAGTTAATTTACAATTTAAAGGAAACCCGAAATCATGTACGGATGGAGAGGAAAACTTCTAAGGGTCAATCTGAGTACAGGAGAAATAGCCGTGGCCCCCCTGGATCCTAAGGTTGCCAAGGACTATATCGGCGGCAGGGGCCTGGGTATTTATTTGATGAACAAGGAGATGGATGCCTGCTGCGATCCCTTTTCCCCGGAAAATATGCTGATCATGGCAACCGGCCCTTTGACCGGCACCAAAGCCCCCACAGGGGCCCGGTACATGGTCATGACCAAGTCTCCCCTCACAGGGGCCATCACCTGCTCCAATGCAGGGGGGAAATTCCCTGCGGCCTTTAAGCAGACCGGGTTTGATGCGGTTATCTTCACGGGAAAATCAGAAAAACCCGTCTTTCTGGTCATGGAAAATGAAACCGCCCGGTTAGAGCCCGCAGACCACCTCTGGGGCAAAACCACCCACGAAACCACGGATGCCCTGCTAACACAAATCCATGGGAATGCCAAGGTCGCCTGCATCGGCCCTGCCGGTGAAAACAGAGTGCTGTTTGCCTCCATCATGAACGACAAGGACAGGGCCGCCGGCCGGTCCGGGGTGGGGGCTGTCATGGGATCCAAAAACCTCAAGGCTGTTGTGGTCAATGGAAATCTGCCCGTCACCCTTGCCGATGAAGAAGGCTTTAAGGCCGTCACCAAAAAATTTTCAGACACCTTTCGCAAGGCGGCCAAGGAAAACCCGCCCGCTCTTCGCCTCCACGGCACTGCCGTTACGGTCATGGCCACCCAGAACTACGGGGTGCTGCCCACCAAGAACTGGCAGCAGGGCAGCTTTGACAATTGGGAAAAGATCCACGGCGAGACCCTGACAAAAAAATACCTGGTCTCCAATTCTGCCTGTTTTTCCTGCCCCATTGGCTGCGGCCGGAAAACAAAGGTGGATGAGCCCGGGTTTGAAGGCCAGGGAGAGGGTCCGGAATATGAAACCGTCTACGCCATGGGCTCCAACTGCATGATCGACAACCTGGCAGCCGTGACCAAGGCCAATTACCTGTGCAATGAATACGGCATGGACACCATCACCATGGGCGCCACCATTGCCTGTGCCATGGAATTGTATGACCTCGGCCTCCTCACAAAGGAGCGTGTCGGCCGAACCCTGGAATGGGGGGATGCACAGGCCCTGGTGGAACTGACAAGGCTCACCGCCCTCAGACAGGGGTTTGGAGAAACCCTTGCCCAGGGAAGCTTTCGCCTGGCAGAACAATTCGGCCGCCCGGAACTGTCCATGGTTTCCAAAAAACAGGAATTCCCCGGTTATGATCCCCGGGGTTCCCAGGGCATGGGCCTTGCCTATGCCACCTCCCCCATCGGCGGCTCCCACATGCGCGGCGACCCAGCCTATTTCGAACTGCTCGGAGTTCCCAAGGTCATTGACCGCCTGGAATGGAAGGGTAAGGCCAACCTGGTCAAACGCTGGCAGGACTTTTTCTGCGTCATTGACGCAGCAGGCCTGTGCGTCTTTTACTCGGTGAGAAACCTGAGCAACCTGGAACTGGAAATACTGCCCACGGGCATTCTGGAGCTGATCAATGCCGCCACAGGGGCAGCGTATTCCCTTGAGGAACTGGCCCTGGCAGGCGAACGGATCTCCAATGCCGAGCGGCAGTTCCTGGTCAGGGCCGGATTTGACCGGAAGGACGATTCCCTGCCCCCGAGAATGACAAAAGAGCCCCTGCCCGACGGCAGCGCCAAAGGATCGGTCTGCCATCTGGAAGAGATGCTGGATGACTATTATGTCCTGAGGGGCTGGTCGGACAACGGCATCCCAGGCCCTGAAAAACTGGCAGAACTGGGCCTTGCCTGATATTGTCTTCATTAAACTCTTTTCCACCCTGAAGCGCTTTGCCAGGGGTGGAAAAACCCAGTTCACCCTGGACTGGCATCCCGGCATGCAGGCCCGTGACATTCTGGACACCTTGAAAATTCCCGGCACAACCGAACGGGTCATCCTGGTCAACGGCCGCTACAGCGAACCGGAAAAACAGATCGCTGCCAACGACACCATCGTTTTGTTCCCCCCCATGACCGGGGGATAGGCCAGGGGACAAACGGCTTGCCAGGTTTTCCCGTTAAAGCCGTCTGTTAGGCAATCCACAGTATTGTGTTTCCCGTTTAATTGAATCTATGGTATGAACCAGACAATTGACTGCATCTGGTTTTGCATAACCACAAATGGAAAACACCGATATGAAGACGACTTTTCCTGATCCGTCCAGCCAGCTAAGGCCTATCCCCCCAAATGGGGTCCGCATTTTCATCCCCTTTGCTTTAGGGTATTTTCTCTCCTATCTTTTCCGGGTGGTCAATGCCGTGATTGCACCAAACCTTGTGGCAGATCTTGGGATCGACCCTTCGCAACTGGGGCTTTTGACCTCCACCTATTTTATTGCCTTTGCCGCCTCCCAGCTGCCCCTGGGCATGCTTCTGGACCGGTTCGGCCCCAGGATGGTGGAGGCCTTCCTTCTCTTGTTTGCCGGGACCGGGGCCATTATTTTTGCCGTCTCCCATACCCTGACCGGGGTGATTATCGGCCGGGCCTTTATCGGTTTCGGGGTGTCGGCCTGTCTCATGGCAGCCTTTAAATCCTATGTGATCTGGTTCCCGGCAAACCAATTGTCCCGGATCAACGGGTTCCAGATGGCAGCCGGCGGCCTTGGGGCCCTTGCCGCCACGACCCCTGTGGCCTGGGCCCTTGGTTTCACGGACTGGCGGGGGCTATTCTGGGCCCTGGGCTTTTTATCCTTTGCCGTTGCCCTCACCGTTTTTCTAATGGTGCCCGAGCAGGAAAAGAAAAAAGAACCCGAATCAATCTCCGCCCAGATCACAGGCATTGCCCAGGTATTTAAAAGCCCTCTGTTCTGGCGCATCGCGCCCTTGACCACCCTGTCCCAGGCAGGCTACATCGCCCTCCAGGGGTTGTGGGCCGGCCCCTGGCTCAGGGACGTGGCACAGGTTCCAAAGGAGAGTATCCCCATTATTTTATCCTGGTCTGCCCTGGCAATGATCACAGGATTTATCGTTCTTGGATTTCTTACGGAAAAGCTGGCAAAAAGGGGGATTCCCGTCCTCACCACAGCCGTCACAGGTATGACTATTTTCATCGGGGTCCAGTCCGTGATCACCTTTGCCCTTCCCATGCCGGCACCGCTGATCCTGATTCTTTTCGGCTTTTTCGGCACCGCAGGCATCCTCTCCTATACCGCCCTGACCCTGGGGTTTCCCAAAAGTCTTTCCGGCCGGGTCACCACCAGCATCAACATGATGGTTTTTGTGGCCGCCTTCGGTGTCCAATGGGCCATTGGCGCCATCATCAACTGCTGGCAGATCACCGATGCCGGCAATTATAGTCCGGCGGGATACCGGGCAGGCTTCCTGGCCATCCTGGTCTGCCAGGTCCTGGCCCTGGGCTGGTTCCAGATCTCCGGCCTGAAAAAAAAATAGGCTGCCTAGGGCAAAAAACAGAACAGGCCGCTTATCGACATGGTTTTGCAGTGAAAAATCTTAAAGTGACCGGGGCAAATCAGAACTATTTTCCGTTGAAAATTTAAGCCATTATCATACAAAAAAGCATAACTTTTGGAGCGATCAAAATTCAAGGGGTCCTCATTAAATTGAGAATTCCTGAATGGTTTTTTTCTCCAATAAAATTTAACGGAGTCTTGATTCATTTGGTCATGAGGGTTCCCATATACTTGAATTTCACATCAAAAGCAGAAAATTTTGTCTATACCATATGTAGTATTGTAGGGAAATTTTAAAAAAGCGAGCCCTTCACGTTATAATCGCCGCTGCCGTTCAATTCCGAACCCATGAGTTTTTTTTGGAAGTCTTTCCCCACTATTAATTTTTTCTCATCACTATTGATACCATTTTGTTCTCTTTTGAGAGGACAATTATATTCTGGTAATCAGACATTTCTATAATTTGATTTCCCATAGTTCTTCAGTGAGTTTTTGTCCCCAAATCTCATGATTTTTTGTGGTTGCGACTTGAAATCCAAATTTTTCATAGAGATGGCGGGCTGTATATAAGTTGCTCAATGTCCACAAAATTATTTTTTGGTAATTCTTGCGTTTGCAAAATTCAACCGCTTCATGGAGCAGTTTATTCCCCAGACCAATGCCACCAGCTTGGGGTTCCACCAAAAACCAGCGCAATTGGGCTATCGTCTCTTCTGATTTCACAATTGCAATTGAGCCCACCGCTGTTGCTCCGTCTTCGGCAACCCAAAGGTGTTCTTTTTGCGCATCATAATTCACTGCAAATTGTGCTAAACCTGAGGCCACATAGGCATCAAAGGTTGTATCAAATCCATAATTATTGGAATAAAAAACAGCATGGCGGTATGTGATATAGCCGATATCCCCGGGTCGGTGGGAGCGGAGCGTAAACGTTTTTGATTGAGGTTTTTCTCCTGTAAAGATTTGTTCTATTTTCTCCATCGCTTTTACAAGCTGTTCATGCTCCTCGTGTTTTGTATTTGAAAGGGATAATGTGATTTGGAGATTTGACATCTCCTGGAGCTTGGCGATAGCAGAATCGCCTTTTGATGTAAGTGAAAGAACCTGTTTGCGAGTGTCTTCAATAGATCTCTTTTTATGAATCAATCCTTGCTTTTCAAAACGCATCAATAGTCGGCTTAAGTAGCCTGGATCAAGATGGAGTTGCTTTGATAGTTCATTTGAAACAAGGTTGGGAGTTTGACTAAGCTCAAATAAGACACGAGCTTCAGCTAAGGAATAGTCACTTTTAAGAAGCTTATTATTCAGTAAACCAAGAATTTGTGTATAAAACCGGTTAAAGCGACGTATTCTTTCAACATAACTCAGCTCGATTACCATATTCACCTCCTGAATTTAAAATCTGTTCAGTTTGATAATCTCAACTTTGATTTGCGTTGTCAAGCTTTTA
>VMSR01000212.1 GCA_013792075.1 Desulfobacula sp.
ACCTATGCGGATATGGGTATCCATCTAGAAGAAGCCTTGGCGCTTATTTCCAGGGCTTTGGAACAAAAACCCGAGGACAGCTATATCACCGACAGCATGGGCTGGGTTTATTATCAGATGAAAGACTATGAAAAAGCGATCCATTACCTTGAGAAAGCAGCCCGATTGAGCAATTTTGAAACCATTATCGCAGGCCACCTGGCAGATGCATATGTCAAGGCAGGACAGATGGACAAGGCCTTGGCCATGTATAAAAAAGCCTTGACCAATGCCAAAAAAGAAGACGATGATCTGACCCTGGAGATCAAGGAAAAAATAAAGGGTCTGGAAAAAAATCCCCATGAAAAATAAGTGTCATCCGGCCTGCTTTCCCCTGATTTTATGGGTCATGGTTTTGGTCATCCTTGTACTTTTTTCCGGATGTGCAAGGCTTGGGCCCCAAACAGATCCGGCCATGGACCAAAAAGCCCGCAGTCTTGCCACTGATGTCAGGTCCCAAAATCAGGGTGTGACCGCTTCCACGGGAACCGGATGGGTCGAACTGGAAACCGATTCCCGCAAAGAAAACTTTAAAATTGCTTGGGCGGCAACGGCTCCCAACCGGCTCAGGCTTACTTTTCTTGTATCGGGCCATCCGGTTGAGACCATTGTGGCCACAGGAGAGCATGTCAGCTTTATCTCCCATACCCGTAAACACAAACCCCATACCACCCTTTCAAGCGACCCGGATTTGAAAAGATTTATCCACGTCCCCATAAAATTGTCTGAAATGATTGCCATTCTTCTGGGACAAATCCCGGTACAGCCCTTTGACCATGCCTGGTTCAAACCGGAAAACAGCAATTTTCCTTCTGTAATCCTGACCAAAAAATGGCGATCAACTTTACAGCAACTTCATACGGACAAAACCGGACGGGTACAACAACTTTCATTTCTGGATGAAAACAACAACCTGCTCTATGGAATCACCTATCTTGACTATCAAGCATACGGAGAAATTTTTATTCCCGTCACCCTGTTGATCCAGGATGCCCAGGGCAGAAAGATCCATGTGACCCTTACCCGGTTTGTCCCCAATCCCCCCATAAAAGCCTCTGTATTCAGGTTGACAGAATCCGGATCATGAGCATTATTAGAAAATGATTTAACCCCTATGATTTCCCAAAGGAGACCGTTGATATTATGATTCATGAGAACGTAGACACAGCAAAAAAAAGCTCAGGATGTCCATCCCAGGGCGGTGCCAATGCAGCACAAAAACAACAGGAACAGCAGGCAATGATCAAAAATTGCCTGGCAAAGATCAAACATAAAATATTTGTTTTAAGCGGAAAAGGCGGTGTGGGAAAAAGCAGTGTTTCTGCAAACCTGGCAGCCAGCCTGTCGAAAAAAGGATATAAAACAGGCCTCATGGATGTGGATGTCCATGGTCCTTCCATTGCCCATATGCTGGGACTGACAGACCTTCTGGATATCAGCCCGGACCAGAAGATGCTCATGCCCAAACAGGTCAATGAGAATCTCAAAGTGGTATCGGTCCAGGCACTCATGCAGGACAAAGACCAGGCCATCATCTGGCGGGGACCTGCCAAAACCGGGATGATCCAGCAGTTTGTCGGTAACGTGGAGTGGGGTGAGCTTGACTTTCTCATCATTGATGCCCCCCCGGGCACGGGAGACGAGCCCTTAACCGTTGTTCAGAACATTCCCGAAGCCTTGGGGGTAATTGTCACAACTCCCCAGGAAGTGGCTTTGTCCGACATTCGAAAATCTATCTCTTTTTGCAAAACGGTTAAGCTGAAAACCCTTGGCATTGTTGAAAACATGGCCGCATTTAAATGCCCCCATTGCAACGAATCCATTGACCTGTTTAAAAACGGGGGCGGAGAAAAAACAGCCAAAGCCCAGGGGCTTGTTTTCCTGGGATCCCTTCCCTTTGACACAAAAGTGGTGACCTCCGGCGACAACGGGGTTCCCATCATGTTCGGCGATA
>VMSR01000167.1 GCA_013792075.1 Desulfobacula sp.
ATGAATTCAGATGCTTTAAGTTCTGATATAAAGGTTTTGAACTCTTTTCTAAAACGTCTTCGAGTGTGTCTGGCATATAAGTATGCATATCAGGAGTTTCAGGTGAAGGAATTTCAGGAAAGAATGACTCTGGAACAGGCGATGAATAAACCGAGTCTGGTATTGTTGAATAGGATGACAATACTGATTCTGGTATTGGTGATATATAGTTTGCCCATTCGGGAATAGTTGCATATTTTTGGGCGTCTTCTATAAATGATTTACTTACCGAAAATTGTTT
Source organism: Desulfobacula sp. (assembly GCA_013792075.1). Lineage (GTDB taxonomy): Bacteria > Desulfobacterota > Desulfobacteria > Desulfobacterales > Desulfobacteraceae > NBML01. The sequence continues at coordinate 281 of VMSR01000167.1, forward strand.
TTCCATCTCTTTTAACAAATCGCTTGGATATCCAGAATTTTTGAGAAGTTTCTTTTCCAAGGCTTCTATACGATCGTTATTTATTTTAAAATATTTGCTAATTAGTCGATGGGAAAACTCTATGTAGGTTTCTCCATCTTTGATTTGTTCATTGTTTTTATCATGGTGAGGTGCTTCTTGCGTATAATCTTCTTCAACGGTACTTTGAAAAATCATAGTAGAAAGAGATTTATCTTTTTCAATAAGTTTTTTTGCAAAATTTTCAATTTCTTCGGGGGGCAATTTGTCGACATCTTCTTTTTGAAGGATAGGCTTTTTAGGCTCATATTTCCCTTCTAATAGATCTTTTGGAAAAAAACTAATAAGGCGAAATAAATGTTTAATCGCATCTATAGGCTTTGCCTCATTGAATCTACAAGCTAACGATTGGGATAATCTGCTCTCATCACTATAATTGATTTCAAAAACCGTGAGATTCCCAATGGAAGTCTCGAAATTAAATAAGGATTCTCGATGGATTTTGATTCTCATAATTTTGATTCTGCTATGATTTTTTTCATGTTAGAAAAAATGTATTTCCTTTGCTGAATGGTTCTTTTTAATGAGAAATTAGAAGCAATTATTTGACAAATACACGATCCCCCCAAATAACCTGACCAATGATTCGGACGCTGTTGATATCAGCTTCATAGGGAGGATACATTTTCCTGTTTTTCGAAATAATAAGAACCTTTCCATCAGGCAGCTTTTCTACTTCTTTGATCACGATGATATCATCATACCCCAGGGCATATATGGCACCATTTTGTAGTTGCCGCCTACCAATATCAATCATTACGGTATCGCCATCTTCGATTTTGGGCTCCATGGAATTTCCAGTGACTTTCATCAGGATCAAATTTTTAAGGGATGATGCCATGGCAGCCAGGAAATTCTTTCTGAAAGCATAATAACGACCGGTGGTGTTCTCTGAAAGCACAAAGGATCCTCCACCGGCATTCAATGTGGCCTCTGCCATTGGAACATAATGGTACATATCAGGATTCGGATTTTTCCACTGAGGGATTTTTATACCATTTTCGTCTTTTGTGATTTTACTGCCTGGAGGTATCTCTGATGGTTCTGCTGGTGAAAAATCAACTGGATCTACGGCAGAGTTTGTCCCTTTTCCTGTTAGAATCCAATTTAAATCCACATTTTGTTTTTTAGAAAGATCGATAAAATGTGAATAGGGAATTGACCCGGAACGTTTGCGATTATTAAACGCCGAAGGGTTCATGCCTATTGCATTCGCAACGTCCTTGTCACTTTCTACATTAAGGACTTGTTTTAGTCTTTCGAGCACTTTTTCAAAATCAGAGGGCATAAAAATCCATTTTTCATTGACTAAAGCATAAAATGTGTATTATAACAGGTTTGGGTCAAGTTTTTGACCATTTCGACTGTACTTTTTTTGGGGATTCTTTGCAATGACTAAATTTAACACAAATTATGACCCTCGAGCGAAGCAGTTATCCCTCCCCTTCAAGCACTCCGGATCATTCGACTGCCCAGCAGGAAGTTTTAGACGGTCTGAGGCTGTCCAAGAGGCTGTAAGGTCGGCACTTAAACGGTGTTTACTTGACCGGGATGAAATAGCCGAAGAGATGTCCCGGCTATTAGGGGAGAAGATATCCAGCAACCATATCGCCAACTGGGCAGCAGAGTCAAAAAATGGATGGCGCTTGCCTTTAGAGTATGCTGCGGCTTTTTCTGCGGTCACAAATGACAATAGGGTCATCAAAGCTGCCTTTTCAGGGTCAGGGATCAATGTTTTGGATGACAAAGAAATGACCTATTTTGAGATCGGCAAGGCTGTTGAAGAAAAAAGAGAAAGCGACATCAAGTTAAAAGAAACCCGCAGCCGCCTTCAAACACTCAGGCTGAGAGGGGACATATAAAAAATGACCGGTATAAAAGTCAAAATTTGGATGATGACACAACCTGTTAAAGCCAGGCGGATTGCAAAGGGCTATGGCTGTAGTGAATCATTCATAAGCAAATTTTTAAAAGGAGAAAAACCATCCCAGGGGCTGGTTGACTATTTAATAAAGGAAGGCTGTCCCAAAGAGCATTTTAAAAATGGGAAGGTAGCCGCATAGGGAGGATTCAATGGCAGACACAGTGACAGATCTTATAAAAGAAGGAAAAGACATCACCATCGAACTGACCGATTCAGAAAAGGTCAGATTCCAGGAATGCGAAAAAATCATCAAAAAGGGCCTCAACACCTTCCTGGAAGTGGGTGGTTCCTTGGCAGAAATCCGAGACAACCGATTGTACCGGGAGACCCACAAGACTTTTGAAAAATACTGTAAAGACATCTGGGATATCAGCCGGATGCATGCTCACAGACAAATTCAGTCTTATCAAATGGTGCTTTTCTTGGAAGAAAAATGTAACCAATTGGTTACAAATTCCGAATTAGATCCAGAAGAAACTCCACCCCAAATAGAAATCATCCTCCCTGTAAATGAGGCCCAGACCCGCCCCTTGACCAAACTGGACCCCGATGACCAGGTCAAAGCCTGGGGTATGGTCCTGGAACAGCTCAATGACGGTAAAAAACTGACAGCCTCCCTGGTTAATAAGGCTGCCAAACAGCTTCGGGGGGAGGCGGTCAAAAAAAAGCTTAAAAATCAGAAGCAGGCCGTAGAAAGCACCCAGCTGGTCAGCAACCTCTTTAAAAAGCAGTTCCAGGTGATGCTGGATATCTTGTCAGAAGAGAGGAACACCGGCTGGAAAACCACCTCAAAAAAAGAGGCGGCCAAATGGCTTAAAAATCTGGTCAAAATAGCGGAAGGCGAGGATTAGGAGGCAGACATGAATCTTGTGGCAGAATCACAGATATCAGAGGCCATGGATCTCGGATCACAAGCGGTCCGGCTCAGAGCCGTAAAAGATAACTGGCCCGTGGTCAAAACCAAAAAAAGAGGCGGCAATGAGTTGTTCTTTGTGAGGGATCTTTTGCCCCTACAGGTTCAGGAAAGTCTTGTAGTCAGAGAAGCTGTCACCGGTAATCTCAGGATTTCAGCAGTACATGAAAAACCTATCCCCCAGAAATCTAAAGAGGTTGGCCTTGCGAAATACAATCTGGTCCATGCCTTCAGGGTGAGCAAGCAAAAGGCTGGTTGGGGTCAAAAAGGCGAAGCTGCCAAGAATTTTCTTCTGGCCTATAACGCGGGTCTCTTGCTGCCGAATATTTTTGAAACCCTCGGAGAGATCAAGGAACGGACCCTTGATAGCCTGGATAAAAAGCTGCGGGACAATGACGACAATTACCTGGCCCTGTGTGACGGCAGAGGCGGCTGGAAAATACACGGCACCAACAAATATCGAACTCGCAAACTGTCAGAGCAGGCAAAGGCCGTGTTCCTCAAATGCTATCTTCATGCCTCAAGGCCCAGCGTGATCATGGCGGTCCGGGCAGCTTGGTTGACCCTGGAAAAGGCAGGATCCGAAGAAAAGCCCCATGAAACCACTTTTAGAAGATGGCTCATGGATTTTGAAAAATACAACGCCCATGTGATCTGCCTGGCCCGGGATGGTATGAAAGCGTATCAGGATTTATACGGTCCCTATGCCACAAGGGATGCCGGACTGCTTGAGGTGGGTCAATGCCTGGTGGCGGACGGCAAGACCTTAAACTTTTTTATCCTCCACCCTGTGACAGGGAAGCCCTGTCGGATGAAACTGATTGTTTTCCTGGATTGGGCCAGCCGGTATCCGGTGGGATGGCAGATTATGCCGGATGAAGATTCCATTGCCATCCTGGCGGCATTCAGGAATGCCGTGGAAACCCTGGGCAAGTATCCGGAATGTGTCTACCTGGACAATGGCAAGGCTTTCAAGGCCAAGGTTTTTACAGAGACGGATCCTGATTTTGAAGCCATGACCGGGCTGTACGCCAGGGTGGGCACTGCGGTTACCTTTGCCAAGCCTTATAATGGCCGGGCCAAGGTGGTTGAAAGGTGGTTCCGGACGGTCCAGGAACAGGTAGAATTCATGATGCCCTCCTATTGCGGGGATTCGATTATCACCAAACCCGCCTGGATGCATCGGAACGAAAAATTTCAGAAGGCATGGCATACGGCCAGGACCAACAACTGGATCCCCACCATCCGGGAAGCCGCTCATATCCTTGACGCCTATTTTAACTGGTATGCCAGGCAACCCCACCGGGAGCTTAACGGAACCCCTGAAGAGATATTCCTGCCCGGCCGAGGCCCTGGAATCGACCCGGTACAGCTCAACCATGACTTTCTATGGAGAAAGGATGTCCTGCCCCACAATTGCAGGATCACCCTATGGAAAATCGATTATGAGGCAGACTGCCTGCACAATCTGTCAAAAAAACAGAAGATCATTGCCCGTTATAACACGGCGGACCTGAGAACGGTCTGGTGCTATACAAAGGACGGGGATTATTTAGGAGAAGCATATCCGGTACAGGCCCTGCACCCCATGGCCAGCCTCTTTGGGGATGAAGTCTCTGTGGCCCAGGTAAAAGACCATAATAAACGCCTGGCCCGGCATAAGAACGAGGCCATCAAACAGCTTGAAGCCATGGGCGTTACCAAGGAGGCCCAGGACAGCCTGAATATCCTGCCGTTTGCCCAGAAAGTGCCGGTGCTGCCTGATGCCAATTCACAAAACAATCATAATAAAAAACGATCCAACAGTCCTGAAAAATTGACGGAAAAAGAAATCAAACGCCTTGAGCTGGTGATGGAAAAGGCGGAAGCAGAAAAGGATATTCTGCCTGAGATCCCAAGGCCAAAATTTTGGTCCTCCGACCTGGAGCATTATGAATGGTGTTTCAAGCTGGTGCATGAGCATGGCCGGGAACCCGGGACAGCGGATCGGCAATTTATGAATGAATTTGAATTGCTGCCGGAATTCACCAACTACCGGCAGCGGTTTGAAGATCTGAAACTTGTTTATAATTTTGAATAAAGGAGGTTGAGTGAAAAACGTTTTTATAGAAACATCCCGGGTCATGGCCTTCAGAGAGGCAGCCGGTGTTGTCACGGATACGGCAAAAGGCCAGCCCGGCTTCATGGTGGTGTGGGGATATGCTGGTCGCGGCAAGACCCAGTGCTCAAAAGAGTATGCCGTCAGAACTCCGGGAACCATTTATATCCGGGTCTTTGAAGGTTGGACCCCCAGGGCCATGCTGGCCCAGATCTGTCACAAGATAAACGGCATGCAGCCCAGCTATGCGGGTAAGGCCAAACAGATCATCATGGAAGAACTGGACAGAAATCCCAAGGTGATTCTCATGGACGAGGCAGACCGCCTGTCCAATGGCAATATCGAACATTTAAGGGATATCCACGATGAGACCGGTACTCCCATTGTCATGATCGGTGAGCCCAGTCTTTATGGCAGGCTCACTGCCAGGCGCAGGATCTGGGAACGGGTCACCCGGGTGGTGGAATTCGGACCGGTCAGGACCGAGGATGTTGCCATTTTCGGTATGAAAGCCTGTGATCTGAAAATAATGCCGGAAGCATCGGCAGAACTGGTCAGACGTTGTCAGGGATCCTTTCGGCTGCTGTATCATCTGATGGTGGATCTTGAACGCCAGTCCAGGGCCAATAAGGTCAAAACCATCACGCTTGAAATGATAGAGGCCCTGCCTGACAGGCGGATAGCACCCACCCCTGAAAAGGAGCCAAGATGATGAAGTCCGCATCTACAGAAATGGTAAAAAACTTTGCAGCTGCCAACGGCATTGTAAAGAAAAAGGAAGCCCGGGAAAGCCTGGGCCTTTCATCGGATCAGACCAAGTATGCATTTGATAACCTTGTTAAAGGAGGATATTTGCGCCGGATTGATCACGGCCTTTACCAGTTTTGTGAATTGGTTCAAAAACCCGGGATTGAAGGGGTCGACAAGATCTGGAGGGCCATGCAAATCAGCACCACATTTTCTGCCGCAGAGATTGCCAGACTTGCCAGTTCCTCAACCGCTTATGTGTACAAGCGGTTCAGACAATATCGGGCGGACGGCTATCTCAAGGAGGCAGGCGTGAAAAGAACCTACGGCTCAGGACAGGAAAAGCTGTGGCGCCTGACCCTTAAGGGGAAGAATAAAGCCCAGGCTCCCAATGTTGAAGCCTTTGAACCGGATCCCCTGGTCATGGCAACGGTTAACTTGAACCGCCTGATCTGTTCCGGCCTTGCCTTCAGGTCAAAGGATACGGCAACCCAGGCATTAGAGCACCTGGATATTATCAAAAAAGGACTCTCTTACATCCTTGAAGAGGGATAAAGAAAGGCCCGGGAGATGCACCACCATCTTCCCAGGCCAAAACCGCAATGGTCACATTGCTTTGATAATGTTAGCCGGGCAGGCTGGCATTGTCAAGAAAGGAGAATGTATGAGCAGAATCGTAACAGGATGGTTTAGACCGAAGGTCAAGAAAAGACCGCCTCGTTTATTCATGCTTTGCTGCCTTCAATGCGGATATTTGTTTGAATCCTCCAGGACCGGCAGTGCCTGTTCAAATTGCGGCGACAGGGCCACCATCCCGGCTGCAAATTGGGCTCCGGCAAAATACGGGATGCCCAGATTCAAACAGGGAAAGGCGGAAAAAAATGATTAAGACACTGATGCAAAATATTTTAAAAAAGATGAGTTCTCCCGCCCTGGTTATATGCAGGGACAGTGATTGCGAATCACGCCAGGATTGCCCGCACTCAAAACCCCACACACGGATTGAAGAGTGTCAATTCAGTTGTGATCCGGATTGGGAGCACGCAAAATGTTATCCGGTCAAGGAGGCGATATGATTAGCAATAAGAAAAAAGCCGTGATCCATATTGCCAAGGCCCAGGTCGGCATGAAGGAGGCGGAATACCGGGATCTGCTGTCCAGCGTGGGGGCGGAAACCTCAAAAGATTTGACGGACAAAACCTTTGATCGACTCATGGGGCAATTCCAGAGACTGGGATTTAAGACCACATCAAAGACCCGGTCAAAACGAAATGTCAGCAACCTTCCCCATGGTAAAAAAGCCCTCATGAAAAAACTGGAGGCCATCATCCTGGATATGGGGCTTACCTGGGGCTATGTGGATGCCATCGCAAAAAAACGCTTTGAAGTTGAAACAGCCCAATGGCTGGGACCTGAAGACCTTCTAAAATTGGTTCAAATGATGGTGACTCATCAAAACCGTCAACATAAGAAGGAGAGAAAACTTGAAAATACCTGAAAAGAAAAAATGTGCAAACAAGGACCATATCGGGGATCCTTTTCTGGAGGCCACCCTTGATATTTTTTCTGTGGATAATAAAAGCAAAGACGGCATGAGTTCCTGGTGTAAAGTCTGCCAGAGAAACCGTTATACCCCTCAAAAAAAGGCAATAGAAATGAACATAAACGACTATATGTCTGACGGCCAGGGCCGTCTTGTCCATGTGGACAATGTAAAGGAAATTGACAAGACCCGGGACGGCCTGGTCCGGAACCTGGTGGATAACGCCCGGAAGGTGCAAAAGGCCATGAGCGATTTTAAGGACATGGCCATGAGCGAGATTGATGCCTTTGTGGACCTGTCTGCTCAGGAATATGACGTCAAGCTCGGCGGGAAAAAGGGGAACCTGACCCTGTACAGCTACGACATGAGATACAAGGCCCAGGTCCAGATCAGTGAATACCTTGTGTTTGATGAACGCCTGCAAGTGGCCAAGAAAATGATTGACGACTGCCTGAACAGATGGACCGAGAACAGCCGGGCAGAGGTCCGGACCATTATTAATGATGCCTTTGCCGTTGACCAGGAGGGCCGGATAAATACCAGGCGTATTCTTTCTTTGCGGCGGCTGAACATCCAGGATGCGCTCTGGCAAAAAGCCATGACTGCCATTACAGACAGCCTTCAAGTGGCAGGATCCAAGTCTTATTTTAGGATATACAATAGGACCGGCCCGGAAGGACAATGGCAGAACATCACCCTTGATATGGCTGCTTTATAAAGAAGGAAGACTTATTTTAAATGAACCAATGGGATGAAATAGATAGAACCGACTTCGAAGGGGATATGATTGATGTGGTGGACGCTGTTGGGGTGTCTGCCGCAAAGAAATTGTTGACCACATTCGGGGGCGAGTCTATCTATTTTCCCAAACCGGACTCGGTTATCCGGGCCGGTCGTGACCGAAAAATTTACAAAGAGTTTAACGGTTTTAATTTTCGTGAACTTGCCATTACCTACCAACTCACCACCCGCCAGATCCGCATCATTATCCAGGAACAACGCAAGAAAAGTCCCAAATCAAAAATCCGGGAAGTAGATCTTTTTTGACATATTTACTGGTCTGTCATTTTTACTTCAATATACCGTAATGAACTTTTGATTCATTTGGCCATGCTCTTTCCCAAGCATTTAAATTTATAAGATAAACGGAAACATATACTTGTTAAGCAAAATTATAGCCTTTACACCAATTTTCAACACTGATATGGTTTTAATAAATGCATGTATCAATATAAGAAAAACTTTCAGTAAAAAATAAGAATCATGCGGAGTTTATATATCATTAAAAAAGGCAGGATAATATGCCATTCAGTGAATCCCAATTAGAAACATGGTCAAATCAAGGGGCGACAACATCTTCGGCTAATACCTACAATTCTATAAAATCCTGTATTGATAGTGTTAATTGGAAAAGTGGTCTTTCTTATAACATTTATCTTCAAGGTTCTTACAAAAATACAACAAATATTCGTGGGAATAGCGATGTTGACGTGGTGGTAGAACTTGATTCTATATTTTATTCGAATAAAGAAAAACTGCCCGCTGATCAATTAAAAGAATTTAATGAGCATCATGACAGCGGGGAATACACATTAGCCGATTTTAAGACTGCAATAATTAAAAAACTTAATGACTATTACGGTGAAGCAAGCGTCAAGGTTGGGAACAGATCAATAAAAGTGCGTGGACAAAATGGAAGGTTAGATGCTGACATAGTTCCTTGCGCACAATATAGGGAATACAATAGTTTTTCAATACTCAAGACAACTGACTATGCCAGGGGAATTGTTTTTTGGGAAACAGAAACAAAAAATGAAGTCGTTAATTTCCCGGAATTGCATTTTAGAAATGGTGCAGACAAAAACGCAGATGCCACAAACAATTATAAACCCTCTATTCGAATTATAAAAAATATGCGTTCACGCATGGTTGAAGCCGGGATGATCGATGAGAATTTATCACCTTCGTATTTTATTGAATGTTTGTTGTATAATGTCCCAAGTATCACATACAATCATAACAGCTATTCTGATATTATTGTGGGGATTTTAAATTTCCTATATAATACCCAAGAAGACAATCTAAAATCTTTTGTCTGTCAAAACATGCAGAGATATTTATTCGGTACGTCAGACCAACAATGGGATACTGCCGATTGCCTTGCATTTAGTTCAGAATTGATTGATTTTTGGAATAAAGGCTAATTTTTAATTGAATCAAAACAATGAATGAAAAAGAATTTAAAATTTTAGTATTAGATGGAGGTGGCTCAAAGGGTGTCTATACATTGGGGGTTCTAAAAGAACTTGAAATGAAATTAGGCGGTCTTTTGTATGAACATTTTGATTTAATATATGGGACAAGCACAGGTTCAATAATA